>JAQBRL010000035.1 GCA_028286525.1 Parcubacteria group bacterium | reverse complement strand
TGAGCATCTTGGCGAGGTATTCGCCGGTGTACGAGCCTTCTGTCTCCGCAATCTCCTCGGGCGTTCCCTTCGCGATGACCTTCCCACCCTTGAGACCTCCTTCTGGACCGAAATCGATGAGATAGTCCGCGCTTTTAATGACATCGAGATTGTGCTCGATAACGACCACTGTGTTTCCGCGACGCACGAGCTCCTGCAGGATATCGATGAGTTTCTTCACGTCCTCGTAGTGAAGTCCGACGGTCGGCTCGTCGAGCAGATAGATGGTCTTCATCGTGATAGGCCGATAGAGCTCGGATGCTATCTTCACGCGCTGCGCTTCGCCGCCAGAAAGGGTCGTTGCTGACTGGCCGAGCGTGAGGTACTGAAGACCGGTGGAGTTCAGGCTTTCGAGGCGGTCATTGATAGCGGGGATATCCTTGAAGAATATTTCGGCCTCTTCCACGGTCATCTGGAGCACTTCATAGATATTCTTGCCGTGATAGCGAACTTCGAGCGTCTCGCGCATGAAGCGCGTGCCGTTGCAGACGTCGCAGGTGACGTACACGGTGGGCAGGAAGTGCATCTCCACGGCTATCTGGCCATTGCCTTGGCAGGCCTCGCAGCGCCCTCCGGCGACATTGAAGGAGAAGCGGCCAGGCTTCCAGCCGCGTGCACGCGCCTCGGGCGATGCAGCGAAGAGGTCGCGTATGTGGGTGAACGCACCGGTATAGGTAGCAGGGTTCGAGCGCGGCGTGCGACCGATAGGCGATTGGTCGATAAGGACGACGCGGCCGACGTACTCCGTGCCCGTCATGCTCGCTACGTGCTCGAGCTTCGCTTCGCGCTTACTGAAACGCGCAGCGATATTGCGATGCAGGATATCGTACAGGAAGGTGGACTTCCCTGACCCGGATACGCCCGTAATGCCCACGAGCTTGCCGAGCGGTATATCGATATTCTGATTCTTGAGGTTATGCAGGGTCGCTCCGCGTATCTTTATCGAGCCCTTCTCGCTGGTGCGGCGCTCCTCCGGTACCGGCACCTCGTCTTCGCCGCGCAAGTAGGCGAGTGTCTTCGAGCCGCTTTCGTTGGTCGGAGCTGTCAGCAGGTCGTCCAGCCATCCATAGGCGACGACGTTGCCGCCGTGCGTGCCCGCGCCCGGGCCGATATCCACGAGGTAGTCGGATGCGTAAATGGTGTCCTCGTCGTGCTCCACCACGAGGATGGTGTTACCGAGCTCCTTGAGGCGCAGGAGCGTCTCGATGAGACGGTCGTTATCGCGCTGATGCAGGCCGATGGTGGGCTCGTCCAGCACGTAGAGTGCGCCCACAAGGCCGGTACCAAGCTGCGACGCAAGGCGGATGCGCTGGGCTTCGCCGCCGGAAAGCGTAGCTGCGGAGCGATTGAGGGTGAGGTAGTCGAGCCCAACATTCAGCATGAAGTCGAGACGGCTCGATATCTCGCGCATGATAGGGAATGCTATTTCCGCACGCATCTCGGACAGCTCCAGATGGTCCATGAAATCCTTCGCTTCGCGTATGGAGAAGTTCGTGAAGTCGACGACATTGATACCGAGACCGTTGTTTATCTTTGGATTCTTCTTGCCCGAGAGATACACGCGAAGCGCTTCAGGGCGCAGGCGTTTCCCTTCGCATACCGGGCAGACTTCCTCGGAGAAAAGCGATTTGGTGCCGAGACCGTTACAGGCCGGGCACGCGCCATACGGACTATTGAAAGAGAAGAGCCGGGGCTCCACTTCAGGGAACGAAACCCCGTCCTCCGGACAGATGAACTTCGCCGAGAGGGTTTCGAGCGAACCGTCGGCATGGAGTATCTTCACAAGCCCGTCGGACTCCTTGAGCGCGAGCTCAAGAGCCTCCGAGAGGCGCTCGCGCGCAGCGTCGGGCGTCCGAACGAATTCGGAAACGAAGATGGAGTCCACCTGCGCGTCGATATCGTGGCGCTTGTTGCGGTCGAGCACGACTTTCTCGCGCAAGGAGTGCAGCTTGCCGTCGATGACCGCTTTTTCGTAGCCCTTGCCGAGCAGGTCGTAGAGCAGCTGGTAGTACTCGCCTTTGCGGCCCACCACTACTGGCGCATAGATGGTGACGACGCTGCGATCGAGCGATACGTCCATGACCTTGAGGTCCCCGCCCCCGGTCTTGGCTTGCACGCGCTTTTGGATGAGACCTATCATCTCTTCCTTCGAGAGCTTCGAGATAGGCACGTCATGGTTCGTGCAGTACGGCTGACCCGCGCGAGCATAGAGCACGCGGAGATAGTCGTAGATCTCGGTCACGGTGGCCACCGTGGAGCGCGGATTATTGGAACGGGACTTCTGATCTATGGAAATTGCCGGCGAAAGTCCCGTTATCTCGTCAACGTCCGGCTTCTGCATCTGGTTGAGGAATTGACGCGCATACGCGGAAAGGGACTCGACGTAGCGGCGCTGCCCTTCAGCGAAGACCGTATCGAAGGCGAGCGATGACTTTCCCGAGCCCGAAAGGCCCGTGAGCACGGTCATAGCGCCACGCGGAAACTCCGTGCTGATGTTCTTCAGGTTATGGGTACGAGCGCCCTTCACGCGGATCCATTGATCCGCGCTTGAATGACGTGCTTGTTCGCCTTTTGTTTCGGGTTTCTTTTTGAGGGCCATGACAGAGAAGCGCCAGTCCATGGCGGGACCGGTACGCACCCAGTATACCCCGGGCCGTATACTTAGGCGATGATGCCTAGCCTAGCGTGAACGGGACCGAAAAATCCATGAAGTTCCTCTACCGCATACCTGTATTCGGCTTCTTCTGGAGACGGTATCGTATGTGCTGGCGAAAAGTGCGCCGTGCGTCCGAACGCGAAGCGAGCGCAGTCTCACAGCGCTACGGCTCGAACCTGCATGCATATAAATGTCCCTACTGCCGTAGGTGGCATGTCGGTCACTCCAGATAAAGAAACGCTACGCGGATTCCTTTTCCTGCCGCTCAGCTACTCCCTGCCGTGCAAGGAAGCGGGCATGGCTGATACGACGGAGCAGA
>JAQBRL010000031.1 GCA_028286525.1 Parcubacteria group bacterium | reverse complement strand
AAAAGCATATAAGAGAAAATGGAACCGGAGTGCAGAGCAGGAAAAGGAAGCGATACCAGGATTCATGCCTATAGGCGTGAACCCGGATTCACTCGCTAAAGCGAAGAATGCGCGCGAGACCAGTATGGCGCGCCTGCGGGCTAATAACGAGGCGCGAAAACAGAAACTGGAGAAAGCGAACGCTGAGCATGCAGAAGGTATGAATACCATTGCCGAGGAACAGCTTGCGGAAGCAGAAACTGACGCAGTGAAAGAGCTTGAACGGATGCGCACCGAAGCGGCAGCGAACGAGCCGGAGCCGAACTCGGAGCGGGAGCGACTCGATAAGCTCAAGGCCATCATGCAGAAATATGGCCAGTCATCCGACTATCAAGTCGCCAGTACCTCCTTCAAATCGAATGTGGAAGGACTCGATCCTCATCGAACCGTATACGAGCCGTCCATTCCGGTGCGGATGAATCGTTTGTATGCCGGTGAGCAGCAGTATGCTCCTCCCACCGTTGTCGTGCCGTCACCGGAAGGCGCAGCTACGGTATCTGCGCCTGATGCACCGTTCCGCGAGTATCAAGAAGCCATGAACCGAGCCCTCGATGGCGCGCCGCAGCCAGAGGAGGCTCCTGCGGAGCGATCGATGTCGCCGGAAGAACTCGCTGCAATGACGCAAGAGGCAGCGCGCATCTATCAAGGCGGAGCTGCATTCGAGGTCGCTCCCCCGACCCCCGAAATAACGAAGGAGCGGATGGAAGCAGCAGCGCAGCTCTATCAAGGCGGAACGGTCGAGGAGGCTGGTTCGGAGAGACCGGAACGCGTGGACGTGTCCGCGAAACGCGAGAGCAAGGTCGCATCGAATATCGCCTTCGAAAAGCAGGATATGCAGCTCGCTGCCGAAGCGAAGCAGCGCGAAACAGCCTACTTCACGGCGCTCCGCCGCTCGCAGCACGGCCGAGGGTTCCTAAGCGCGATGAGCGAACGTCTCGGCCTTTCCAAAGGGAAGGACTACGACCCGTCGGGCCAGCTCGCAGCGCTCCGCCGTGGATGGGTGGAAAGCCGCGCCGACCGAGCGAAGCTCATGCTCGATTCTATCGAGGCCAGACGGGAGGGTCGGGGAGGCGCCGCTCGCCAGGGTCGCGATATAGAAGCGGTACGCGCACGCTACCAGCGCATGTTCGTCGTGCGCGAGGCGGTATTCGGAGCGGAAGAAGCCGAACAGAAGATGCGTGCCGAAGGCCTCGCGTCCCGCGATAAGAATCTCATCGAGAGCGTCTGGAAGGGTTTCAATAAGCTTTCCCCGAAGCAAAAGGTATTCCTCGGAGGCGGCCTCACGGTGCTCGGAGGCGCCGCCGCAGCCGGTAGCGCCATCGCTACCGGAGGCGGAACGTTGATTCCCGTGCTGGTGATGAGCGGCATGGGAGCCGCTGCGGCCGGGCTTAATCTCGCTTCGCTATCAGCGAAAGACGGCTCGAAGCTCCAGAAGTTCCTCGCGGGAGCCGCGAAGCGCGTTACCTTCGGCGGCTGGGGCGGGATGGGCGGTCGCGAGACGGCACGGGACTTCAATAAGGACACGAGTGCAGCAGCCGAAAAAACGCTTGCAGCGCGAGAGCAGGGCGATTTGCGCGATGCGGCCGCGTTCGAGAAACTCTCGCGTGAACGCGGGGCAGCTGCATCCACGCGCGACCTCCTCAACAATCGAGTGAATACCATCGGCGCCGTCGGCGCTACCGCCGCTTCGATAGCAGGAGGCGCGGTGGTCGGCGCTTCGCTCGGCCATATCGGTCAGCAAGGAGGGCCTTCGCACACGAGCCATGAAGGCGCACTCGCTCCTCGCGCTCCGGAGCATGTTCCCGCACAAGGTCCGCATGACCCTACTGCCGAGAACGGCGGGTTCCACTCATTCATCAATCGTCATGGCGAGGGAGCTGACTTCCTCTATAAGGATCTGCGCGACCAGCTCGCGGAAGCCTATAAAGGCGTCGCGCATCCGCCTCCGGTCGTTGCGGAGCTCCTCAAGTTCAAGACCATGGATGAATTCTCGCGTGCGACCGGCTTCGAGAGCCTTCCGAACAGCGCGGTCATGCATATGCAGGATTCCTCCCATCTCCCGGATACTTTCTCGCTTTCGGCAGATGCGAAGAATCTCACCTATATGGACTCGCACGGCGTCGCTCACGACATCATGCAGGAAACTCCGCAGCACGAAGCGGTCGTCATGTCGCAGCAAGACGGCTGGATACCGATGCGCGATTACACTCAGCACGCGCCAGTGCAGCATGCGGTTGAGGCGCAACCGGCAACTGCACCGTCATCTGACGCTATCGGAGACAAGCTTCGAGAAATTCAAATTGATGAAAAGCTCCAGAACGTTCGTCATGAGCTTGGCGATATAAAAACAGAGCTCGACAAGACCGCTCCAGCTTCAGTTCCAACAGCACGCGCATTCGGAGTTCCTGCGCATCCTCTCGGTCCGGTACCAGAAGGCACGCCCGACGGCAGTCATGTAGTAGGAGATTTGACCAACCGCAAGTTTGGCGAGCCATTACACAATACTGATCCAACCATCGTGCATATACCGAAACACGATGCAGATACTCTCCTTACTAACGAAGAAGCTCCTCATTAATCTATGTCCGTAACCACCTCGTATCAGCAGATATTGGATTCCGTCGAGTTCAGCGTACTCACGCAGGCGGAGCAGGAGGCATTCCTGCTCGATCTGAACTCCGTCATTTTCCGCGGCGCAGTGACGCGCACGCTCGAGCGTATGGACGAACCGACGCGCGAAGCGTGGCATAATCTCATCGCGAGCGGCGCGTCCGCCGCAAGCATGCAGCGTTTTCTCGATAGGAAAGTCCCCCAGGCCGATCTTGCCCTTGCCGAGACCGTGGAGATCCTGGCAAGTGATATACTGGCGGTTACCCACTAACAGGTAGCATATGAATATCACCGCAACCGCTGTCGCCGTTACACTCGCTGTGGTGGTCGCAGTCGCATTCCTTTTCTTCGGCCCGAGCATCTTTACGCCGTTCGGGAGCGCGACTACGCAAACCGCTTCGACGACCGACATCGCTAACACACAACCTATGGCAACTTCTTCGGATAATTTGAATCAAGGAACACCCTCCGCACAAACCCCGCAAAAGCTTCCGACCACCCTTACGGTGACCGATGAAGTAGTGGGTACCGGGGTCGCCGCGAAAGCGGGCGATACCGTCGCGGTGAATTATGTCGGCATGCTTCCTGATGGAACCGTCTTCGACGCATCCGCGCGCTATCCTGAAACGAAGGGAGGGTTCGTCTTCCAACTTGGAGCTGGCCGCGTGATTTCCGGGTGGGACCAGGGATTGGTGGGAATGAAAGTAGGAGGAAAGCGCCAGCTTATCATCCCGCCTGATATGGCATACGGTCCCCAGGGTCAGGGACCAATTCCACCGAACGCGACGCTCATCTTCGAGGTCGAGCTGGTGAAGATAGGTCAGTAAAGATAGCCAGGCATAAAAAAGTCCCCCTCGCGTGAGCGAGGGGGTTGCCTTTGAGGGCGCGGCCGAAGCCGAAGTCTATTGGGTGACCGGTGCGAACACCCGTTTCCCGTAGTGGGCGACCCAGGCGCTCATGTATCTGCAGTGCAGCGTCATGTGCTTGGCGTAGACACGGTCGCCGGCGCTGAAGACCTTCATGCCGAAGGCGAAGAGGGTCTGGCCGTCGATATAGTTATCGTCCAGCTTGCCGTTCCAGTTGTCCTGCCCCAGCTGCTTGATGGTGCCGGTCACGCGCCCCCCGACATAGAAGGGCGACTTCGCAGCGATGCCGGCGCCGATGTC
>JAQBRL010000021.1 GCA_028286525.1 Parcubacteria group bacterium | reverse complement strand
GTGTTCGCGCTCATGCTTATGACTATCCGGTTCTGGGGATGGGTGACCCGCACGCCAGGCAAGTTCTAAATCGTCGAAGGCCGCGCAGCGATGCGCGGCCTTTTGATATACCTCGCCCGAACTTTATTCAGCGACGATCTCGACAGTGATCTTGCCGAACTCCTCCCCTATGGCAACCGCTACCTCATGGGTACCGATTTCCTTGATGGGCTTCTCGAGCTTGATAGCGTCTTCCGGCAGCTGCGCTGCTTCAGCGATTTCTGCAGCGTCCACGCCGTCATAAAGATGTCCCTGTTCGTTCGCCTTCTTGGTGATGGTCACCTTCCCTTCTGCAAGCGCAGCGATGCGCTCGGCCACGAGCGAGCGGTCGAGCTCACGGCGGTCGGCAACCTGTTTCTGCTTACCCTCAGCGAATTTGAGGTTCGTGGCGGTTGCAGGCACGGCGAGCTTGCGAGGGATAAGAAAGTTAAGGGCGTGCCCGTCCGCCACCTCGATTACCGAGTGGGCGCGGCCCGTATCGCGAACGTCTTTCAGCAGTACGACTTTCATAGTTCCCCTATCCTAGCTTCTAGGCCTTAAATACGCAACTTTTCACGGAGTGCGTTCAAAACGCTTTACCCTAAGCGAGGGTGATTCGATTCGAGGGGCTCGCACAGTGAGCGGCTCTATCGTCCTCGAGTAGGGCCGTCCTGCGTCTGCGCGGGACGCAAGCATGGTCCGGCATGTCCCCATGCCGGTTGCGCGAACGAGCGCGAGTGCGGCGGCACGCAGGCCGCCGACGCGTACCCTCGAATCGAACACCCGAGCGCCTTTATTTGCCGGTGGTGAGGAACTGAACGGCCCTGTCCTTCTGAGGATCCTTCCCCGCAGCAGCATCAGCAGCGGTACGGTCGGCCTTGATATCAGCGGTAAGGCCACCGTCGCTGATGGAGCGACCGTTCGGCGTGAGCCAGCGCGCGACCGTAATCTTCAGCGAGCCGCCGTCCACATCGATGAGCTCCTGTACGGAACCCTTGCCGAATGAGCGCGTGCCGATGAGCGTCGCCGTGTGCGTGTCCTGAAGCGCGCCTGCGAGGATCTCGCTTGCCGAGGCCGAGCCCTGGTCGATGAGTACCGCTATCTGCGTGCCCGCGGGGAGTCCGCCCTGCCCTGGGCTCTTATGCACGATATTTTCCTGCTTCCCTTTATAGTCTTCCGTTACGACGGTCTGTCCCTTCGGAAGGAAGTACCCGGCGATGAGCGTCGCTTGGTCGAGGTAGCCACCCGGGTCGCCGCGTAGGTCGAGTATGAGTTTCTTGGAGCCGGACGCCTGGAACTCCTTGAAGGCTTTGCCGAACTGCGCGCCGCTCGTCTCCGTGAATTGGTAGAGCGCGATGTAGTACACGCCGGTCTTCGCGTCGTATGAATTCTCGATAGTCGGCACTTGGATCGTATCGCGCGTCACGCTGATGTCCTGCGTCTTCTGGTCCCGTACGATAGTGAGCTTTACGACCGTACCTACCGTTCCGCGTATCTTGCTCACTGCCGCATCGGTGGAAAGCCCTTCGGTGGATTTACCATCGATAGCGATGACCAGATCACCGGCGCGCAGTCCCGCCTTCTCTGCCGGAGAGCCCTTGAGCGGCGCGATGATGGTGAGGATGTTGTCCTTGCTCTCGCCCAGCTCGGCACCAATGCCGCCGAAGTTACCGGTCACCTCTTCTTGGAACGCTTTCGCCTGGGTCGGCGGGAAGAACACGGTGTACGGGTCGCCATAGGAAGCCGTGAGGCCCTGTATCGCGCCCCACATCTTGCCTTTGGTATCCGGTATCGTGCTCGAGGCATGGGTCTCGACGAAGCGATTACCCAGCGCATTCCAGACTTTCCAGAAATCCTCGAAGTTCGCATCGGTCGAAGGCGTGGCATCGAGTCCGTCGCCGATGAGCGGGATGCTCGAGAGGAGCTTCGTGCCGCCTGCAGCGGACACGCTCATGCCGCCCACGAACCCGACGACGAGCACGAGCGCGAACGCGATGCCGAGCTTCACCGTTCTCGCGAACGGAGTGCGCTCCTTGGGAATCTGCAATTCGTCGTCCATTACCCGGGAGTATATCACGCACGTTCTATCCACTTATAGAGGAACGAGTCGCGCGGTACGCGCATGCGCGACGGTATACTACTGCAATGGTCACGAGGCATACGCGCGGAAAGATCACGTGGGTGGACCTCGAAAGTCCGTCGCACGAGGAGCTCGATAGCGTCATGCGCGAGTTCAATATCGATGAACGCATCGAGGAAGAGATAATCGCGCCCACTCCCTACCCCATCGTCATCTCGTTCCCCAAGTATCAGTACTTGATACTGCATTTCCCGACTACCGACCCTGCGGGCGGCACGCGTACGCAGGAAGTCGATTTCATCGTCGGCAAGCATTTCATCATTACCGCGCGCTACGAGATAATCGAGACCCTGCATAACCTGCACCGCGTCTTCGAGGCCGAAGAGCTGCTCGGCCTTCCGCATGCCACGGCGCATGCCGACGAACTGCTCGAACGTCTCATGCGCCGTATGTACGGCGCGATACGCGAAGAGATGGAGCATGCCGCGCGCGTGCTCGACCGCATCGAAACCGACATGTTCGCCGGGAAGGAACGCGACACGGTCCACGGCATTTCGGACGTGGGCCGCGTGCTCCTGCGCTTCCAGACCACGCTCGCACGCCATCAAGAGCCGCTCGCGCAATTCCTGCAAGGGCTGACCGCGCCTGCCTTCTTCGGAAAGAAATTCAGTGAGCATGCGGCGCACATCGAGGGCGAACGCGAGCACGTCGCCGACCTCGTGCGTTCGTATCGAGCGGCCGCGACCGAATTGCGCGCTACGAACGACTCGCTCCTGAATGCCTCCCAGAACGAGATCGTCAAACGGCTCACGGTCGTGGCCTTCCTCGTCACCCCCATGACCGTGCTCTCCTCTCTTTTCAATATGAACTTCCGCGCGCTTCCCTTCCAGGAAGATCCGCACGCCTTTTGGATCATCGTGGTTCTCGGGCTCCTGGTAAGCCTTACTGCATTCGTGTTCTTCAAATCCAGGAAGTGGCTCTAGAGCCGCTCGCGGGATGAAATGGTAAAGTACATTCATTATGTGGCCGTTCAAGAAACCCGTCGTCCCGCCGAGCGCGGCTCCCATCTTCTTTACCAATACCCTGACCGGTAAGAAGGACCTGTTCGTATCGCTGAAGCCGGGAGTCGCGTCGATGTATTCCTGCGGCCCGACGGTCTACGGGCCGCAGCACATCGGGAACCTGCGCGCCGCGCTTTTTGCCGACACCATTGCGCGCGTGCTTCTGGCCGCTGACTTCCATGTACGCCGCGTCATCAACATCACGGACGTCGGGCACCTCGTGGGCGACGGGGACGAGGGCGAGGACAAGATGAAAGTGGGGGCCGAGCGCGAGCAGGTCTCGCCTGCAGAGATCGCGAACCGATACACCAAGCAGTACCTCACGGACATCAAGTCGCTCAATATCGATACGAATCACATCCTGTTCCCCCGCGCATCCGAATATATCCAGGAGCAGATAGCGATGATAGAAAGCATCGAGGAGAAGGGGTATGCCTATCAAGCCAGCGACGGCGTGTATTTCGACACCGCGAAGCTTCCGGACTACGGAAAGCTCGGCGGCATCGCGCAGGTCAAGCTCATGGGCGGCGCACGCATCAAAGTAGGAGCCGGCAAGCGCAATCTCCATGACTTCGCGCTCTGGCGCAAAGCCAAGCCCGGCGACCTGCAGCAGTGGCCGAGTCCCTGGGGCTCGGGCAATCCGGGCTGGCATATCGAATGCTCCGCGATGATACGCGCCATCCTCGGGCGCGAGATAGACATCCACACCGGCGGCATGGACCACATTCCCGTGCATCACAACAACGAAATAGCCCAGTCGGAGGTAGCGACCGGAAGACCCCTTGCACGCTACTGGCTCCACGAAGCCTTTATCACCATCGAAGGCGAGAAGATATCGAAATCCCTTGGCAACGAGATACTGCTTTCCGATATCACTGCGCGCGGCTTCCATCCGCTCTCCCTGCGCTATTTCTACTATCAGGCAAGTTTCCGTACGCCCGTCTCCTTCTCATGGGAAGCGATTGCCGCGGCGCATGAAGCGCTGCAGCGCCTCTGGAGGCTTTCGTGCGAGGTCATGGACGAAGCCAAGGAGAAGAGTACCGACTCCGAAGCCGCGCGGCGCATGGTAGCGGTAGTGCGTGACGATCTCGCGACCCCCGCAGCGCTCGCGCTCCTGTGGGAGACGCTCCGCGACGAGGAAATGAGTGCGGCCGAGAAGCTCGGCGTGCTCACCGCTGCGGACGCGATATTCGGCCTCGCGCTCGTGAACCCTCCTGAAGTGGAGGGACCGGTGGCCACCGAAGACCTGCCCCAGGAGGTGCAGGTGTTGATACTGCGTCGAGACGAGGCGCGGCAAGCCAAGGAATACAAGCTTTCGGACGAGATCCGCGAAGAACTCGAGTACAGGGGATATCGTGTGGACGACGGCCCTTCCGGCACGGTAGTCACTCCCTCTCGCGCGTCGTACAATCGGGAGTAATGGCCGACTCCACTGCTGTCCGCGTTCCTCCGCAAAGCCTCGATTCCGAGCGTGCGCTGCTGGGCGCCCTCCTCCTGAAGCCCGACGCTATCCATGACGTCTCGGACACCATTCATGGCGACTCGTTCTACGCCGAGAAGCACCGCATCATCTTCGAAGCCATGCGTGAGCTTTCGGAACGCGGCGAACCCATCGACATCCTTTCCCTCTCCGAGCGCCTGACGAATAACGGCACGCTCGAGCGCATGGGCGGCCGCGCCTACATCGCGGAGCTTGCGGGGTCCGCCCCTGCTCCCGGCAACTTCGCACACTACGCCGACCTCGTCTCGCGCAAGCACATCATGCGTTCCTTGATCGACACTTCGTATGAGATAACGGAATCCGCATACGATGACGCGCAGGATGTCGTGCAGCTGCTCGACGATGCGGAGAAGAAGATAATGGCCATCGGCAACTCGTCCGCTTCGCACAAGTTCGTTGCCATTTCAGAAAAAGTCGAAGGTGCGTGGGAACGTATCGAGGCGCTCTCTAAGTCGGACGGAAGCATCCGCGGCGTTCCTTCCGGTTTCCCGGACCTCGACAATCTCCTGTCGGGATTCCATCCCTCCGATCTCGTCATACTCGCGGCGCGGCCGTCCGTAGGTAAGACTTCGCTCGCGCTCGACATCGCGCGCAACGCCGCCGTGAAGCACAACGTCCCGGTCGGTATATTCTCCCTCGAAATGAGCTCTGAGCAGCTGGTAGACCGCATGCTCGCGGCCGAAAGTAACGTGAACTCCTGGAAGATGCGCACGGGCGCCATACATGCCGAGGATGATTTCAATAAGATACGCGACGCGCTCGAAACCCTTTCGAAAGCGCCTATTTATATCGACGATAAGCCTGGTAATAACATCCTCGCCATGCGCGCGGTCGCACGACGGCTGAAGCGCGAGCGCGGTATCGGCATGATCATCGTCGACTACCTCCAGCTCATGGCGCCTACGAATACCAAAGCGGACGCATCGATGGTGCAGCAGGTCACGGAGATATCCCGCTCGCTCAAGCATCTGGCGCGCGAGCTCGAGGTGCCGGTCATCGCCCTCTCGCAGCTCTCGCGTGCCGTGGAGCAGCGTGGCGGCAAGCCGCGTCTTTCTGACCTTCGCGATTCCGGTTCCATCGAGCAGGATGCGGACGTGGTGATGTTCATCCACCGCGACGATAAGCGCAATCCGGATAGCGACCGGCCGAATATCGCCGAAATACTCGTGGAGAAGCACCGTAATGGTCCCGTCGGTAAATGCGACCTCTACTTCGACGAGAAGCGCGCCACCTTCATGCCCGTCGATAAGTCGGGATATGGCGACCTCGCCGGCGAGTTTTAGTATGGAATCGAATCCTTTCATCCAAGCATTCGGTTGGTACGGTTTGCTCGCCATACTAGGAGCATACGCACTCGTCTCCTTCGGCATCCTCTCGAGCGCAAGTGCGTGGTACCAAGTACTAAATCTGACTGGCGCGCTTGGAATTGTTGCAGTTGCGTTTGCTAAGCGCGACTTCCAACCTTTCTGGCTGAATGTTATCTGGAGTGTCGTTGCGCTCGCCGCGCTCGTGCGCATATTCTTTTTTTCATAACGTATGCACGATCGTATCGAAGAATTGGGGCGAGCGTTCGAGCGCTTCCCAGGCATCGGTCCGCGCCAGGCGCGGCGTTTCGTGTACTACCTTCTCTCTGCCGCTCCCGGTGACCGCAATCGCCTTGCCGACCTCATAACGAAGCTGGGCAACGATATCCGTCAGTGCACGATGTGCATGCGCTTCGCCCCTACCAATAGCGATAGCCTGTGCAATTACTGCGCCGACACGAGCAGGGACGATGCGCTCCTGATGATCGTGGAGAAGGACCAGGATATGGTCGCGGTAGAGCGGGCGAACGCCTACAAAGGACGTTACTTCATACTGGGCGGCATCATCACTCTCACCGGCAAAGGAGCGATACGCGAACGCGACCTCATTCGCGTCGTGGAAGCGAGAAGCAAGAATGGTCTCGTAGAAATCGTGCTCGCCCTCTCGGCGACCAACGAAGGCGAACACACGGCGGACCGTGTGCGAGAGCTGCTGCAGCCGTTGCGCGCCTCGCTCCGTATTACGCAGCTCGGACGTGGGCTCGCAACCGGCAGCGAGCTCGAATACTCCGACCCCCAGACGCTCTCAAGCGCACTTCAGAATCGAAAAGAAACATAAAGAAAAGACCCGCCTTCTGGCGGGTCTTTTCTTTATGCGATTGCGTCGATCTTCACTTTCACGAACGGTTGGCGGTGGCCACGGCGCTTGAGGTAGCGGCTCTTCGCCTTGTACTTCACGACTTCCACCTTCTTGGCGCGTCCGACCGAGAAAACGGTCGCGGTGACTTTCACGCCTGAGATCATCGGGGTGCCGACGTTCGTCGCCTTTCCATCGTCCGTAAGAAGCACGTCCTCGAACGTGACAGGGTCTCCTTTCTTGAGATCGAGGGTGGCTGCGCCACGACCCAGCTTCTCGATAGTGACGAGATCGCCTGGGGCGACCACGTACTGCTTGCCTCCGGTCTTTATAACTGCGAATTCCATAGTTCCCGTATAGTACGGGTTTAGGCCCTAGAAAGCAAGGCCGCGTCCCAGGATGGGGCGCGGCCGCTTGGTATATGGTGCAGATCTACCGAGGCCATCGCCAGATAGCGATTGCGACGAGCAGGAGCGCCAGAACGATGAGAGAGAACCGAAGCGCAGGATATTTACGGAACATGAGTCTCTCCTACGCCGGAAGCCAGTGACGCGAATTCCACCAATATGGGTCCTTTGTCTGTGGTACAGTCTGCTGCATTTGAGACCCGGTGGTGTGGAGACGCGAATAGATGATGTCAGCGACGGTGGGCTCTGGCTGCGACAACCGCACGAGCGCGAACCCGGTTCCCGCTCCCGCTATCAGGCAGACGGAGGCGACGATGGTGACGACAGCGAATTTCCGCATAGTACTACTCCCCGACTGAAAACAACGCGAACGCTATTTTCACTGTATACCCGCACCCATGCATTCACAACAGAAAACCGTGCTTAGTCCAGTTCAAGCACACCAGGCTTCTCGAGCAGCTCCTGCTCGATACCTATTTTTTCTTCCGCGATACGGTACACATCCTTGTCTATCTTGCCGAGTTCCTTATAGCCGCTATTGTAGTGCGAGACTGCGGTGCCCAGGGCATTCCCCAGCTTCTTATAAAAATCTTCGTAGCTTCCGAGGTGCTTGCCGAGCTCCCCTACCCGTTTCTGTATCTCTTCGGCACGTTGCTCTATCTGCATCGCCTTGAGTCCTTGCAATACGGTCTGCAGATATGCAAGGAACGAGGTCGGTGAGACGATGATGACCTTGTACTTCCCTGCTGCGCGCTGGATGAGGTTCTCCTCTTCTCCTGCCCCCACCTGATTCGTCAACAGGTCGTAATAGATGCCTTCAGAGGGAATGAACATGAATGCGAAGTCCATAGTGTTCTCTTCCGGCCGGATGTATTTCGCCGTTTCCGTGATACGGAGCTTGAGATCGTTCACGAACGCTTTTTCCGCTGCGGCTCGCTCGATGCTGCCGACAGGCGTGGAGACGAAGCGATTGTAGTTATCAAGCGAGAATTTCGAGTCGATAGGAACAATCTTCTCCTGAATGAATACCGCAGCGTCCACTATCTCCCCATTCTTGAAGGCGTACTGCATCTGGTACATGCCGGGCGCCAGCACGTTCTTGAGCACCGTCTCGAGGTAGTACTCGCCGAGGATGCCGCGCTGCTTCGGGTTCTTGAGAAGATCCTGAAGCGACTGCAGCTGCTCGGCGTACGTCTGGGTCTGCCGGCCGATTTCCTTCACGGAAGTGAGTTCCGTAGTGATTTCCTTGATGAGGCGCGAGGATTCTCCGAGCTGACTACGCACCGTCTCGTGCATCTGCTTAGCAGACTCCGACATGCGGGAATCGAGCGTGCGCTCGAGCCCTTCAAGCCGTTGCATGAGAAGAGGTCCGCTGCCGTCGTCCCCTGAAGGCTTTTCGCGCTTGCGCATCATGAGATAGAGCCCCACGCCCTGCATGAGGATTAGAATACCGATGATGATAGCGACCCAGACCATATCCATATGCTCCAGTATACCGCGAGGTGCGGAGGCGATGATATAGTGGAGGCATGAGCCCCACTAACGCCTTTGCCGAGCCGTATGCCCAGCAGACGGACACCGCGGACGAACCCGTACGTCTCGAGCGACTCGAGTTCCATATAAAGACCGGGGATTATTTTCCGCTTTTGGCCACGGTCATGGGTTTCCTCGAAGAAAGCATCCGTACCTGCGAGAATGGATTCCTTACCATCGCTCCTATCGAAGCGAAGGTCATAGAGAATATCCGCCAAGACCTCATCCATCTTCATAAGCATTATCAGATCCAGCCTAAGCACGACGCATGAGCATCCACGAGACGATAAAAGCCGGCATCCCTGAAGCGCTCAAGGCGCGGGACGAAGTGAAGCTGCGCACCTACCGTTCCCTTTCTACCGCGATGACCAACGAAGTAGTCGCCAAGAAGCGCAAACCGGACGAATTCCTCACGGACGAGGACGCGCTCGCTGTCCTCAAGCGTGCAGCCAATCAGCGCAAGGACTCCATCGAGCAATTCACGAACGCGGGGCGTACCGAGCTTGCGCTTCCGGAAGCGCAGGAGCTTTCCATCATCGAGTCGCTTCTGCCGACCCAGATGACGCGGGACGAGATAGAGGTCATCGCCAAAGCGAAATTAGCGGAGACCGGGCCTATAGATAAGTCAGGTATGGGGAAATTCATGGGCGCACTCATGCAGGAGCTGAAGGGCCGCGCGGACGGCGGAGATGTGAAGGCTGTCGTCGATTCCCTTCTCTCCTAGGCTTGCTTTTTCTACAATTCTGTTGTACTATTGACATAGAGCGATTTTGCTCTGTGTAATTACGTGGGAGCTAGCACGTGCAGCTAAGCGAACTCTATGTCCATCCGCGCGATCCCAATCGCGTCACGGTGAAATTGAGAGCGGGCTGCAGCGTCACCTTCCTCCGCATGGAGGACGACACCGCGCAACGCGTCTCGATCGAAATTCCGTCGCATCGGCAATCCGATATCAGTCCCGAGCGCTACATCGGTCGCGGGCAGCTACAGAATGCCCAGGCGAAAGCTGCGGAACACTTCCGGCTCGAGTCCGCCATCGCGAACGTCTCGAAGGTCCACCTTTCTCTCTTCAATACCTGGCTGGGACGGACCCTTGGCGACGCTGGCCTTGGTTACCGCTTCACCGATAAGCAGTTGATCGGCTACGCCAGCCAATGGCTGGGCACCGTCCGGAACATCAACTACGAACCGGAGGCCCTGACCAAGGCGCTTCGACGGCTCTGGGCCCGCAAAGGCCAAGAGACGAAGGCGGAGAATGCGGAAAAAGCCCGCAAGCCGCTCACCCCGACGGAGCGCGGTCGGAAAGCCGCGCAGCTCCTTCGCGCACAGCAGCAACCGCTGCTGTGAACCTTCCCGGGCCGGATGACTCCTAGAGTCGTCCGGCCCGAACATTTTAATTACTGAATTGTGTGCTATAATACTTTTGGACGTCGGTGATGGTGGGGTTCTTCAAGGAAGCGGATTCAACCGCAACCAAGGATTTTACACCGATGCTTCAGTTCCTCGACGGCACGATTGCCTTTCGCCCAAGCCCCGCGCACCCCAAAAGCTGGGAGCACGAGCTCGTCGCTAACTTCTCCGTTGGCGTGGGACCCGCGCTTCCCATCTTCGCGCTCGACCGCCTGCAGAAGCACTGCAAGGGCGAACTCGATATCGAACGGCTCTCCTGCGGCAATATCCGCATGAGCCGCCAGGTCATCGCCCACGGCGCAGAAAGCGCCTGCAAGCAAGCTCATGACCTCCGTTCCCTCCTGATGCGCGTGCTCGGTCTTTGGACCAACGTTGCCCGTATCGCTCACGCCTGAATAGGCACGCACCCCGCACAGCAGAACGCTTGCGGGGTGAAGTCTTTGTATACTTACCTGATGAAGAAAACCGTGCTTCTCGACAAGAAGATCGGCCAGACGCCGCTCGAGGCTATCGAGCTATGGAAAGCGCACCATCCGAACTACGCGAACGTGGCGGCCAGCTACGCGGGCCGGCTCGATCCGATGGCTTCCGGAAAACTCTTGGTGCTTCTGGGAGAGGAGTGCAAGCGGCAGCAGGAGTACATAGGACTCGATAAGACGTATGAGATAGAAGTGCTGCTGGATGTCGGGAGCGACACGGGAGACATTCTTGGTATCGTGACGCGCTCGCCGCAAGAAACGATGCTGACGAGGAGCGATATTAAACGCATTCTCGGAGAGGAGGTCGGTACCCATACCCGTCCTTACCCTATCTACTCCTCGAAGACCGTCGCAGGAAAACCGCTTTTCCTCTACGCGCTTGAGGGTACGCTCGATACCATCGAGATACCGATGCACGAGGAGACTATCCATTCCATCAGATATCGTGGCTCCTCCCCGTATTCAACTCGGAAACTAAAGCAGCGCATCGCTTCGCTGCTTGCGCTCGCCCCCACAAGCGATCAGCCATCGAAGGCGCTTGGCGCTGATTTCCGCATCGAAGCAGTGAAGAAGAGCTGGCAGGAGGTTTTCGAGCACGACCGTCCCTATCGAATACTGAAACTCAAGGTCGCATGCGGCTCAGGCACCTACATGCGCGCGCTTGCTGGACGCATCGGAGAAACATTGGGCTCCAAGGCACTCGCGCTTTCCATACGTCGCACGAAGATAGTCGGCATATAAAGAGAGCCGCCGCGACCCGAAAGGGGTCGCGGCGGCGAAGTTCACTCTAGCCTCGGAATATGCGTATCAATGCTTCGCAGTCGCGCAGGATCTGGGGGTCGTCGATGCGAAGCTGATCGATGCGCCGCACCGCGTGCAGGACCGTGGTGTGGTCCCGTCCGCCGAACCTGCGCCCGATATCAGGCAGAGAACGAGCGGTCACCTGCTTGCAGATCCACATGGCCACCTGACGCGGGCGAGCGACAGCACGCGCCCGACGTTCGGAGATGAGATCCATTTGCTTGAGGCCGTAATATGCGCACACGGCCTTTTGGATCTCATCGACGGTCACCTTCCTACTTAATTTTGGGAAGGTTTCCGTGAGCAGCTCTTTGGCTTCGTCGACGGCCATCGGGCATGAACTTCCCTCGCACCGCGACACGAGGGTACGCAGCATCCCGAGCATCTCGCGCGTCGAGCCCACGAAGAGTGAACTGACGAGCTCGAGCACCCGGTCACCGATAAGAAGTGCGGCTTCCTGCTGGGGGACCAGCAGGAGATGCTTGCGCAGGATAGCGAGCCGCAAGTCTCTGTCCGGCGGCTCGATCGTGCAGGTTACGCCGGAGCGTATATGCGCCATGAACGCATCGTTGAGTGTGTCAGAGCTGAGATTCGAGAAGTCACCAGCGAAGACCGTATGTCCGCCCCGCTTCAGACGAAGCGAGATGGCGTACCGAAGGTCTTCATTGGCTTTTTCAACGCAGTAGTATTCAACGTCGTCGATGAGCAACAGAGGCGGATTAGCGACTATTCGCTCGAGTGCCATCTGGCGCTTATGGGGCGAATTGACATCATCCATGTCCAGATATGCCCACGCGGTCGGAGAAATAACCGTTCCGTATTCGTGCGCGATAGCCTGGAGCAGATGTGTTTTCCCCACGCTTGCGATACCAGTGATGAGGACGATATCCGCAATCGGTAATCCTTGGCCAATACGCCTGCCGGTTTGGACGGCGAATTGGTTAGCCGGCCCGACCGCGAAGTTCTCGAAGGTGTGTCCTCGCCGAAGGGTGAACGGGGTCTGATGAGCGAGTCCGTCTGAACCCGCCGGTTGAACGTCGGTCATGACGGTTTCCTTGCTCGGGTTAGAGGGATCGAGTTCCGCCCTCGACGTAAGGGTAAGACGACGATTCTGCGGGTCGTTCTTTGCCCACAGGTCGATGACGCGAGGCCAGGCATGGCGGTGAATCCAATCGCGCGCGACTCCGGTATTGGCTACGATATAGAGGACTTCCGGGGTCTCGCGGAGACTCACTGGGCCGAGCCACGAGGAGAATGTCGCCTCTCCAAGTTCACGCTTCAGAAAGCTCGAAAGCCTTTTCCACACTACTTCAACGGACTCTTGGCCCGCTTGTGGTAGATCGTTCATAACGATTCCCCAACGGTTGGGCCAGAGGGCTATGCGGATATCGCTTCGCCATGGCGAGGAAGGCCCATGCAGGCCCTTTTCGCTATGGCGAAGCACTTTCAAAGAACAGCCCAGGCACTATATACCTGCTCGTACTTGGGTCAATGCAACGCCGCCATTGCATTTGGACCCGATACCCGTAAGGTGTGGGCAGGAGGGCGTCATGGCAAAATTGCTGCAAGCTGCGGAGATGGCCGGCCTGTGTCTGCTCGAGGCCGCCAAAGGAACCCAGGGAATCGTTTCGGCCGGCTGCCCGGAGATGCTGTTCGCATCCATTTCCGGTTCACCGACTAAATTCCGCTTCACGGTGGATGTGGACCTGGAAAAAGACGTGGCGCAGGTGGTCGGCCATCATGTGGTCGAATAGAACCGCTCACGCGAGCAAGCGAACTCCGCTTGGCTCGCCGAGCGGTTTTCGTTTTCTCTTTTTCGTGTTACAAAAACAACGACGGCCTCATCGTCTAACGGTTAGGACAGATCCCTCTCACGGATCAAATCGGGGTTCGATTCCCCGTGGGGTCACAACGCACTGCATGGAGCCGCCTTCGGCGGCAAAAACTGAAGTAAACTACTTTTCGAATTTCACGTTGGTCACGCCCAATTTCTTTAATTGCTCTTTAAAAGCTGCGGGGATTTTTGCTTTCCAATTTAGATTGTTCGTCATGTACGTAAACTGCTCGCCGTTGGCTCCGCTTAGTATCCAATAGTGACCGTGACCATCAGTTAAGTATGCGCCGTACGAACAAAAGCCACCCGTTTCAGTAAAGTCGCCGCATCCAAAAGATCCGTTGTATATATTGGGGGATTGTATCGCAAAGCCATGGGATCCAGGTATATCAGTGCTGGTAAGGGGACTATCGCTCTGCATCACGTTCTCATCCGAGTTTTGGTCAGTCGTCGATATATCAAGCCCGATGTAGCTTTCAATATTTGGAAAGATGTCGGGCGCGAGCTGTGCGAGCGCTTTTCTATCGCTGTCAGACACGCCTCGATCGGTGAGTGAGGGGAGGGTCACTAACCCATTCTTTACATGTACTTCCCCATCCAGGAATTCACCGTGCGCTCCATGATACCCCTCACACCCGTAGTCACTACCCGGTATGGATTCGAGAGCATATATAATCTGGGCTTTATTTATAAAAGATATCGTTACTGCGCAACCTTCATTAGAGGTCTTGTCTGTATACGCAATCGTCGTGCTCGCAATCCGGTGGGCGACTCCTTCCAAGTCTCCGGTGTGAGCCAAATGTACGGTATTGATATGGTAGTCGAGCTGCGTTTCGGTGCTGCTGCTTATATCCACTTCACTTCCCGTAAAAGGACTTCCGCTATCGTACACATACGTTCCATCGTAGGGCCCTGCGGCATGTGTTTCTGCCTGAATTGCAGACAGAGTCGCGGATTGGTGTTCAACGACCGTATTCGTGCCTATTACTTTCGAGTGCGGAATATAGAAGGCGGCTACAGCGATGCATGCGCCAATGAAAATAATCCCCGTCAGGAGAAGTAACGAACCGCGAGCAAATTTCATAGCTTAAGTATGGAACAGATCCTCCTTTCACTGAAAATTCTCACGGGGATAATTTTTGGATTGACCTATTTCTTCTTCTTCCACTCCGTATCTTGCCGTACCAGATACACCGCATCGGTCGGGTCGCCCAAAAGCGCTTCGACGATGCGCTCCATGCGCATGGACTGCGAGCCTTTTATTAAAATCGCATCCCCTTCACGGATCTCATCCTGCAGTGCATGAGCGGCGTCGCGTGCATTCTCGAAACACCTCACCTGCGACGCGTCGAGCCCAGCCGCTACCGCTGCCGTGCACGTAGCTTTCGAGCGGCTGCCTACCGCAACGATCATATCCGCCTGCGAGGCTGCGAGCGTGCCGATGCGCTCATGCTCGAACTTCGAATAGCGCCCGAGCTCGAGCATGTCGCCGAGCACCGCGATGCGCCGCTTCGCGTTCGTCAGCAGCGAAAGCGCGAGAAGCGCCTCTTCGGTCGCCGCAGGCGACGAATTGTAGGACTCATCTATGAGCACCGAGCGATCGGTGCCTCGCAGCAAACGCCCGCGGCCCGCCGGCGGCACATACGTCGCCAAACCGCCGAGCGCTTCCTCCGTCGGGATATCGAGCGCGAGCGCGGCGGCGAATGCTGCAGCGGGCGCGAGAATCTGGGGACGGCCGAGCGCGCCGCGCGCATAGAGCGTATATTCGTGCCCGCGCACCGTGGCCGTCGCTTCCATGCCGACGGGCATGCCGTCTTCGAGCATGACCGTCGGTTCGCCGATACGAACATCGGCTTCTGGAGAGAAGCCGAATAGAGTGACGGTCGCTTGCGTGTTGGCAGCCATGGTAATCGCATACGTATCGCGCGAGGAGAGAATGAGCGGAGCGCCGGACGCAAGCGCGTACGCGGGAGCGAATTCCTCCTCTCGCACTGCAGCCGGCGTCGCATAGGCTTCCACATGCACCGGAACGTCCGGAAGCCGCGTAACGACGACGGCGTCCGGCGTCGCGATACGCAGGATCCGCGCAAGATCGCCCGGCCTATCCGCTCCCACCTCAAGGACAAGCACTTTCGGATAGTGCGCAGGGAAGAAAAGGAGCGTAAGCGCCTCTGCGAACACATCGACCCAGGCGAAGAGGCTGGTCCACGGGTTCTTGACCCCCATGATGGTGAACGGCACCCCGAATTCGCTGTTATAGCTTTTCTCGCTCGCGCGCATATTCGTATGTTCCGAAAGCATCGCGGCGACCGCGTCCTTGGTACTGGTTTTGCCTACGCTCCCCGTGATCATGATGATCTGCGGCCTGTACTTGCGGAGAATGGCGCGCGAAAGAAGCGCGAGGAGGCCAGCTATGGGTGCCTTGAGTACGGATTTCATATCTAGTGGGGTGCGCCTCCCCTATCGGGCGGGACGACATAGTAGTTTATCAGGAAATGCGTGAGCGTCATGAATGGCTCCGTGAGGGTCTCGGAAGCGTACTGCACGCCCTGCGGCTGCCGGGTGTAGAGCAGGATGATGTATTTCGGGTCCGATGCCGGGAAATATCCCATGAATGAATGGAAATAGAGGCCGGGCGCGTACTTCCCGCCGGGGCCCGCGATCTGCGCGGTACCGGTCTTGGCGGCGACCGAGAGGTCCGGGATCTTATCCTTGCCGTTGGCGAGTTTCGTATCGACGACCTGCACGAGCATGGTGGTCGTCTCGCTCGCAGCCGTGGGCGAGAAGACCTGCTCCGGCTTGCCCCAGGACAGCGTCTTGGTCACGCCATTCTGCAGCCGTATCGCCTTCACCAGATGCGGCGTTACCACCGCGCCATTATTAGCGAGCGCACCGAGCGCCTTGATCATCTGCACGGGCGTCTCGGCGATGCCCTGACCGAAGGATGCCGTATCGTATTCGATATCGCGCGGACTGGTCTTTATATTCTGGATGTTCCCGCGCGCCTCGCTCGGCAGGTCGATGCCGGTCTCGACCCCGAAGCCGAGATGCTCGAAATAGGTGCGGAAACGCTCATGGCCAAGCTTGCCCGCGATGAACGCAGCGCCTACGTTGAGCGACTGGGAGAGTATCTGTTGCATGGGCGTACCCGGGCCGCGCGCTTTAAGGTCGTAGTTGCAGAAGGTCTGCTTATTCACGGTCACGCATCCCGTATCGGTATACGTGGAGTCCGGCATGATAACGCCCGCGTCGAGTCCTGCGGTCATCGTGAGCGGCTTCATGATGGAGCCGAACTCATACTGGTGCTCGACCAACGGGTTGCCGAAGTGCGCCGGGTCGCCATGGGCGAAATCGTTCGCGTCGAACGAAGGGTAGCTATCCATGGCGATGATCTCTCCGGTCTTCGGGTTCATGATGATGCCTCCCGTTTCCTGGCTCGAGTACTGCGCATTGGTGGCCGCAAGGACTTGATCGAGCTTCTCCTGGACTACCGGGTCAATCGTCGTAATGAGGTCGCCTTGGCGCGCCTGGCGCGCATCCACCACGACATTATCGAGGTTCGCGAACAGCTCCGCGAAGAAATTCCCGAAGAGGCCGCCTGCGGCGCGGTCCAAGACATCGTTGTAGTACCGTTCGAGCCCGAAGCGGCCGGCGAGCGTGTTGTCGTTATCGAATGCGATGAATCCCACGGACTGCGCGGCCCGGCTGGCGGCCGGATAGGTGCGCCAGCGTTCGAGCGTCACCGTGACGCCGGTGATCTTCGCTGCTTGTATGGCCGCTCCGGCGTCCGTGGGCACCTCCTTAGCCACCACCTCATAGGGGTCGGTCTTCTTTGCGGCGGACGCGAGGAAGGCAGTCTTATCGATGGGCGTGAACGCCGCGAGCTTGGCGTACGTGGCTTCGGCGTCCGTTATCTGGGAAGGGTTTATGGAAAGGGTGAAGCCGGTCCCGAGCGTGGCCGCCGAGAGGAGCGCCCCGCTCTTATCGGTGAAATAGATGCTGCCCCGATCGAACAGCGCTTGGCTCGAGCTTATGTACTGCCGGTCGGCGCGCAAGGAGAACTCATGTCCATGGACTATCTGGACGAAATAGAGACGCACGACCAGCAGAAGGGCGACCGCAAGCAGTCCGGCAGAAAGGATACGGAGCCGGCCCCTCACTTCGCGTCGCATATCCTCTTATTCTACTTCCCCGCGAAAGAAATACCTTGTGCGGGCTTCGCTATAGCGTACTCGACGACACTCGGTGCAACCAGTCCGGCGCTTGCGGGAGTGCTCGCGTTCTCACGTGCGAGCGATGCGTAGTACGTGGTCTCAAGCGTAGCAATGGAACCTTCGGTCGTGCGCACCTCGGCAGCGAGCGAGGTCTGCACCGTCGCGAAGAAGATAGTGACTATCACGAGAACTATGTAGGTACTGAAAATAAGGCCAGCGGCTATCGACAGGAAACCGATAGTGCGGTCCGGCATCTCCGGCATGGCAAGCGCCCGTGCTCCACGAGCACTTCTACGGACCGAACGGCTTTTCATGGAGTTAGACATACATATGGACGCTAGTGGGTTTAGTAATGCAGACGCCTTCACCGTTACACCGCTCGAAGACGCGTAGCTTCGCGCTGCGCGCACGCGGGTTCGCCGTGAGCTCCTCGGGGGACGGGACCATAGGCTTGCGGGTCACGAGGCTTCCCTGCCCCGCGTAGGCCGCGTCCTTCATCACGCCCTTCACGATGCGGTCCTCGATGCTGTGGAAGGTGATGACGGCGATGCGGCCTCCCTGCGTAAGCCGTTCGAGCGCAGCGGCGAGACCCTCGCGAAGTGCCCCGAGCTCGTCGTTGGTCGCGATACGGAGCGCCTGGAAGGTCTTGGTGGCCGGATGCAAGCGCCGGTTCTGGTACCAGGAGGGAGTGCCGCGCTCCACCGCTTCCGCAAGCGCGAGCGTGGTCAGGATGCGCGTGTGCTTGCGGGTCTCCACGATGGAGCGCGCGATGCCGCGCGAGAAACGCTCCTCGCCGTAGGTATAGATGAGGTCGGCGAGTTCTTCCTCCGGAAGGGAGTTCACCAAGTCGGCAGCGGTCTTCCCTTGCTCCGGCTCGCCGTAGGTCATCAGGAGCGGCTCGTCCGCACGGAATGAGAACCCGCGGCCCGCCGAAAGCTGAAAGGAGTTCCAGCCGAGGTCGAAAAGCGCACGATCGAGGCACGGAAGATCGAGGTCGTCGAGAATACGAGCGAGATCACGGAAATTGTCCTTCACCAGATGGACGGTAGGACCCTGGTCACCGAATTCCTTCACTACCGTCTCCGCGCGCTCGATGGACGCCTGATCGGCGTCGATACCCACCAAGGTGCCGGAATGCCCGAGCGCGACCGCAAGCTCGCGGAAATGCCCTGCCCCTCCGAGCGTCGCGTCCACCGCCACGTCGCCCGGCTGGACATTCAGCTGCGCGATGGCTTCATGCAAAAGGACGCTGTCGTGACGGGTTTCCATAGCGCTAGAGAGCTCCCTGGGAGCCGAGGCTCTCGGCGAACTGGTCGGCGTCCCGTTCGATGGCCTTGGTGTAGGCGGCCCACGCACGCTCGTCCCAGACTTCCACGCGGTCGTTCACGCCTGCGACCACGCTCTTCTCCTTGAGCGCAGCGAAGGAGCGAAGATAATCCGGCACGAGGATGCGGCCGGCGCTATCGACGTCCGCTTCCACGGCTCCCGCAAGCATAAGACGCGACAGCCCGCGGCCCGCGGCGCCTCCGGTCGAGTGCACCGCGATGCGTTCGGCCTGCTTTTTCCAGGCGGCCTTGGGATAGACAAAGAGGCATCGGTCGAGTCCGCGCGTGACGACGACAGAAGAACCGAGTTCCTTTCGAAACTTGGCGGGAAGCGATATGCGGTTCTTGCTGTCGAACGTGTGACGGTATTCGCCGATGAACATAGAAAAGCGTGAGGGTTAAGAAGGACCGGCAAAGAAGAAGAAAACGGCTCTTCCCACTTCATCCCACTAGTATGGAATTATATGACACTTCCTCCCACTAGCCCGTATGTTATCCCCACCGGATGAAGAGCCGCTGAACCCGGTTGCGCAATGGTCCCGCTTTGACAGAAATTCATGCAGTAATATACTTCTACTAATGTTTTCCCAAGCAACCCTCAACCGCTGGATTCTCGCAATCTTCGTCTACGTCGGTCTCCTTCGACCGGTCGGGGTTTCGCTTGAGGTCTCCAAGTAAGCAGTTGAAGACTTGAAGCGAAAATCCCGACCAGAAATGGCCGGGATTTTCGTTTGTCGCTTCGGCAAAAAGATCTTTGAAGTATGGGGAGAACGTTGATGAACACGAAAGTAATCGCTGCACACGTAGAATGCGTACCGGCTATCCAAGGGCTGGAATTAATCGAATCGGACATGGCGCACCTTAACTTCGAAACCAGGCGCCTGACCGGTAGTGACCCGTGCGCACCTACCGGTTCCCATCTACTGGTGCTCGGTGCCGTCAGCGAGCGCTACGGCCATCCCTACGTCCATGAGCTCTGCATCAAGGGAAAAATGGGCTCTGACCTCGACGAACGCCTCTTGAACTGGCTCATGGCGAACATGAACTGGACGGTGCGCGCCGATACCGTCTGCATCGTGAATCCACGCCGCCTGATCAATGGCAGGTTCGAGGGGGTTCACCTGACTGACTACTTCTTGCGCCTGCATCAGATCTGCGTACAGGCATCACGTACGGTCCAGTAGAGGGCGTACGGCAAAGGGCGGTCCTCACGGACCGCCCTTTCATCTTTTAACTCCAGAAGAATCAAAACTGCTTCAGATGCTAGGCGTGAGGAATGCGAGCGAGGAGCCGTACAAACAGTACGGTGACGAACGAGCACGAACTCGTAACAACGCAGATGGAGTAGTTTTGGAACTTCTGCCTAGGAGACTTTCTCGATGGAGTAGGTCTGCTTGCCGTTGGGCGTCTCGAACGTGAAGACCTCGCCCTTCTTCTTGCCCATGATGGCGGCGCCAAGCGGCGATACATGCGAGAGCTTATGCGCCCGCATATCGGCCTCCTCGGAACCGACGATGGTGTACTCATGCACGTCTCCCCCGTCCTCTTTCTTGATGGAGACCGCGGACCCGAATCCGACGACATCCTTCTTCTTCCCGTCCGTCATGATGTGGGCGCGCTTCACGAGCTCTTCGAGCTTGCGGATACGTTCCTCGGTCGCCGCCTGCAATTCGCGGGCTTCCTGATACTCCGCGTTCTCGGAAAGGTCACCGAGGGAACGGGCGTATTCGAGATTCTTGGCTATCTCGGTGCGGCGCACGGTCTTGAGGTTGTCGAGCTCGGCGAGCATCTCATCGAACTTCTCCTGGCTCACAATCGTATCCTGGTCGGTCATGTAAATATGCTTCTGACTAATGCGTGTAGGTATTGTACGGGAGCCCGAGGGCGCGTCAATGACTTGCGCGCCAGGTACCTATACGTATAGTGAAAACTGATCCTCGAACGGGAAAGGCTCCCCCATGCGAATCACCTCGACAGGCAATCACCGCTATTGGTTCGGGACGAAGGAGCGTCCTACGCTCCTCGCCTGGGTCATACGGTGGATCTTCTAGCGGGTGCGCAGATGCACCCAGACGGCGTCCTCACGGGCGTCGTTTCTCTTTGGCTTCTCTATTGGAAATATTCGGGAGCGGTGGAGTGAAGTTCCGAGAGCGCCTGATGCACCGCATAAATGCCGCCGAGCGCGTTGCCGGAGGGTCCGTGCTCCATCACCACGACATAGACATACTTGGGATTTTCATACGGAAAGAATCCGACTGCCCAGGAGTTGTAGTACTCGTTATGGAGCCCGAGCTGCGCAGTACCGGTCTTCCCTGCTATATGCACGAACGAAAGGTCGGATAGCCCGATGGATGTACCTTCGAGCGCGCCCTGCCGCATACCTTCGCGCACGACCTGGAGCGCGGCGGGCGACACGGCGATGGATTCTCCTTGCGGACTTTGATTCGCGAGGACCGTGGGCTTAATGAGCTTGCCGCCGTTCGCTATCGCAGCGATGGCACGCGCCGCTTCGATAGGCGTGACCTGCATAGCGTACTGCCCGATGGCGGTGTGGTACGTGTCGCCGATATTCCATTGCTGCTTATAGGTCTTGAGTTTCCACGCCGGGTCCGGCACGAATCCCGATGCTTCCCGCGGCAGCTCGACCCCGGTCGGCTTCGTGAAGCCGAACGTCTGGTACCAGTACTTCAGGCGTTCGATACCGAGCCCTTTCTGGCTCCCGTACCCGCCGCCCACCGTGTAGAAATACACGTCGGACGAGAACGCGATGGCCTTGCGGAGGTCCTCGACGCCGATGGCTTTCCAGTCCTTGAAGATATTTGGATGCGATGCGTCGTATGGATTCGGAATGCTGAGGTACCCTGGGTCGTTGATGGTGTACTCGGGGGTGATGATGCCGTCCGTAAGCGCGCCGGACGCTTCTATGGGCTTCACGATGGAGCCGGGCGTATACAATCCGGTCACCGCGCGGTCGAGGTACGGCTGACGCGTGTCGCTTGCATAGGACGCGATGACGTCCGACGGCCCGCCGGAAGACAAGACGTTCGGATCGTATTCAGGATACGAGACGAGCGCGCGTATCTCGCCGGTGTTCACATCGAGCAGGATGCCGGAGCCGCCTTGGAACGGGATCTTGTCGGCAAGCTGCGATATCGCGTGATAGAACGCATCCTGCGCCCGAGAATCGATGGAAAGGGTCAGGTTCTGGCCATTGACCGGCGGCTTGACCGTACCTTCGGACGTGGTCTTGCCGAGCGCATTCTCCTCTACCAGGAGCGTGCCGTTGATACCCGCGAGCGTGCTGTTGAAAGCCGCTTCGATACCGGCGAGTCCGGTGATGTCGGTGTTGTAGTAATGCCCCGACGAGTCCTTCCGCGGATAGGAAACGTACCCGAGCAGATGGGAGAAACCGGGTGTCTTGTATACGCGCTGCACGCTCCCGTCCGCGGTCGCTTCGTTGCTGACCAGCGGTACGCCGTTGCGGTCGAGGATGGCGCCGCGCTCGGCGAAAAGAATGCCCGGACGAAGCCGGTTCTTCTCGCTCTGCTGCGCATACGTGCTTCCTTTTATCACTTCGAGGTTCGCCGCCTGCGCGACCAGCGCGATGAACATGAGCCCTACGACGACCGCCACGCCGGCAAACGTCTTCTGGGAAATCGGGCGTTCGAGGCGGCCTTCCAGGCGGCTCTGGTCGAAATCGGGCAGGTTCGAGGAATCGAGGAATATCTCATCCGGCGCTAATTCCGGATCCCGCCGCCTGCGTCTGCCGCCGAACTTCATCCGGTTATAATACGCGTTTTGATGAACTGGTGCACGGCATACCCGAGGACGCTCGCGCATAGGCCGGCGATCGTCGCGTACGGGACCGAAACGCTCGGCGTCCAGTAGAGCGCGTCCGTGAGCACGCCTGCAAGGAGCCCTACCGGCGGCACGAGGACGGAGGCGATGAGCACGACGACGAGGGTAAGCGCCGCCGGAAAGACCAGCGGACTTACCAGCGCGAGAATGATGGCGAGAGTCGTGCGCATGCTAGGGATGCGATGCGACCATGACCCAGGTCAGCGCATAGAGATTCACGTACGGGGCGATGTAGATGGTATCGCGCGGCGAAGACGGACTGCTGTCGATGCGCACGACGGTTCCGACCGGAAGCGCGCCCGGGCCGGGCACGTATACCACCGCGTTCACTGCGATGCCGCTGTTGCGCGGAAGCGTTGCGTCGAACGCGCCGCCTCCGCGACCCGTAAGCGTAATAGGAATGCGGGTATCCCCTACCCACCCCTCCGTAACCCTGCCGCCCGTGGAGAAAAGCGCGATATGAGCGGATACGTCCGACGCGCTTGCGACGGTACCGAGCGGCACGCCGCCGGGACCGTATGCGAGCGCGCCGACAACGACTCCTTTGCCGGAACCAGCGTCCACGACGAGGGTGTCATAGGGAGAGACGGGCGGTCGCGCGAGCACGCCCGCAAGGATGCGGTGCTCGGGAGGCGGCGCGGCGCCTATGAGCGCCTCGAGATCGGCGTTCTTCGCGGTAAGCGTCCGATTATCTTCGGCAAGCGCGAGGTTCTGCGCCGCGAGCGTATCGCGCTCGCGCGTCAGTTCCGGGGCGTTACCGAACACGCTCGTGCCTGCAGCGAATCCGCTGGCGATGCCGTTACCGAGCTGCCACACGGGAGCCGCGGCACGCGCGAGAAGTCCGGGCGCGAAGATCTGCAACAGGAACATGAGCACCGCGAGCACGATGAGGGTACCTATGAGAAAAACACCGCCTGCGGGTATCAGGGCAGTACGCCTGCGATAGGGATTAGCGTTCCGAAACAATGGCATCTTCGTTCATGAAAACTTCCGCCCAGGGACGCGGGTCCTCCGTCACGATGCCGGTGCCGCGCACCACCGCGGTAAGCGGGTCCGGAGCGACGTGCACGGGAACGCCGAGCATCTTCGCGAGGAGTTCCGGCAGGCCGCGCAGGAGCGCGCCACCCCCGAAGACCGTCACGCCGCGCTCAAGCACGTCGGAAAGCAGTTCCGGCGGCGTGTTCTCGATGACTTCCTTCATCGTCTCCATGAGACTGTCGAGAGAGGGAGCGAGCGCTTCGCGCACGTGCACGTCGGTGAGGATTATTTCGCGCGGCAGGCCGGTCGCGAGGTCGCGACCCCGCACGGCGCGCTCGAGCGGCTCATCGAGCGGTATCACGCTTCCGATGGCTATCTTGGTTTCCTCGGCGGTCTTCTCTCCGATGGCGAGCTGGAATTCGCTGCGGACGAAATCCGCGATGTTCTCGTTGAAGCGATCCCCCGCGACATGAGAGGATTTCGAAGACACCGCGCCGCCCAGGGAGAGCACTGCGATGTCGGTGGTGCCACCGCCGATGTCGAGCACCATGGTGCCCACGGGCTCGTTGACCGGAAGCTTCGCGCCTATGGCTCCTGCCATGGGCTCCTCCATGATGTACACCTCGCGCGCTCCTGCGGTAAGCGCTGCGTCGCGCACCGCGCGGCTCTCTACGTTCGTGACGCCGGTAGGCACGCCGATGACCACACGTGGCCCGAGCAGACGCGAGTGGCCGCCCTGCGCCTTATTGATGAGATACGCGAGCAATTCCTCGGTCACTTCAAAGTCCGAGATGACGCCGTGGGATAGAGGGCGCACCGCGCGGATATGCGGGGGCGTCTTTCCGAGCATGACCTTCGCTTCCTTCCCTACGGCGACCACCTGGCCCGTCTTCTCGTTGAGGGTCACGACCGAGGGTTCATCGATGACGATGCCGCGTCCGCGCACGTACACGAGCGTGTTCGCGGTGCCCAGATCGATACCGATATCGCTTGAGAAGAGCGAGTTGCGCGAGAAGCGTTTCTTAGCCATGCGCGTGGGACGAGCGATGCTGCTTCTGCGCGCCGGCCGCAAGCGCAAGGAGTTCCTCGCGCGTGACCAGCGTGGACACGCCGTTCATGCGGTACACCGATTCTATCTTTCCGCTTTCGAGCGTATTCTTGCCGATTATAACGCGCGCAGGAATGCCGATAAGGTCCGCGTCCGCAAGCTTCTCGCCTGCGCGTGCGTCGCGATCGTCATAGAGCACATCCACGCCTGCCTTCATAAGGTCGTCATACAGCGCGTCCGCATACGCGGCCGCTGCCGGGTCGCTCGGGGTTACCGATACCAGGTGCACGAGGAAGGGCGCTGCAGCTTCCGGCCATACCATTCCCTTCTCGTCCGCGAACAGTTCGACCATGGCGCCCATCAAGCGCGTGATGCCGATGCCGTAGGAGCCCAGATGAACCGGCAGTTCCTCTCCCGCTTCGTCCGTATAGAAAAGGCCGAGCTCTTTCGATTTTATGCCGCCGAAGTTGAAGATGTTGCCGACCTCGATCGACTTCATCTCCTCGAGTTCGTCGCGCGACACCGTAAGCTGCGCGAGCACCTCGTCGGTCATGACCTCTTTATTGATAGCGATACCCTTCTCTTGGTGTACATAAATGGTGTCCTCTCCTACCTCTGAAATAGTCTGGAACTCGTGCGAGAACTGCGTGAACGCACCGCCCGAGGCGACCGTGAGGAAGGTTTTGTCCCCGAGGCCGACACGCGCGAATACCTTCTTATATGCCTCGATAGCCGAATTATAGAACGCCGTGTGGGTCGCCTCGTCCGTGTTGTAGGAATACATATCCTTCATTACGAATTCGCGGCCGCGCATGATGCCGGACTTCGCCCGCAACTCGTTGCGCAGCTTCGTTTGGAATTGATAGACGTACGCAGGCAGGTCGCGATAGCTGTTGATGAAACGCTTCATCATGTCGGTGATGGGCTCCTCGTGCGACCAGCCGAAGCCGACCTCGGTGCCGTTCGCAAGCTTGGACTTGAACCACACGTCCACCTTCTCGTCGTTCCAGCGATCGGTGACTTCCCAGAGTTCCTTGCGCTGAAGCGAGGTCATGATGAGCTCCTGGCCGCCGATAGCATCCATCTCCTCGCGCACGATGCGCTTGAGGTTCTCGAGTACTTTCAGGCCGAGCGGCAAGTAGGCATAGACGCCCGCCATTTCCTTATGCACGAAACCGGCACGGATAAGGAGCTGCGCGTTCTTCGCCTCCTCGTCTTTGGGAGCTTCCCTCCTCGTCTTCGTGAAAAGCTGGCTTTGCCGCATGTCCCCTAGAGTATACGGCTCCGCCCACGCAAGGCAAAATCAGTCCAATGAGCGTATGTCCTCCAGGATTTCTGGCAGGCTTTCCTGCATGAAATGCCCTCTGTCCTCGAAGACGCGCGTAGTAGCAGTAGGTAGTAATTCGCGATACGCCTCAAACGCCGAGAACGGTACGACCGGGTCGTCCTTGCTGTGATAGAGATAGAGTTTTCCAGCATGTTTCGTAAGCGGCTCAAGGGCCGACAAGGTGAAGTCTGAAAGCGTATAGTCTGTATCGCGCGTATCGAACGGCGCTGCGATAAGGAAGGTCGCCTTCACGCGTATCGGGAGTTCGTGCTCTGCAAGGTATTTCGCAAGGAATATCCCTCCGAGCGAGTGGCCAATAAGGATAATTTCATCACGCAGATACGGAATTACTTTCTCGAACCAAATGGACCATTCCAAATATTTCGCGTTGAACTTTGACGGCATCTGCGGTAGATGCACGTCCCACTTATCGCCAAGCTTCTCGGCAAGCGAATTCTTCCAGCGCTTAGTCTTCCCCTTCTCGTCTTCAGGATCATAGACGTACTCATTCTTGAGGGCATCTAGATACGCTTCGTAGGTATCGAATGTCTCGCCGCCATGAATGAATACAAGTTGTTTCATATTCAACCGAATATTTTAAACACGTCATGAGCGGTCACCACCAGCATCAATAATATGAGCAAGCCGAAGCCGACCGTATTGACCGCGCGCGTTGCGTACGCGGGGAGCGGCCTGCGGATGATGGCTTCGATGACGACGAAGAGGAGCCGTCCGCCGTCGAGCGCAGGAATAGGCAAGAAGTTTATGAGCGCCAGGTTTATGGAAATGACCGCCGTAAGCGAGAGGAGCGCCGCGATGCCGTGACGGGACGCGGTACCCACCGCTCCCGCGATGCCGATGGGGCCGGAAACTTGGGAAAGATCCGCAGTGAAGGTCGCGAGCCCGTAGAAGAAGTGCCAGAGACCCTGTGCGGTTTGTTTCGTCACCGCCCACGTGAGCTTCGCTCCTTCCCATGGCGCTTTCCACCAGGTAACCGGCACGGAACCCACCAGCGCAACGGATACGCCGAGCGCCGGTCGTGCGGGCGCGCTCGCAAGAATGCCTGCACGCGGGTGTGCCAAGAGTACGAGCGGCTTATCATCGCGCGTCACATGGATGGTAAGCGGCTCGTTATCGGTGTCCCCGGCGATGAACTGCGTGAAGGCTTGGGGGTCGAGCGTCGTGTAGTTGCGCGAGCCCATCGTGGCGAGCGTTATCGAGTCGCCGGGCTTAAGGCCCGCCTCGGCCGCGGGAGAACCGGGCAGCACGTCGGCGATGAGGAGCGCCACGTCCGTAGCGCCCGCAACGTCGCTCGGGTCGATCTCTTGCGGAGTGCCGAGCGCAAGCGTGGTCGTGAGCAGCACCCACGCGAAGATGAGGTTCATGGCGATGCCGGCGATAAGCACGAGCGCTTGGAGGATGCGCGGGCGTGAGCCAAAGGCTCGCGCGGAATCATGAGCCGCCTCTACCCGGTCCTGCTCGTCCTCGCCATAGATGCGCACGAAGCCGCCGAACGGGAGCCAGTTCAGCGTGTACTCCGTCTCCCCTTTTTTGAAACCCCAGGCACGCGGCGGGTACCCGATGCCGAATTCATCCACTTTCATTCCCGACCACTTCGCGACGAGGAAATGGCCGAACTCATGCACTACGATGAGCGCGACGAGTACGAGAATGAATAGGACAACGGTCATACCAGGTTGTCAGGCAGGCGACTTTTTTTCATCTTCTCGATATGCGCCATATTCTCGTCACGGATCCGCCGTTCCTTATCCCATCGGGCTCGGCGAGTGCTCCATTCCTCATATCGATAGGGTTCATCCGCTGCGGAATCGATGAACCATCTCAACTTGCGTGAGCGCGATGGATGCTTTAATTTACGAAGCGCTTTTGCTTCTATTTCTCGTATACGAGATCCTGTTACAGAAAACTTCTCTCCTATTTCTTCTAACGTAAGCCCTGAACCATTCTCTTGATCGTCACCGATTCCAAAACGAAGCCGAAGGATGCGCTCCTCCCGTGGCGATAAAGTAAGCAATATGGTCTTTACATATTCCTCAAGTTCACGATGGAATGTTGCGGGTGGAATATCGCCATCGATCATGTTTTGAAGGAATGCATCTTGAGCGCGTCCCTTAGCATCGATAACATTATTTTCATTATCAGATATGGGATCAAACAGCGCATTCAGAAAGTACATACGTTCAAGACGATCGTATCCCGCGGTCGTGTTCCCCTCCTTGAAGGTATCAGCCAGGCGTTCCCGCACCCGAGACGGAAGATCGCTTGCGGTAGCGTCCTCTACACTCGAAACTTTCCGGAATTTTCGTTGATTTTCTTTAAGATGCACTGGCCGCACGATTGGGAATCGGTGCTGGTATGCGAAGCGACGTATCCGCTGCTCAATCCCATACATGGCGTACGTCGAGAATTGAGCCTTTCCATCTTGCTCATACAACTGTATAGAACGCACCATCCCCATCATTCCTTCCTGGAAGAGATCATCTGCATCCCCGCCAAACTTTTCTTTAGCTCTCACTACCGCATCAATAACGAGTCCGGTATGCATGCGGGTTAATGTATTGAGTGCCGATATGTCTCCTTCTTTTGCGAGTGCATACATAGTATCGCGCTCTTTTCTGGTGATGATTTTGCCAGTACGTTTTTCAATTGGATTGCCTTTCTGCCATATATATTGGCGGGGGAAAAGCGTTAACGTCGGAAAGACGCCAACTTTTCGTTGAAATTCCTCATCCGTTTCATCGATCAAGCCCTGATCGAAACGATTAATAAGATCCTGTAATTCTGTATCGAGTCCCGGTTCCATTTCTTCGTCTTTGACATCGCGCTCCCGCATGCGCGGACGCGAAGGCGGGGTTCCCCTCTCCTCGTTCGGTAGGTTTCTTATGACCTCTTCACGGTTTTTTAGATGCTCCGAGAGCGTATCGTGCCGTTCGAGCGGAAAGGTCAATGTCTCTAGATTTTGAGGCAGCACGGCCTCTTCGACTAACGGCGTTTCATTCGTAAGGCCGGTGAGCTGCAATTTCGCCATATCGCGGTGATGATCCACGATAAGCATGCCTTCCTCTTCCCATGGGAAGATACCCAGCTCATAGAGCGCTTCGAGTACCCGCTGCTTCTGGGGAACAGTAGTAATGGGTATGACAAGCTCTTTACCGCGTATGGCGGTTAAAGAACGTCCTACTATGGGCGCCTCATCTATCTCTTTGCGAAGCGTAGCCAGAGCTTGTCCTATAGCCTGAGAATCTTCAGATCCTAGGAGGCTGAGGAGTTCAGGTGATACCTGAGCGGCTTCGTTCGTTTCTGCTTTATTCGAAGAACCAGGCTTATATCCTTCGGCCATAGCGTTATGCGGAAATCTCGGTTTCCTTCCGCTTCGCGAGCGCGTCGAGTGATTCGTTGGCTTTATCGATGAGTTTCTGCAGCTCCTCCTTATAGCGCTTGAGGTCGTCTTGACCCATGCCCCCTTCCTTCTCGGCAGCTTCGAGCGCCTTTATCGCGTCGGTGCGGTGCCCGCGCAGCGTCACGCGCGCCTGTTCATGCTTATCCTTGGCGAGCTTCTGCAGCATGGTGCGACGCTCGGCCGTGAGCTCGGGGAACGAGACGCGGACGCCTTGATCGTCCGAACCGACGCCCACGCCTAAATTCGCGTCAGTGATCGCCTTCTCGATATTCTTTATCACGCTCTTATCCCACGGGATAACGCGCAGCGTACGCGCGTCCTCGATGGTAATGCTCGCAAGCTGCTGCATGGGTGTGGCGACGCCGTACGCTTCAGGACGGATATTGTCGAGAATAGCGGGAGCCGCGCGCCCCGTGCGCACGCTCGTGAATTCGCGCTGGAGCCACTCCTCTGTCTCCTTGATATGCTGCTGCAATTTTGAAAAGTCGTATGCCATGGGGACAGTGTAGCAAATGAGTCCTTATAAAACGAAGCGCGCCTCGGCAGGAAGCCGGGGCGCGACGTAGTTCAGGTGCGAGCTTTGACCGGCGGCCCCTGGGAAGGAGTGATGGTCTTCAGGCAGACGGACATCTCCCATACCCGGTAGCGCTCTTCTGAGGTGATTCGCCCTTCCACGAAGAAGCTCCCATGGATCTGTTTGATGCCAGCGATGCGATCGTTGACCTGCTCACCGCACGTGTATGCATCATGCATTGCATCCTCTCGTTCAGGTGAGCGTTCCAAGTACGGCTGGAAGAACTGTGTCTGACTCATGGCGGAGCTCGCGCATGAAAGAGCCAGGAGCGCGCCGATAAAAGAAAAACGCATTGCGGTTCCCCTTATGCCCGTGCCGACACGGCCGAGTCTACGTAAAGTCTAGCACCACTAGAGCTTCGGAATAGTCAGTAGGATGTGCTCGAAGATGAGCTTCAATGGCGCGGAGCGCTCATGCAGTATAGGAATGAATCGGTCCAGGTCTTCCATGAATGCCTGCACGTCCTTATTCTGCTTTTTCTGCCAGGCAGCATAGCTCGCTTCTTGAAGGCCTTCCGCAAGACGAAGCGCCTGCCCTCGTGCGGCCTGCTTCTCTTCGTCCTTATCGGACTTAGCCTGCTCAAGAATTTTCTGAACCATTCTTTCGCGTTCGGTTTGTGAAGAGGTTACAAAAATATGTACAACAGCATTCTTTGCTATTTGTAGCGGAAGCATGCGGGAACGCAGCGTCGCAAGAAGAATTCCTGCCGAGGGAACGACGAGCACGAGGGTCGTCGCTGGAGGTGGTTCCTCGAACAGCTTCAAGAGCGCGTTCTGCGCTTCATGGAAAAGACGCTCGGCAGCGATGACGATGAGCTTTGCCTCCCCTAGCGCGGACTGTTCAGCAAGGCGGATAACCCGACGCGCGTCATCGACCGAGAATAAGCCGTAGCGAAAGACGACGACGTCCGGATTATTCTCGAGCGAGAGGCCGAGCGTTTCTTTTGCGTGCCCAAGCGCCGCAGTAATACCCGCTTCCCGTTCCCCGGCATAGAAATACGCGTGGTGCGCCATAGGGCCAGTATACGCCTCGTTCTGATGGCTTCGCCCTACTTGACATTCGGACTATATTTGTTATACAATAAACAACAGACGGTGCGATGACGCAAGTCTGACCCGTACCTCCCATAGAAAGGACCTGCGCACATGCGCACCATGCTCGTTTCCATTCTGCTTTCCTCGGGCGTCGTTCTTGCTTCCGTCGCTCCCGCGATGGCACAGGAGACGGCCCCGATCACCCTCGCCGCGGCGACCGACACCAGTCGGCCTGCCGGCGGCGAAACGACGACCCTCGTCGCCGCTCCTTCCCCGACTGCACAGTGGACGCTCAACACGAGCTTCACCGCCAAGTCGGGACGGGACTTCGAAAAGCAGGGTTTCACCCTGACCAAGAACCCCGTCACCGAGAAGGAGCTGACCCTCTGCAACACCGGCGGCCTGTGCTTCGATCTCTGGCGCGCGGACACCAAGCTCGCCAAGGAGCACGAGACCGATTTCCAGGTCTGGAAGGATTTCAAAGTCGGCGCAAGCACTCTCCAGGTGAAGGGCGCCTACTATGAACTCGCCGGCCCGGACGTCTGGGACACGACCTGGACGCTGACGCACCCGCTCGGCAAGGCCTGCGCCATCGCCGGCTCCTACGAATGGGATGGCGGCGGCTTCAAGGAGAACGCCATCCAAGCGAAGGGTTCATGCTCCTGGAAGGTCTCCGAGCACGCCACCATCGACGGCGCGCTCCAGATCTCCCACAGCGAGAACTTCAAGCAATGGGTCCCGGGCGCGGAGATCGGCGTGAGCTTCGCGCTCCCGTACGACATCAACGTCCGACCCTTCGTGAAGGGCTTCGGCGGTCGTGAACCCGCCGCCTTCTTCGGCGTCTCGGTCGCGAAGGCGTTCGCCTTGAACTGGTGATCAGCCGGAAAGCAGAGAGGGCCCCGTACGCGCAAGCGGCGGGGCCTTTTCTATTTGTATGTTGTGCACTCCAAAGCTTTGACATTACTACAGGACAGGTATAGTGTTCTGTCTAGGTGAGCGCCATCCCGGTCCTCCCCGCCCTTGAGGGTTAAACCATGCGCTATGCTCTTACCGCACTTGCAGCTGCGTGCGTGGCCCTCGCGTCCTCCGCGATGGCCGAGACCACGAAGACTTCCGATTCGCTGTCCGTCCTCGACGCTGCGATTTTCGTCCATCCCCCGACCGACACCTATGACATGCATGTGGGCAAGGCAACCGGGCTGTACCTGGAAGGAGCTCCGATCGTCATCTTCACGCCGTTCGCAGGGACCTATTCGAGCTCCCTTCAGAACATCCGTGAGATCAGGCGGTATGGCGGCAGGCTCACCACGTCCGTCGGCAACATTCCCTTGGTGAACCTTATCCCCGGAATGAATGGGCTCGATCTCGAAGCCCATGGCTTGCGAGACTTCGGCACCGGCAAGCGCTATCGTCAGATGTACGGCGCGGGTGTCATGAAGCAACTGAGCCCGAACTTCAGCGTCGCCGGCGAAGCCAACTGGTACAAGAGCTCGCTAGACAATAGCCACCTGCCGGGCTTCCCCGGCGCCTGGGTTTTCGAGCTCAACGCCACCTACCGCTTCAAGTAAAGCTTTGAAGATTACGTAGGAAAGGGCCTCGCGTTCGCGCGGGGCCCTTTTCAATTCATTTCTATAAAATTACTTCTTCGTGATGATGCTCTTCTTATAGGTATCGAGGTGTCGCAGCGCGACGCCGGTGCCGCGCGCAACGCAGAAGTACGCGTCGTCCGCGAGTTCCGCGCGCACGCCCGTGCGACGCAGTACGAGTTCAGGAAGATGACGCAGCTGCGAAGTCCCTCCTGTAAGGATGATGCCATTGTCGATGATGTCGGAGGCGAGTTCTGGCGGCGTCTCCTGCAAGACCTTGCGCACCGCGCCCATCATCTCGCGCAATTCCCTATTCATCGCCTGGACTATCTCGTTGGTCTTGAGCTCTATCGTGCGGGGCAAGCCCGTCACGAGGTCACGGCCTTTTACCGCCATCGTGAGCTCGACCGAAAGCGGGACGGCCGCCCCTATCGTTATCTTCACCTCCTCCGCGGTCTTATCTCCGATAGCGAGGTTGTACTGCTTTTTCACATGATCGATGATGGCGCGGTCGAGTTTATTGCCTGCGCATTTGACCGAGGTCGAGGCGACGATGCCGCCAAGCGAGATCACCGCAACGTCGATAGTGCCGCCGCCGAGGTCCGCGACCATGCGACCCATCGGTTCTTGGATAGGAATGCCCGCACCGATAGCAGCGAGGATGGGCTCTTTCACCACGTACGCATCCTTGGCGCCGGCTTTCACTGCCGCTTCGATGACCGCGCGCTTCTCGGTGGAGGTCACGCCCGCGGGCACCGACACAAGAACGGTCGGCTTGAACATATTGTATTTTCCGAGCGCTTTTCTCATGAAGTAGCGCAGCATGGCTTCGGTGACCCGATAGTCGGCAATGACCCCGTCCTTCATAGGACGGTATGCGGTGATACCGTCAGGGGTGCGGCCTATCATGGCCTTCGCCTCCACTCCTATCGCAAGGACTTTATTCGTATCGGTCGAGACCGCCACCACCGACGGCTCGTTGAGCACCACTCCCTTATCGGGCAGGAACACGAGCACATTGGTGGTGCCGAGGTCGATGCCGAGTTTAGGGGAGAACATGCTCATATCGTGGGCGTATCATACCGCGCATCGTTACAGGCCGCCAAATCCTGTGTTGGGAATACGGCTCGACTCGGCTACAATTGCCTTCATGCCAGGCCAGGAAATGAATTTCAAGATAGAGGGCGGCCATCCCCTCTCAGGCACTATCGAGACCAATCGCTCGAAGAACGGCGCCGTCGCCCTCTTGGCCGCGTCCCTTCTGAATAAGGGAACGACGACCTTGAAGAAAGTGCCGCAGATAGAGGAAGTGAATCGGCTCATAGAGATACTCGAATCCATCGGGGTGAAGATAGAGCGTACGGACCACACCATCGTCATCACGCCGCCCGAAACGCTTTCCCTCGATACTATCGACCGCGACGCTGCCGTGCGCACCCGCAGCATCCTCATGTTCATCGGGCCGCTGCTGCATCACTTCGCTTCCTTCGACATCCCGCAGTCCGGCGGATGCGACTTCGGTACGAGAAGCGTGCGTCCGCACCTCTGGGCGCTCGAGCGGTTCGGCGTGTCCATCGAAGCGCTTACCGACCGCTTCGTCGTCACGCACGGCGCCCTTACTCCTGCCACCATCGTGCTGCAGGAATCGAGCGATACCGCGACCGAGAACGCGCTGTTCGCTGCGGCCCGCATTCCTGGCACTTCTATCATCAAGTACGCCTCCGCCAATTATCAGGTCCAAGAAGTCTGCGCCTTCTTGCGGCAGCTCGGTGTCACTATAGAAGGTATCGGCACTACCACGCTCACGGTCACTGGCGTGCAAGAGATCAATATGGATGTGGAATGCACCGTCGCTGAAGACCCCACCGATGCGATGTTCTTCATCGCCACCGCCGCGACCACGAACTCCGAGCTCACCATCACCCGCGCGCCTATCGAGTTCCTCGAGATTGAGCTTTCCATACTGGAGAAGATGAATCTGCGCTTCACGGTAACGGATGCGGGAGTTTCCGAGAATGGTGTTACCAAGCTCGCCGACATCCACGTATTCCCTTCCGAACTCGTTGCCTTTCCTGAGCGCATCCACCCGCGCCCGTACCCAGGCCTCAACATCGATAATCTTCCGTTCTTCGCGGTCATCGCGACGCAGGCAAAGGGCGACACCCTCATCAACGATTGGGTCTACGAGAAGCGCGCCATCTATTACACCGAGCTCGATAATCTCGGTGCCACCACCCTCCTGCTGGACCCGCACCGCATCCAGATCACCGGTCCGAAGCGGCTCCGTGGCGCCGATATCGTCGCGCCGCCGGCGCTTCGCCCTGCCTCCATCCTCATCATCGCCATGCTCGCTGCACGAGGACAGTCCCTGCTCCGAAACGTGTACATCGTGAACCGCGGCTACGAAGCGCTCGCTTCGCGTATCCAAAGCATTGGGGGGCATATTGAACAGGCATAAATCTTCGCTCGCATAGCGAGAAAGTCGCAGCTACGTTCTCACGTGTCGTATTTCGCATAGTCGCCTCGTGGCGAAAACTCCCTCAAGCGCTTCGCTAGACGGGAGTTTTCTGCTCGGCTCTGTGCGAAATCACTCTGCGCTCGGTTAAGCGACTTTTCTCGCTATGCTCGCTCCGTACGGTAAAATACTTCAATGCGACCCATCGGCGATTATCTCCCCAAGGACTTCGCCACGCAGAAGAAATCCAAAGCGACCCAGCGCGGCGAGCTGATGAAATTCTTCTGCCGGCATCTGAATTACTCCCGCGCGCGCGATGGCCTGCCCATGCTTTCCATGAGCCGCATGGGAAAGATACTCCAAGGCATTCCGACGGATGACCTCTATTACCTGAAGAGCGTCTGCAGCCGCGCGAAGAGCTTCAGCAAGAAATTCTGGTGGGAAATAGACCCGAAGAAGCACGAGAACGAGAATCCGTTCTAATTGCGGATTTCACATCGGTGTGGTATAAATTGTATGGTTGCTGAGAAGGACAGCTCGACTTCAGCACCGGGGTCAACGGTGTCGGAGAAGGATTCATGGAGGTGAGGGATCGCCTTGATCAGGAGACGCCTCGCTCGTGAATACCCCGACACCGATGATTCTTTCGATCTTTTGAATTGCCGTTGGTCAGGTCGGTCCTTCCCCCCTTGGACCCGCCTGACTCGTTTGCGAGTGAACAACCACAGATACTCGCGAGCGGTGTCACCAGCGCGTCCTCCAGCCCCCTTCCCCAGGGGCGAGGCTACGCGCTGGTGACATGCCGCGCCGCCCAAAAAGGCGGCGTTTTTGTTATAGTCACCCTATGCTTCCCATACGTGAGAATGGAGATCCAGTCCTGCGTGCGCACGCCGCGAGCGTGCCTGCTGCCTTGTTCGGTACTCCTGAACTGGCGACCATGCTTGCGGACATGGCCGAGACGCTCGACGCGGAGCCCGATGGGGTCGCGCTCGCGGCTCCTCAAGTCGGTATCTCCTACCGTATCTTCGTCGTGAGGTATGACCGCATGACCGAACGCGGCGAAGAGAAAACGACGGAACTCGGCCCCCAGCTAGGGGTTTTCATAAATCCAAAATTCGTGAAGAGTTCCCGTAAACGCCTCGAGATGCAGGAGGGCTGTCTCTCCATACGCACCATCTACGGCACGACCGTCCGCCACGCGCAGGCGACCGTGAAGGCGCAGGACGAGCATGGTGCCTGGTTCACCCGCGGCGGTGGCGGCATCCTCGCCCAGGCCTACCAGCACGAGATAGACCACCTCGATGGCATCCTTTTCATCGATCATGCCGAGGAGATACATGAACAGAATCGGAGCGAAGAACATGCTGTCGAGCCTGCCTAATAGCATGGGAGCTTCACAACCGAAATTCGCATTCTTCGGAACGCCCTATGTCGCGCGTGATACGCTCGCGTATCTGGTCGAGCACGGCTTCGTCCCCGCAGTCGTTATCACGTCGCCGGACGCGGCAAGCGGCCGCGGCATGCAGCTCGCTCCCACCGAGGTGAAGGAATGGGCGCTCGCGCATGAGCTTCCCGTGCTTACTCCCGAGAAGATAACGCCGGACTTCGTCCAGAGCCTCGCAGCCTACGGCATGGAATACGCCATCGTGGTCGCCTACGGCAAGATACTGCCGCAATCGCTCATCAATGCATTCCCGAAAGGCATCCTGAACATCCATTACTCCCTGTTGCCGAAATACCGTGGCGCGTCTCCGGTAGAGTCAGCGCTTCTACAGGGCGACACAGTCACTGGCGTCGCGATACAGCGAATGGTCTATGAGTTGGATGCCGGGGACATTCTTGCGCTGCGCGAAGTTCCCATCGAACCTCTCGAGACCACGCGCGAGCTGCGACCGCGTCTCATCACGCTTGGAGCAGAGCTTCTTGCTGAAGTCCTTCCTTCATTCATAGACGGTTCCGCTACCTTCACGCCTCAGGACGTGAGCCAGGTCACCAAATGCGGAAAGATTGATAAAAAAGACGGTGAGCTCGACCTCGCAGGAGATGCACGGACGAATTGGAACAAGTACCGGGCGTACGCGGAATCGCCCGGTACCTATTTTTATATGGAGCGGAACGGGAAACGCATCCGCGTAAAGATAAAGACCGCCTCCTTTGACGGGACGGTCTTTATGCCGCTGCGTGTCGTGCCGGAGGGCAAGAACGAGACCGACTACGAAATCCTTACGCGTTCCTGAAATCCCTGAAGAACGCTTTCACGCGTCCGCCTCCCTTGCGGATCATGGTCTCATGTTTTTTCTTGGCGCTGTGCAATTCCTTAGCGAGCTCCGCCACCATCTTGTCGATAGCGCTGCGCAAGGTTTCCGCTTCGGCTTTCGCGTAGTAGCGCTTCCCTTCCACGTCTAGATTGCAGTCGGCATACCAGATGGCTCCGGTATGATGCGCTTCCGTATGCTTGCCGAGGTCGACGTACGCGAGCGGCTCGCTTCCTGTTTTCCCGACGTATTTTTGGAGTCCTTCGACCTTGCGAGTGGCAAGGTCGGTCATGTCCGAAGTGAGCTCATAATTGGTTCCCTTGAATTGTATTTGCATACTTCGTGGGTTAGCGCTCGTAAGAAGGTAGATACCCTATCAGTATACGTTACGTTTTTTGGGAGTACTTCTGGTGAAGGTACGCCATGATGTCCTCCGATTCGTACATGGAAACCTCATCCTCGTCGTCCACCATGAACGGCATCTGCTTCTTGCCGCCGATGCGGACCAGCTCGTCAGCAACGCCTTCATCATGGATATTCTTTACCGTAAGGGGTGCTCCCACCTCCCGCGCTACTTCGAGCGTTTTCTGACAGAACGGACAGGCCGGATTGATGTAGAGGGTGATCATATCCTCGCAGTATACCCGTTGCCGTTTCGTGCTTTTCAGCTAGAATACGGAAGCCCTCATCGGAGGGCATGTTCAGAGGTTGAAAACTAAGCTCCGCGGTAGCTCAGCGGTAGAGCAGTCGACTGTGGTACGTGTGTCCCTGGTATACTCATGTGTATATGCCAGAGACACGAACCTATGCTGATCGTGCAGAGTACATGAAAAAAGCGGTTGCGAAGCGACGAAAGAAACTTCGCGACATGGCTCTCGAGTACGGCGGCGGCAAATGCATTGTATGCGGATACGCCCGATGCAGGCGCGCAATGGTTTTCCATCATATTGATCCCTCAAAGAAGGATTTCGGTCTTTCTTCTCGAGGTCTCACCAGATCGTGGGAAAAGATGCGCGCCGAATTGGAAAAGTGCGTCCTCCTATGCGCTAACTGCCACGCCGAAGTGCACGACAACATTACGCAGCTCCCTAGAAGTAATTCAGGGATGAAAAGGAGGTGAATTGCTGGAAGCCCTAACGAGAAAGACGAGGGTAATCAGCAGCCAAGCTTTCCGAGGAATCGGATTGAAGGTTCAGAGACTATCCCGCAAGGGAGTACTGTCGCGAAAGCGATCGGAAGCGCCTCCCGCCCCAGTTCCTAGGAACGGGCGATGATATAGTCCACCCTTTTCAGAAATGATTAGATACGTGTAATCGATCGGTCGCAGGTTCGAATCCTGCCCGCGGAGCTTAGTTTTCAAACGCAATCGCCCTGAACGGGCGATTTTGCGTTTCTCAGCTCCGCAGAGTACGCCTGGAACGCGTTCGTGTAGGATTCGAAGAAACTCATGCGAGCATTTTGCGAAGCAAAATCCGCAGAGTGGACAGCGAGTGTAGCTCGAGTGTCCTGCCCGCGGAGCAGAATAGGATTTTGGGAGTATAAATCGTCCCTATCTGTGGATTTGTATTGACACCTTTGTTTTAGCGACTATACACGTGCGCGTCCTCCCGCGATGGTGACCCCACACTCTGGGCTAGCAGACACCGCCTCGAGCGGTGTCTGCTTTATACAAAACAGGTTCAAACATCCTCCAGCCAGCGGAGCTGACATATTTTAGAAGTGTGATATAACTATAACGGTTACAGAAAGGGAGTCCTATGGCCGAGCAGTACATCGCTGCAGTCCGCGGCACGTCCAAAGCAGGTCACTTCGAGGGTGTCATCGCCTGGCATACTTGGACGTCGAAGGAAGACTTCGATACTTTCATTGCTAGCCAGAACGGCGGCATGGAAGTGGTCGAAGAAGGCATCACTGAGGCGCGTGGAATTGAGCTCGAACAGTCCACCGCCCTGCGCACTGTCGCCGCCCGAGTCCTCACCCAGTTCAATATCCAACCGCTTGCCTAAGAGAAACAAGGAACAGCACGCCCGCCAAGAAGTCGCCCATCAGGCCACTACTTCTCGGTGGGCTTCTTCATTTCTATGCAAAACAGTTCGAACATCCTCCACCCAGCGGAGCCCAGACCAGGTTAGGTAGAGATATACTTGAATGAATGATAGAAGTTACGCCGATAAGTGCACTTGCGTACACCCTGGCGTTTAGTCTTATTTATTATATTGGTCTTTGTCTGTATACGCGAAGGATCATTGAGATCGAACTACGAAAGCTCACTTTCTATATCACTGTTTTCTGTTTGTTCGGGGTAAGCGGGGAGATTCTTACCAACAACTTATGGCAAATAGTCTTCAGTACACCGCTTTGGAATTACCACCTCTTCCCCGCGCATGGCGGTGACATAAGTTATTTTTTCTTTTTCATCTGGGGTGGCCTGGGCTACTACCGCTATCTAAACGATACAGCCATACATCACTTTAGTCCGAAGGAATACCTGCGCCCCGGACTCATCATGGGTGCCGAGGCGGTTGTGCTTGAACTTGCATACAACGGGCTCTTTCTTCTGCTGTTTGGATCGTATGTGTTCTATTACTTACCAGCCAACCTCGGCTTCTTTTCCCACCTCTCATGCCTGCAAGTCATACCCTTCTACTTTCTTGTAGGAGTATGTACCTCCAAATTAATTACAGATCGAGAAGAATTGGGTTACCAGCGCGGTTTTTATAGTATTCTCGCCTTTTATTGGATGATTATCCTGTCGCTGATTCTTTTCTAACGAGTTCGAACATCCTCCAGCCAGCGGAGCAGACATTCTCTAGATTTGTGATATAACTACTTCGGCCCAACAATAGTGGAGATTGACAATGAAGCTCATGAGTCCCTTCGCAGGACCCTGTTCTTGTACCTGCCATGACAAGGACGGCACGGAGTGCCCCACTCACTGCTGTCACTATCACTCCGTGATGCGTACAGTGGCGGAGTCGATGGCCGAAGAAGTGTGCAAGCAGCATCTGGCCGGCGAGCAGGTCGAATCTATCCTCGAGATTGACGGGCACGAGCACAATCTTGTTGCGCTGTCCGACCTTACCTACGGCAACGGCGTCAAAACGCTGATGAAGGCAACTGACCTTTCGCCTGACTGCGAGGAACGCATCAATGAAGAGTTCATGCCCGCCGTTCGCACGCTTCTAGAATGCTGCGCTCCGGCTGCTCGTATGCAGTCTCTGCTCGACCAAAGCGAGGAGTTCCGTCACATAGCAACTGTGCGTTCAATCTAGCCGCCCACCTCCGCGCGAGACGAAAATCCTAACCCCTTTCGTTTCGTGCGGAAGGGGCGGTTTTTTTATACAAAAGAGGTTCGTACATCCTCCAGCCAGCGGAGCAAAACTTGACAATAGCTTTTTTCAACGTACCCTATATTTAGGAATCACCAGTTAGGAACTAGCAGAATGTTTGACCTTTTTAGGCCATTTAGGCGTGAGGCGACATCGCAACGGACCCAGGGACCAGACTACGCCATAGGAAACCCTACGACGTGCGGATGTAGCTGTCACGACGCGCCTCAGGATGTCGCTCGAAACAGAACCGCTGACCACGGGTGTTGCCAATATCAGTGGGTCCGTCGTGATGAACATCTTGGCAAATAACACCCACTCGCGGTCACCTGGCGGAGAAACTTCCTCGCCGCTCCCCCGATGGCCGCACTCCCAGAGGGCGGTCATCTTCTTTTTATACACACCGGGTTCGAATATCTTCCAGCCAGGAGCTGACATTTTATATATAAATGGTATGGTGCTTCCGAAGTTCTTTTCCAGCAACCCGGCTCGGGAGGGCCATTGAAAATGACCGAGATGAAACCGCTTCCTGAAGCTGAAATCTATGAGCGGGGCCTGGGATACTGGCCCTATCGCGATTCCCTTCAGACCGTTCTCAACTATGCGCTCAAGGCTCCCGAAGGATGTCAGGTGCTCGACATCATGTGCGGCACAGGCTACCTGTTGGGTGAGATCGGAAAGGCTCGTCCTGACCTTTCACTCATGGGCGTTGATATCGATGAGCGATACGTGGAATTCGGACGGAAACGCTATGCTCCCATCGAGTTCCATCAGGGCGACGTGCGGTACTGGTGTGCGGTCCCGCGTGATGGTCTCGATATGGTGCTGTGCACCGGCGCTCTGCATCACGTTCCCTATGAGGACCAGGGAGTCGCCATCGCCAACATCGCCCGAATGCTAAAGCCGGACGGAGTTGCAGTCATCTCCGACTGCTACGTCGACGATTACACGAACGAAGAGGAGCGCTGCCTTGCAGCAGCAAAGCTCGGCTACGAATATCTCAAGTACACCATCGAAGCAGGTGCGCCTGATGAAGTTCTCGGATGGACGGTCGATATCCTTATGAATGATGTGCTGAGGCACGAGTACAAGCCGTCGTTCAAGAAGAGATTGCCGCTCCTCGAGCGACACTTTCGAGTCACAACGAAGCAGCTCTGGCCGCACCGTCGTCCGAACGGATACGGCGACTATGTGCACATCTGCGTACCACGGTGAGGGTCAACCCCACCCGATGGAGCCGCCCGGCCCTGTCGGGTGGCTTCTTTTATACACTTCACCCAGCGAAGCAGAGTGAGCGAAATGAGGCGAGTGCGACAAGCTTCGCTTACTCGCGGAGCCGATCTTTACCAGCAGGTTTTAATTCCCTCACGGACGGTACAAATCAGGTAATGATTATGGAGATCGAAGAGGATTTTACCGAGAGATACCAAGATAATTAATACGCTTAGCACGAAGAGCTTTCTCGACTTATCCAACTTCAGGCTTTTCATTCAAATAGTATACAAGGTTCGAACATCCTCCATCCAACGGATGACTTCGTTTAGGCTTTTATCAGGGTCGGGGTGGTATGGTTTTAAGCAATGACAAGGCCGATACTCATCGCCGTTTGCGTCGTGGTTCTGATAGCCATTATCGTCGGTGTCGATGTACTGTTCTTTAGGGATCGGTTCTGGGAGCGACTCATCGTAAACATCGGTATCGTCCTGGTTTTTGCTGCCTTTTGCTTGAGATTCCTGAAATGAGGCCGAGTTGGCAATGCGATAAGAAGGTATAGCGTTTTCCGAAAGGCTTGGGCTCTCTGTCTTGCTACGCAAGAATTATCCTACCGTATGCGTATATATGAATACATGAAACAGCACGTGCTGCGTTTTCGCACACTCTATCAATTCGGTTTCGCCCTTCTTATCGTTGCGGCGCTCGTCATTCAGTTCGCGTACGGCATTATCGTAGCGGGCGGCATAACCCTCGCCTACGTAGGGCTCTTCGCGAGCTACTTCACGATATTGAGCAATATCCTTGTCGCGGTCGTACTCTGTGCCGAAGCTCGAGCGGACCTGATGGGCCACGAGCTTTCGCCGCGCTTTGAGCGACTGCGCGGGCTGGCTACCTTCTGCATCATCGCCACGGGAGTGACCTATACCCTCTTTCTGCGAGGCCCCGGGCATCAGGGTACGCTGCAGGATTCAATTCCATGGATAAACAGCGTCTTTCATTACGTCATGCCGATAGTGATGGCCATCGACTGGGTCGCCTTCCCGACGAAGAAGCCGGTACGGTGGTGGGCCGTTCTCGTATGGATAGCGGTGACCGCCTTCTACCTGCTCTATGTGGAACTGCTCGGTGTATTCACCCATAGCTACCCGTACTTCTTTGTCGATCCGACACGGCTGCAAGGATACGCCGGCGTTGCCCGCGCCGCGCTCGGTTTCATACCCTTCTTCCTGGTATTCGGTGCCGTGGTGGTACTCGCCAACCGTATACGATTGCGGTATCTATACCGCACGTCTCATCCAGCGGGACCTGTATACAAAGCTACCCAAAACAGGCTTTAGCCTCTTCATTAAACCTTCATGATGAACGCGTTATGAATATATCGAACTGAAAGGTCGTTGGCCTCCTCTTTACATCGCTTCGGTGTTTGCCCTCTGCAAGCACGCTCGACTATCCGCCCATAAAAACTATATGAAAACCAATACTACTGCCTCGGCAGCGCTTGTCGCTGTCTCTTTAGCGTTCAGTCTCATTATCCCTACTCTAGCGCTCGCGGCAGGACCGGCGGCAGTCAATCTCGGGACCGCAGGCAATTACGCCATCCTGACGAAGACCGGGGTCTCGACCACGGGCTCTACCTCGGTCACGGGCGACATCGGACTTAGTCCAGCCGCCGCAAGCTACCTCACCGGCTTCGCGCTGACGCTTCCTGCAGCTGGCGCCTATTCCACATCCGCGCTCGTTACTGGAAAGCTCTATGCGTCCGACTACGCGAACCCTACCCCTTCCGCCCTTACGACCGCCGTACTCGACATGCAGACCGCCTACACGGACGCAGCTGGCCGCGCGCCAAACGTGACCGAACTCGGGGCGGGCAATATCGGGGGCCTTACGCTCGCTCCCGGCGTATATAAATGGGGCACAGGGGTGACCGTGCCGACCGACGTTACGCTCTCCGGAAGCGCGAACGATGTCTGGATACTTCAGATAGCGCAGGGCTTGAACGTAGCTTCGGGCGTGCACATCGTGCTTGCCGGAGGTGCGCAAGCGCAGAATGTCTTCTGGGTAGTTGCCGGACAAACGACCATCGGCACGACCGCGAGCTTCAAAGGAAATATCCTCGACCAGACCGCGATCGTCTTGAATACGGGCGCGTCGCTCGAAGGACGCGCGCTCGCCCAGACCGCGGTTACGCTCGATTCGAATGCCGTTACCGCGCCTTCAGGATCGAGCGCGGCTGTGACGGTCGCGCCGCCAGTTCCTACAACCACGACCAATACGACCACGACTTCATCCTCCTCGTCATCTGCTTCACCGTCTCCGACCACGACTACGGTGACCACATCCGTAAACACCAACACAGGCGCGAACGGCATGGTTTCTTCGCCCAGTACCCAAGTCCAGACCATTGGAATCGATCTGCGCCAAGGGATGCGTAACGGCCAGGTGACCTTCTTGCAGCAGTTCTTGATATCCCGCAGCACCGGCTCCGCAGCCGGCAGGCTCGCTTCAGCTGGCGCTACCGGCTATTTCGGCGCGCTGACGCGTGCAGCCCTCGCTGAATATCAAGCGAATGTGGGAATATCGCCTGCCATCGGTAACTTCGGTCCGATAACGCGTATGTATCTCGGTTCGCATTAATACTTACTTCCCCGCCGTTCTTCAGACCGCCACGTCCCCAGACGTGGCGGTCTTCTTATACGAGCCAGGTTCGAACATGCTCTAGCCAGCAACGCATTTGACATCGGCTTTGCGAGGTATTTACTGATGAGAGGAATGAGACAAGGAGTTGAAGATGAAGTACAAACGGGCGGCAATGTTCGCGGCGGTGCTTTCCCTGCTCTCGACAAGCGCAGCTGCTGAACTCCAAGTCTTGAACACCGGCTCCCTCGGCCCCAAAGAGGCCCAGGAAAAGTTCGCGGAGGCATGGAAAACCTGCTCTGCCGAAATGAAGGCGGGTTCATCGCAAGCTGCGCTCTATGCCTGCATCAACAAAAAGCTGGAGCCGTTCAAGCTCAAGGCTGTGAACAATTGATTTCACCGCGAGGTCCCCGATCCTGGGGACCTCTGCATATCTGCTAGCAACAAGAGCTTCTTTTTTCGGGGTACTGGAGCGAGCATGCGCACGAACTAGATAGATACGCGGATCTCACCTATAGTTCACCCATGGCGCGGCTTCTGAAATACATTGCGGTGACGTTGCCCACCTTTCTCTTTGACCTCGGGCTCCTTACCCTGCTGGTGCAGATTTTCCACGTCCAATACGTACTTGCTGCCGGGTTCGCATTCATCGTGGCGACGACGACCAATTACGTGCTCAGCAGGCACTTCGTCTTCATCGGCTCAGAACGCTCCTTGGGTCTCGGATACGTATATTTTCTCATCATTGCCGGAGTAGGCCTTCTGATGGTGACCGTATCCATATGGATACTCGTGCAGGTATTCCTTCTTAATTACCTCGTCAGCCGCATCCTCATCGCGCTCGTGGAAGGAAGCTGGAACTATCTTATGAATCTCTATTTGAATTTCCGCGTTGCCGGCAGATGACCCGTAGGCATTCCTGGCCTTCGCTACTACCGCGGGGTGCGTATCGTGTCGCGCTTGGTCACCGTGAGATAGACGACGAGCGCGAGTATGGCCGCAAGGAAAACAATACTCGTGAGCGTAGTACCGAGTCCGAGTCCCCCGTCAGCGGGTGCCTGCGATAGGTAATCGCCTATCGAGGCGCCCAAAGGACGCGTCAGGATGTAAGCTATCCAGAACGCAGCGACCGTGTTCGCGGATTCCGCGAGATGCTTCGATGCATTCATCGCCTTTCCCGCATAGTGGAAGGTAGCCGTGACACCGATAAGAGCGGCGAATATGAGCGCGGACACGAGGTACCCGAGATTCAGGCTCTCTGCCGCGAGGTCGCCCGCGGACGTGCCGAGCGCGAACGTGAAGAGGATGGCGAGCCAATAGAACGCCTCGCGCCTGGTGGTAAGTATGGAATGTATGGAAAGCGTGCGTTCGACGCGATACCACCAGAAAAATACGCCTGCGAGGATGAGGGCGAATATGATCGTCGTAACCTCGAGCGGCACCCCGAAATTATCGACGAGATTGTCCGTGATCTGCGTGCCGACAACGCTAATGAGCACGACGGCGAGCCAATAGATCCCCGGCACATACCGACGAGCCCTGAACTGAACGAACAGGACGATGGCAAGAAGCCCGGCAGTGATGAGCGTGGTGACGGTAAGCCCGAAATTAAGGGTAGTGGCGAGATAGTCCGCTGCGGTCTCTCCTACCGTGGTGCACAGCACTTTGATCATCCAGAAGTAGAAGGTTACCTCCGGCACCTTGCTCAGCATCTTCGTAAATTTCTGGGTGCGCTCATCTGCAGACAGTGCGGGCGTCATATGATTCAGGACTAGAGGGTATGGATACACACACCGGGAGTGCCGGTGCGTGTATCCGATCTATTAATCTGCCTGTTCGGTACCAGGAGCTTCCTGGGCACCAGTAGCATCGTCCTGCGTTTCAGTCGTATCCGTGTCAGCACTTGCGGACGCGGTACCTGAAACGGACGTGTCGTCATTGGTCTCGGTATCCGTGTCAGCAGTCGCTGCTACGGTTTGCGCGGGAGCGGATGTCGTTGCTTGCGGGGCGGGAGCGGCAAGCGCGACGCTCGCAGCCATGCCCACAAGAGCGAGCGGGAGGCCTGCGAGTACGGCCAAACCTAGCTTTTTATTCATGTGGTATGTACTAAGAAGGCTGAATTGCCTTCCCCTCTACTATGCGGTTCGAGGGCATTTCCTTTCAGAACGGAATGCGCACGTCATCGCTCGAATGAATAAGGGCATCGTAGAGACTCGTATGATTGAGCAAGTAGTAATGCACTCCTTGGCCGAAATCGAACGTGTTCAGGAGGAGCGCAAGCACCACCGTGACCACGACGAGCGTCGCTACGATGGCGAGGGCGCGATACCGGTATCCGGTCTGCGTGTGACGGAAGCTAAGATAGGCGCTTATGCCAAAGAGCCCGAACACAAGCAGCCACACGAACGGGATCGTTTGGATGAAGCCTTCCACCGGCGACTCGAGAATGATGGCCGCGCTCACTCCTTCGTTATCGAAGAAGACATAATCGGCCACCGAGAGCGCTACCGCGCCCACGAGCACCGAAAGCATCGCAAGCGTCCAGAATACGGACCTCTGGATAAGGAAATGCGAGCGCGAACGCGGGAGCACGCCGCGCGCCTCTATCTCCGTCACTACCCGCTTCGAGAAATCATCCATCGTTTCCATAGTATACGTCGCGTATATGTTCTTGGCGTAAACGCCGTTCCAGGGCGGTTTTGCCGCGCGCGAGGTGCGTCGCCACCGTACCCTGCGGGATACGGAGGATGTCCGATATTTCCTCGTAACTCTTATCCTCGAAGAACCTGAGGATAAGGACATCGCGATGCTGCGGCTTGAGGTCCTGGAGCGCACGCTGTATCCGCTCGCCCCGCAGCCGCGCGTCCCCTTCCTCGAAGATATTCAGTTCGTCGGGGATCTGTTCGAAGAGGGTCATGTCGCTTTCATGCTTCAGCACCTGCGGGCGGCTCTTCTGCCGGCGGAAATGCATCATGGTCTCGTTGTGCGCGATGCGATAGAGCCACGAACTGAACGGCAGGGCGGGGTCGTAATCATTCAGATTCAGGTACGTCTTGATGAACGCTTCTTGCAGGATGTCTTTTACCGTATCGGGATCGAGGTTCCCGAGCCGCGCGACGTACCGCGAGAGCGGCAGTTGATAGCGCTCCACGAGGAGCGAGAACGAGTGGCGATCCGCGAGCGTCGCCGCGACGGCCTCTTGGTCTGTCGGGTCCATGGCGACACTGTATCACTCGCTGGATGCATTCCTCTCCCCATGCTGGTAATCGCCGGTTCGGGACTTCCCTCCGCAGCCAGGGTGATTCATACTTATTCGTATGGCCTATAACCCCCTCCAGGATGACACCGCGCGACTGCGCGACGAGGCGAAACGGGAGACCAAACTCGCGATCGAAGAGCAAGGACGCCAGAAAGCGGAACGGGAGCGGCAGCGAAAGAATGCCGTCCAGGTGAAGATCCGTCAGGTCGAGGAGCGCATCCGCATCAAGGAGCGCGCGCTCGGAGCCATCGAACTCGAGGAGAGCCATCTTGAGCGCGTCGTACGAGCGTCTCGCGCCCCTTCCGCGCGCGGTACCGGTACTAAAGTCTCTGCGCTCGAGCGTCTCATTCGAGAAGTCACACTCAAGCTCAAGCGTACGGAGACCGACGAGCAAACTACCGACACCGAGCTGCGCTCGCACGCGCGACGCCTCGAAGAGAGCCGCCAGGCGGGCGCGAACGCCACTCGTACCGTGAGCGAAACGACCGCGACGCTTGCGCAGGAACGCGCGGAAGCGAGCACCCTCACCCGCAGCATCGACGAGCTGGAACGCCAGCTCGAGCAGAAGAAGGCACGTCTGCAGACGCTCACGCATGACCTCGAAACGACCGAGCGCGAGCTTGCCGAGGTTCGGGCCAAGGGCGGCACGAACGCAGTACGCACCGAGGAAGAGACCGTACAGGAACTCACGGAAAAAGCCCGGCGACTGAAGGAAGAGGAACGAACGCTCGCAAGCGAGCTTGCTGCGCATACGCACGAACTTGAAACCGCGCGCGCGCAAGAACACTCCGAACTGCAGGATGAGAGGACTCGGAGCGATCAGGGTCGCGCGGCAACCGCGCGCAAAGCGGAGCACGCTCGGAAGAAAAGCGCCTTGAACGCGGAACTTGCACGCGACAAAGGCGAGTTAGCGACGCTTATGCGCGAACTCCGTTAGTCGTAGCGGAAAGATTGAAGAATAGAAGCGTAAAGGGATAGCCCGGCAGCACCCGGAGCTCCAATTTCCCCAGATACTGGCCCGGCGCGACTTCCACGATCTCATCGAGCACGGGACGCAGCCAGAAGGGGTTGGCCGCGACATTGTAGTCGATCCGTATCACCGAGATCGAATCATGCGTACCCGGACCCACCGAAACGGTGAACGGATATTTTTCCGCATCGAGTCCGCTTGGCGTAGCGAAGATATTCACTCCCCTATGCGCTTCCCGGTCGAAGCGCTTTCCTTTCCAGGTACCGCTCGGCCCCGCGAGGGAACCCGCATACAGGCCATCCGGAAGATGAGCGGCCGTGCCGGAGAGGAATCGGTCCTCGTCATGGGTCCACAGCACCTGCGAGGTACGGATCATGAGGATCGATCCTATCGTGACAAGAACGAGGAGGACTATTTTAAGTAAGAAAAACACGATAGAGGTATGCCGCAGCGTTCATCACTAGCAGGGAGCAGAGGAAAGGGTACGGAGGGTGTGCATGATCTATAGATAAAAGTATACCGCTCCCCCGCCGCATACGAGACGGCACTCCCGTATGGATATAAAGCGGGACGGGCTTTTTCGGCCATTGCGTAGTACTCTACGGGGAACAAGTAATATTTCGTTATGGTAAAGAACGGCCACGGAGTCAGCTCCAAGAACAACCCCAACCGCACGCGCAAGACCGCGAAGCGCCGCGCTGCCAAGCGTGTCATGCTCGCTGCCAAGGTCGGAAAGAAGGATAATTAAGCCCCGTACGGGGACCCACCCCGCGAGAGCTGACAGCTTTCGAACTTCGTGGTATTATCAAAAGGAATGAAACTTCCTGATCTCGATAGACTGCGCAGCGAAAAGCCCTGCTCACTCGCTGATTTCCTCAAAATCTATAACGCCGATCTTCCGGTCACCTTTCCGCGTGCTTCTAAAGCGCTCCTCGAGGAGTTCAAGGAGACCCACGCGTCTTTCTTCAAGACCGAGGATTGGTCGCTCGATGTTCATCGCAAGAAAGTGATGGACTGGCTTCCCGCCCGCATTGCGGCGGCAGCACGCTAAAGAACCGAACGCAGCGCTTCCAGGAGCGAGTGAATCATCGCGAGGAAGGTCGCCCAGAGTCCGAGCTTCACCGGCGCTGCGGCCGCTGACGCAAGAAGGGTCGTCCCCGAGCCGCGTATAGGCGTCCTAAGCGTAACCGGACTCGTGTGCTGCGCACCGACATCGAGGCCATCCAGGATGGAGCCCGGCTTCGGGGTGAAGTTGTATTGATTGCTCGCAGGATCGAAGGTGGTGTAGACGGCTGCGGGATCGGGGACTTCCACGTTATTGATGAGGGTAACGGTAGAGCCAGGTCCGCCCGAGAAGCTCGACCCCGTATTATTCGATACCACGTCGCTGGAATCGCTATTGATCATGAGTACCCACGTGGGGTTCCCGTTATTCGTTATATTCGCGATGGTGTTATGGTCGATGGTGAAATTGCGGACGTTATACCAGGAGATGCCATGAGGGGCCGAGACCAGGACGACATTGTTCGTGACGCGGCTATCCGTAAACACCCCGTCGAAGGAAGAGATTCCCTGCAAGCTCGAATAGAGTGCGCGATTCGGACCGCCCGTGCTTTCCTGCACCCAGTTGTGATCGATAATGACATTGCCGTACACCGCTCCGCCGGTCGCAAAGCCCTGTATCCCGTCATCATGATTCCAGTCGCCATCCGGGCCGCTGACATAGGCATCGTATATGCCGTTATTGTGGATAGTGATATCGGTGCCGTTCGGGCGTATGCCGTCTGCAGAGAAATTCTTGATGACGTTCCCCTCCATAAGCACCTTGATGCTGTTGTCTGATGGTGTCGGCGAATTCACTCGGCTGAATACGGCGATGCCGAAGCGTACGTTCGTAATACGGTTCCGCAATAGGGAAACGCACACCGAATCATCTCCGGAAATACCGCTATTCGCGTCATTCAGCCATTGGTCTATCGTCCATCCCGAAGAATCCTTTGCGGTATAGAGCTGCGAATCAGCAATGACCATATTTCCTGAACTTCCCATTGAAAGAAGGGTGCGCCCGGCAGGTGCTCTACTTACCACGGCGTTGGTTATGAGCCAGCGATGCATGCTGCGTATGTCCATCCAGTCCGCAGTCGCGCCTGGCTGGAAATCGAGCCAGACCCAGCCGCTCGATGCATTCGAAAGCGTGGTGTTCGAATAGCTATCAGCGAAGATGAATCCGTGGTCGCCCGGCAGCATCACGACATGGGTGTCCGTCTTCAGCTTGTTCTGTGCAAGCACAGTTTCAAGCGTCTTGTACGGAGTCGCTTGCGTGCCGTCACCCGTATCGCTTCCATGCGCGGGGTCCACATATATCGTATTGGCATAGGAGGTAGCGGGTGCTTGGCATCCCGGGTATACCGCGTAGCTGCCAGGGGGTACAGGAGGTACCGGCACGATGACCGGTGCGGGAGGGGGTGGCGAGGGCGGAGGGCTTGGCGGCACGGTGGCCGGAGTGGTAACCGGTACCGTTATATTTTTAGTGATCGTAGTGAGTGGAGCCTTGCACGTGAGGGTGAAGGACTGAGCGGTAGTGATGTTCGTGAAGGTTTGCGAGCCGGAAAGTTCCTTCGTGCCGGTCCAATTCCCGCTTGCCGTACAGGACGAAATGTTAGCGGTCGACCAGGAGAGCGTCAGGCTGCCTCCCGAAAGGACGGATTCAGGGTTCACGGAAAGGTTCACGCTTGAAGGCCCGGTTGGAGGTACTGGAGTCGGTGTCGGTGTCGGGACGTCAGGGGTCACCGTGATGAATAGCGGGGCTTTTGCCGTTCCCCCCGGGCCGGTGCAGATAACGACATACGAGGTACTGAGTACCGGATGAACCGTGGCGTTCCCGTGCGTGCGGTCGTTCGTAGGAAAGCCGCCCGTGGACTCGCAGCTGCTGGCATGCTCCGAAGTCCAGGCAAGCGTGACCGTCTGCCCCGCCCGTATCGAAACCGCATCGGCTGAAAGCGATACCGAAGGAGCGGCGGCTAGGGTTTGGCCGGAGGTCGTAGGCGTAGCTGCAGGAGAAGCCGATCCGGTTGGCGCAGTTGGGCTAGGTGCGGGCGTACCGGTAAATGCACTGTAAAGACGTGCGCTCCAGGAAGGAGTCGTATTGACGGCGACGGTGGCGCTCGGGGTCTGGGTCGGTACCGGATTGAAAGGCACGAATGGCTCCTTAGTAAGCGGAGTCGACGTGCCAAGCGACCGCGCGAGCATAGTGGAGGCCGATGTTTTTATTTGCGGCAGATACAGATAGGCTGCCCCCGCGATGAGGATAAGGCCCAGCACCGGTATCACGACGAACCAATTCACCCCTTGCGGTGGGGAGGATTCCATTCGAGAGGCGAATTCGGATTTGCCGGCTGTAAGCGGGTTCGCCTCGAGTTTGAGGATGGCGAACGCGCCGTTTATATCTCCAGCACTGTATCCCTTGGTGATGAGATCCGCGCGTACCTTTTCCTCTGAAACTCCGGAGGCAAGCTTGCGAGTGACGAGTTCAATGAGATCGGTATCAGCCATGAAGCGCGTCTTGATAGGAGCAAGCATACCATGCGCTCCTGCTTCTCACGGATCGGTGGCTAGACCCTGAAAAAGGCATATACGAAGGCCAATGCACCAGCAATAAGGATGGCAGTCCCGATGGCGCAGAGGACGACGCTCAATCGCGTGCTCGGAACCGCTACGTCCAACGGGTCCAGATGCCTTCCGCGCGTCAGCGGGGGCGCTTCGTGCAGCTTCAGGAGCGCAAGTGCGCCATTAATGCTCTCCAGGCTCCTGCCGTCGGCGCTCAGCGTACGCCGTATTTCCTCTTCCGAGATGCCGGAAGCCCGCATGCGGGTGACGTGCGCCAGGAGTTCTGGATCAGGCATGGAATGCGAGTTTTCTCATACCTTTAGAGTAGCACCTCGTCAAGTTCCTCGGGGCGACCCTGTGCAGAGAAAAGCGCACGTCCATATTTGCAACTATTAAATAACGTGTTAAAGTAACGTTTCAGTTCTTTTTAGCTACGAAATAGGTTTTCCGCAGCCACAAGTCCTTGAGTTTCGAGGATTTTTTGCTGCGGTGATACCAATATCTGGAAACACCGGGCAACTGAAGGGGCTATCGCCTTGAAAACCACTCTCTTTGCGGCCGCGATCGCGGCAACGATGATCTTCGGCAGCGCGGCGCAAGCCAACACCGTCACGGTGACGACCCTCGATGGCTCGCAAGGCTGGAGCAGTCCGCCCAGCGAGAACACCGGCGGCGGTTCGGCGACGATTACCGCCACGCCCATCGACGGCAACGGCTCCATGGCCGTGACCGGCGATCGCAGCCGGGTCGCCTACGGCGGCCTGATCGGCCTCTTCGGCAACCCGACTGTCTTCGGCAACAACCTGGGCACGGTGAGCCAGTTCGCGGACCTCAGCTTCAGCTACGAGATCGACCCCACGTCGGTCAGCGCGCTGGACCCGAAGTACTCGCCCGCCCTTCGCCTGGTCTTCTGGAACGGCGTGGTCAAGGACGAGCTCGTCTATGAAGCCGCCTATCAGCCCGGCGGCTACTCCTCCGAAGGCGCGATCGGCAGCCTGAACGTCACCGACTCGAACTCCTTCTTCTACCTGAAGAGCGAGAACAATGTGAACCACGCGATGTCGATTTCGAGCTGGCTGGGCGCCAATCCCAGTCTCAGCAACGACATCGTGGGGGGCTTCTACGTCGGTGTCGGCAGCAGCGCGGGGTCCAGCTACCTCGCGCATGTCGACGACGTCATCGCCAACGGCACCAAGTACAACTTCGAGGTCGCTGGCGTGCCGGAACCGGCGTCCTGGGCCATGATGATCATGGGCTTCGGCGTCGCCGGCACCATGCTCCGCTCCAACAAGCGGCGCCTGGCCAACAGCTCCACCAGGGTCGCGGCCGCCTAAGCGGCGACCT
>JAQBRL010000011.1 GCA_028286525.1 Parcubacteria group bacterium | reverse complement strand
GGCGCCACCCATAGCCGTTTCGGCCATCTGCACCCCTTCGTGCAGGGGCTGCTGCTTGTGCAGCTTGTTGGTCTTCTGATCGTGGGTGAGGATTTTCTGGTCCAGTTGGTCGACGAGGACGTTGAATGCGGTAATGTCGCCGCACTCGCCGATGTCGTTGTCCTGAAGCTCCTGGAGCGCTTGCGCGCCGTACTGGTCGACGAAGGCCTGCACCTGCTCCGGCGTTTGGAGGTAGGTGAGGTCCGGGTAGCCGATCTTGTTGCGGGCGCCTGGGACGTGGACGATTGGCGAACCGACATAGCGCATCGGAATGCTGTCATCCGGAGCTGCTTTTGCGGCCGGGGCCGCAGCGGCGCGGCTGGCTCCCGGCGCGATTTGCGCATAGGAGCTGGTGCCGGCCATGAGGCTGGCGGCGGTAACGGACACAAGGGCAAGCCCCCGAGCCCAATTCTTGAACTGAGTCATGAGGGGTCCCCTCTAGGGTTACGGTTGACGGTCGCTCTTGCCGATAGATTGGAAGAACAGAACCTGTCTCATTATATACAGTAGCTTCGTATTAATGTCAATAGCCCATAATGGAGTCGCTTAGTTGCTTCGCAGCCTATAGGCAGCTACCTTAAGGGAACATGAAGTCGCTTTCCTTCCATATAGAAGCTCGTGCTGGCCGAGCGCGAGCAGGCGTGGTCACCACCAAGCACGGGGTTATACGGACTCCGGCATTCTCACCGGTCGGTACGAAGGCCGGAGTCAAGGGCGTGCTGTCGGAAGCACTGAAAAAGCTGGGTGCGCAGGTGGTCCTCGCTAATACCTATCACCTGTATCTGCAGCCGGGCGAGGCAGTGGTGAAAGAAGCGGGCGGTCTCGGTACATTCATGGGCTGGGACGGCCCCACGATGACGGACTCCGGTGGCTTCCAGGTGTTCTCGCTCGGAGCGGCATTCGGCAAGACCATTACGAAAATAGCGAAAGGAGATGAGAACGCGCGTGATCAGGGCGTTGCGGTATACGACGAGGACGTGGCAAGCAAGCATGGCCAGCTCGCCGTCATCGACGACGAGGGCGTGACGTTCACTTCGCACCTCGATGGTTCCTTGCACCGCTTCACGCCCGAGCGCTCGGTGGAGATACAGCATGCGCTCGGCGCCGATATGTTCTTCGCGTTCGATGAGTGCACGTCGCCCACGGAACCCTACGAGTATCAGCGCGAAGCGATGGAGCGGACGCATCGATGGGCGGAGCGCTCGCTTAAAGCGCACCGGCAGAATCTGAATGCTAACCAGGATCAGGCTATCTTCGGCATCGTGCAAGGCGGTCGCCATGCGGACCTACGTCAAGAGAGCGCTCGCGAGATAGCGGGTATAGATTTCGACGGGTTCGGCATCGGCGGCTCCTTCAGCAAGGAGGATATGGAGGGAGCTCTTCAGGCCGCGATTCCGGAACTTCCCGAAAAGAAGCCGCGCCATTTCCTTGGTATCGGAGAGCCGGGCGACATCCTTACCGGCATAGCCGAAGGCATGGACCTCTTCGACTGCGTGGCAGCGACGCGCCTGGGGCGCCACGGCACTATATATACGAAACGAGGGCTCGTGCATCTAAAGAACGAGAAATATCGAAATGATTTTACGCCGCTGGACCCGGAGACCGCTGTTCCAGGAACCGAACGCTTCACCCGCGCGTATGTCGCGCATCAACTGCATGCGGGCGAGATGCTCGGCCAGATGATCGCGTCCATGCACAACCTCGGCTTCATCATCCAGCTGATGGAAGGAGCGCGGGAGGCCCTCCTTGAGGATAGGTTCGATTCGTACCGGAATGATTTTACTACCGCATATTACGGGTAACGGACGGTCTTGAGAGACCGTCCGTACGCCTCACGCTCGCAGGTTTCCGAGCTCCTCCGCTCCGAAAAGAGATATACGCAGTTCTGCGTAATCACCGCCGTAATAGTTCGCAGCGATCTCGGTAGGAGAGAATTCCAAAGCATGCAGTTGCTTCAGCAGTTCTTCGAGCTTCGCATTGGTGGGTTCCTGGCCGGAAGCGACCTTGAATCGCATCTCCAAATGGCTGGTCCAGGACGGAAGCGCAGCGGCGATGAGCCAGAAGACGAGATCATCCACGCCGAGTTCGGGAAAAGGGATGATCATGCAGACCGCAAAGATCTTGGGAATGGGTTCGACTCCCGCACCAAGGCTGCCGGGCCAAGAATGCACCGAGCGATGTTTGGAGTTGCGCAGGTGGGCCATATGCGACCCAAAGGCATGGGCGCTGGTCATAGGGCTACTCCTTAATGCTAAGTTCCGCTTTTCACTATACACTTGTCGCCATGTCCGGCACGTTCAAGATGCACAGCCCCTTCCCGCCAGCAGGCGACCAGCCGAAGGCTATCAGTGCGCTCACGAAAGGCGTCAATGACGGTCTGACCCACCAGACCCTGCTTGGGGTTACGGGCTCCGGGAAGACCTATACGGTGGCGAATGTCATCCAGAACATCGGGAAGCCCACGCTCGTGATGGCGCACAACAAGACGCTCGCCGCGCAGCTCGCGCAGGAGTATCGGGAGTTCTTTCCGGAGAACGCCGTGCACTATTTCGTTTCCTACTACGACTACTACCAGCCGGAGGCGTACATCGCGCACTCCGATACCTACATCGAGAAGGAGGCGCAGATAAATGCCGAGATAGACCGGCTGCGCCACGCAGCCACCCAGGCGCTGCTCACCCGCAAGGATGTCATCATCGTCGCGTCGGTCTCGGCTATCTACGGCCTCGGGTCGCCGAGTGAATACGAGAAGCGTCACGTGAAGCTCGTAAAGGGCGGGCAGGAGAATCGCGCATCGCTCATCCGCAAGCTCGTCGGCATCTTCTTCGAGCGTACGCCTGCCGACCTCGAGCCGGGCAAGATACGCGCGGTAGGGAATGCGGTGGAGGTCATGCCGGTCAACGAGCGCGTCGTCTACAAGATAAGCTTCGACGGCGATACAGTCGCGCACATCGATACGCTCGACCCGGTCTCGCGCGCGAAGATAGGAGAACCGGATTCCATTTTCATATTCCCAGCCAAGCACTTCGTGACCGGCGAGGAGGAGCGCGCTCGCGCCATAGAGGACATCAAGCGCGAGCTGGACGAGCGCCTTGAGCAGCTCAAGCGCGAAGAGAAGCCGCTCGAGCATGAACGCCTCAAGCGCCGCACGCTCCATGACCTCGCCATGATACGCGAGATGGGATACACGAGCGGCATCGAGAATTACTCGCGCCACTTCGACGGCCGTTCTCCCGGCGAGCCGCCGTATACGCTTCTTTCCTACTTCCCCCATAAGAAAGACGGTACCGCCGACTTCCTCACCGTCCTCGACGAGTCGCACGTTACCGTCTCCCAGATAGGCGGCATGTACGCGGGCGATAAGTCGCGCAAGGATATCCTTATCGAGCATGGCTTCCGGCTCCCGTCGGCGCGCGACAATCGCCCGCTCCGGTTCGAGGAATTCGAGAAGAACATCGGTCAGGTCATATTCACGTCCGCGACGCCCGGCGTTTTCGAGCGCGAGCATTCGATAGCGCCTACCGGCCAAGTGGTGGAACAGATCATCCGCCCCACTGGCCTCGTCGATCCCGAGCTCGTCGTGCGTCCCGTGACGGAAGAGGGGGAATTCAAGGGCCAGATAGCGGACTTCATCGCCGAGTCCGAGATAGTCATCAAGCGCGGAGGACGCGCGCTCGCGACGACGCTGACCAAGCAGATGGCGGAAGACCTTTCCGACTTCCTGCGCGCACGCGGCGTGAAGTCCGAATACCTCCATTCCGACATCAAGACCATCGAGCGCATCGATATCCTCACCGCGTTCCGCAAAGGGGAATTCGATATCCTCGTCGGCGTGAACCTGCTCCGCGAGGGCCTCGACCTGCCGGAAGTGGAGCTCGTCGGCATTCTCGACGCGGATAAAGAAGGATTCCTCCGGTCGGAGACCTCCCTCATACAGACCATCGGGCGCGCCGCTCGCAACGTACTCGGCCGTGTCATCCTCTACGCCGACCAGATGACCGGGTCGCTGGACCGCGCTATCGGCGAGACCAACCGCAGGCGCGCTATACAAGTCGCATACAACACCGAGCACGGCATTACGCCGCAAAGCATCAAGAAAGAGATACGGGATATCGCGGCATCCATGCGCACCGAGCACCAGAAGACGGTCGCTGGGCTCCTCGAACTCGATGCGCGTTTGTATAAGGAGGATCCCGAATCGTTCCTCAAGACAAAACGCCTGCAGATGGGCGAAGCGGTGGAAGCGCTCGATTTCGAGACTGCAGCGATACTGCGCGACGAGATCTATATCCTCGAAGGAAAGGAACCGAAGGGCGCTCCTTCTTCACGGGCGCGCAAACGCGGCCGCTAACGGATGCTAGAATGCTCGGATGAGCATTCGTACGCTGCTCGGCATTCTTTTCGTCACTTCGCTCGCGATCATCTTCGGATTCATCGCGGTGATTCTGTGGATCCTCTGGTTCCTCATGAACAACGTCATACCGGAGCTTATTTCCTTCGGTGGCGTGACGCTTGCCGCCCCCATCGTGCTTGCATTCGCAGGTTTCCTTCTCTTTTCGCTCATAACGCTCCTGTTTTCGTTCCTCTACTTGCTCATCGACCGTCTCATCGTGCAGCCCATGAAGCACATTACGGCCGCGATGCATGAGTTCGCCGAGCATAATCACCAGGTGCCCCTGCCTCCGTTCTCTCGTACCACCAACGAAGTCCGCTGGATGGCAGAAGTCTTCACGGAATTCACCAATAGCGTCGAGGAGGTGCACCGCCGCGACATGGAGGTATCGCGCATGAAGTCGGATTTCATCTCGACCGCGGCTCATCAGTTGCGTACCCCGATGACCGGTATCCGCTGGGCTCTCGAAGCGCTCCAGAAGACTCCCGTCACGCCTGATCAGCAAGTCCTGGTCGACAGCGCGGTCGGTAAGAGCCATGACCTCGTCACCATCATCGGTACCCTCCTCGATATCTCTTCCATCGAGTCCGGCAAGTACCGCTATCAGTTCGAGGCGGTCGATATGGACGGGGTGCTTGAGGAAATAGTGCGCGACTTCACGCCGATGGCGCAGACCAGGGCGATCTCGTTGTATTACGAAAAGAATGAAGTGCCGCTGGGCAAGGCACGCGCCGACCGCGAACGCATCAAATGGGTGCTGAATAACCTCGTGGAGAACGCGCTGCGGTATACGCCTTCCGGCGGCAGCGTTCGCGTATCGATGGACGGGGGAGTCGGTCACCTCTTCCTACGCGTGAAGGATACCGGCATCGGCATTAAGGCAGGCGACCGCTCCAGTATCTTCGAGCGTTTCTATCGCGCCCAGAACGCCATCCAGAAGGAGAACGCGGGAAATGGACTCGGCCTCTATATCGCGCGCACCATCGCTACCGACCATGGAGGCGACCTCAATTTCGAGCCCAATAAGGACGGTCCGGGGACTACGTTCACCGTATCCTTACCTCTTGCGGTCTGAGCCCAAAACAGCCCAACTGCTGCGTTATGGGTCCCAGCCTCTCATTCCGTCGTATAGCACATACGCCTGCATTCGATGCCATCCCACGCCTTGCATTTGAGCAGTTTTGGGCTCAGCAGAGTGATACACTTTACCTATGACCGAAACAAAATTCATCCTGGTCGTGGAGGACGACCCCATCCTCAAGAACCTGCTCGGCCACACGCTCGCTGGAAAGTATCAGACGCTCTATGCAAGCGATGGAAACGAAGCACTCGCTCTTTTCGAGCAGAATAAGCCGGCGCTCGTGCTGCTCGATCTCATGCTCCCTACGATGGACGGCTACGCAGTGCTCGAGACCATCCGTAAGCGCACCGACGAGCTCGCCAAAACTCCTATCATCATCGTTTCCAATCTCGGCCAGCAGAAGGATATCGACCGCGCCAAGGAGCTGGGCGCGAATGATTTTCTCATCAAAGCGGAGGTGCCTATCGAGGACATCGTGAAGAAGATAGAGAGCATGCTCCATACTGTAGGGTCGCCGGAACCGGTACGCATCCCGGGAGATGTTCCTCCTTCGAATAACACGCCGCCGGCAGACGTAATGCCGCAAGTTCCTCCGCCCGCGTCCACCCCATAACATATGACCGAAGGTGCTCCGAAGCCATCCGGACCCACGCCCGAAGAGAGCGCTCGTATCACGCAGGCTCACCGGGATGCGGACCCGACCGCATTTTCAGAATTACCGCCAAGCGAGCTTGTGGATACGGGACGGTTCACTAATGCATACCATCGTCCTCTTCGGACCGATGGTGAATCGATCTATGCACCGATATCAGGAAACGGCGCTCGGCAGCAGCTGATAGCTCGCATATTAAAAGGCACGTTGAATGTGGCGGATGTGGTTCGCGGTCCGGATGAGAATTTTCATTCCAAATATCTCGATCATTACCGCATACGCGAAGGGGACACCACGCCGGAATTATTGGCAGACGCCGAACTCCTCTCTCTCGTGTTCGGTGACGACGACCATCGGTACTATCCGAGCATGGAAATGGATAGGATCGAACATAATAATATGCGGGTCGAGAATAAGCGCGTGAGCCATTATGACTTCGAGGAAGCGAAGCTTTCAGGACCGCCTACAGAATTGCGCGATAGGAACCATACCGTGGAATCGCTGCTCGCTCTGGATAAAAAGCTACGGGCGCTCGAGGACCAGATTAAAGGCGTTTCAGGACTCGCGTTCCTTACCTCCATAGTGCAGTCCGCGGGCGATTCCCTCGACAATATGTTCCCGCATTCCGATGCGAACGAAGGCCCAGAACGATTACAGGAGACTCTGCTCCGTCGTATCAGCCATGCCCGCTTCCTTGCGCGACAGGGAGTAGCTGAGCGGCAGGAAAAGGAATCCGCGTAGCATTTCGTTATCTGGAGTGACCCACATGCCACCTACGGCAGTAGGGGCATTTATATGCATGCAGGTTCGCGCCGTAGCTTTGTGCGACTGAGCTCTCTTAGCGTTCGGACGCATGGCGCACTTTTCGCCAGCACATAAGATACCGTCTCCAGAATAAGCCGAATACAGGTATGCGGTAGAGGAACTTCATGGATTTTTCG
>JAQBRL010000027.1 GCA_028286525.1 Parcubacteria group bacterium | reverse complement strand
AAGACCCAGGCGAACGCGACCAATATCCTTGTACTCACCTTTACCGAGTCGGCCGCTCGGACCGTACGTCGCAGGCTTGCAGAGCTCGTGGGCGAGGTCGCCTCGCGCGACGTGTTCATCTCCACCTTCCATGGATTCGCGGAGCATCTGCTTTCCACGTATGCGGACTCGTTTCCCGAGGCACGCGGCAAGCGCCTGGCGGGCGATGTCGAGACGACGCTCCTATGGCGCGAGGTACTCGAGACCGAAGACCTCACGGCGCTGCGCACCACGAAATCGCCGTATTTCTATCTGCGCGATCTTGCCCGGCTGCGGGACGACCTCGTGCGAGAACGCATCAGCCTCGCAGGCTATCGCGCATGGCTCGAAGGGCAGGGGGACGTGATACGTGCGGACGAATCCCTGTACTACACCCGCGACAGCAAATACGGGAAGAAAGGCGACTTCAAGCCCGAAGGCGAGAAGAAGCTCGAACGGCTCCTGAAAGGCGAAGAAGCGATACGGCTCATAGAGGCGTACGAAACGCTGAAAGAGAAACGCGATCTCTACGACTTCGCGGACGTACTGCGCATCGCGGTGGACGGACTTGCGGCCGACGCGGACCTGAAGGCGACCGTGCAGGAGCAGTATCAATACCTGCTCGCGGACGAGCATCAGGATGCGAATGCACTCCAGCATGCGCTTCTCGACACGCTCGCCTACGATGAGCACCCGAACATCTTCGTGGTGGGGGACGAGAAGCAGGCCATCTATCGTTTCCAGGGCGCCGACTCTTCGCACTTCAAGGCATTCACCGAGCACTACCCGCGCACCGAACTCATTTACCTCACCGACAGCTACCGTTCGCTCCAGGGCGTGCTGGATGCCTCCCACGCGCTCATACAAAGCGTGCCCGCTTCTACCGGCGAGCATCCGGCGCTCTCCGCGACTCGAAAGGGAAATGCGAAGCTAGAGCTTCTTGCCGCTCCGGATCCTCTCTCCGAGCGCGACCAGGTGGCGAGCCTTATCGAAGAGGCGATCGCTTCGGGTACGGCGCCTCATGAGATAGCGGTCATCGCGAGCAGGAACGCGACCGCGACTCTTTTCGCTGAGCAGCTCGCCGCTAGAGGCATTCCGTACCTTCGGGCAGGCGACGTCATGCTCTCCTCGCGTCCTTTAATGCGTTCTGTGCTCGCGCTCATGCGGGCTACCGCGAACCCGCTCGATATCGCAGCGCTCCGCGAGCTGCTACTCGCTCCCTGGTGGTCCATGACGCTCGCCGACCGCGCAGCGCTCCTGGTACGCAATCGCGACCGCGAGCTGTGGGGCGCGCTTGAATCCACCTATCCAGAGGTCGCTGCCGTGCTGCGCGAGCTGCAAAAAAAGGCGCTCACTGAAGCACCGCTCCCGCTATTGTCTCGAATGCTTGCCGAGACGGGCGCCCGCGGCTTCCTGCTTTCGCATGCCGAGCATCTAGAAGACCTGGAGCTGGTACGCAGGGTATTCATGCATATCGAAGAGATACTCGCTCGTGATCCGAGCGCGAGCTTTACGGAAGTCATCGATGCATTCACCAAAGCCCATGAGCATGGGCTCGAAAGCGTGAAGACGAGCGTCACGCTCGCGCCCGGCAAAGTGACCGTCATCACGGCCCATAAGGCCAAGGGCATGGAATTCGAGAAGGTCTTCATTGTGGGACTCACCGCCCGCGCATGGGAGAAGGGCGGTATGCCCGCGAAGATACCGTCTCCGGTGGATCAATCCCGAACGCTCGAGGACATAACCAAGCTCTTCTATGTCGCCCTCACCCGTGCCAAGAACGAGGTAGTACTTTCCTACGCCATAGAGAACGGAGAAGGCCGCGATACGCCGCCGTCCGTACTTATCCCCGCAGGGCTTTCCACGATCGAGGTGAAATCCGACCCGCTCCCGCTTCTGCATGCGACACTCGAACCTACGAAAGTGGTGAACGACCTCGTAAAGCGATTCCTCACGGAAGATGGCCTGTCGCCCTCGGCATTCAACGAATATCTTGAATCGCCTCCGACCTTCTTCGCTCGTCGCGTGCTGCGACTGCATGAGCCGGAAGCGCCCGCGACCGCTATCGGCACAGCGGTGCACGCAGGCATCGCCGAATACCTGCAAACCAAGAGCGAAGACAAATCCTACGCGGCGCTCGAAGGAACCCTCAAGCGCTCGCTGCTTCCGCGAAACAGTGCGTACGAACGCGTAGTGGAGCACGCGCGGCAAAGCCTCGCGAGCTATATCAGCGAGGGCGCGCCCAACGAAACGAGTGCCGTAGAGAAAGCCTTCACACTCACGCGAACGATCGCTGGAGAGCAGGTGCTGCTCCAAGGGAAAATAGATGCGATATTCACGCGGCCGAGCGGGGAATGCATCATCGATTTCAAGACCTCGAGCGACGTGCATATCAAGGACGAGAAGCATGCGCGCCAGCTCGCCTTCTACGACCTGCTCCTCTCCGAGAACGGTCACGCACCGACCGCCGCAAGCATCATCCAGGTGGGTCCCGAGGTAGTGCAGGAGTATCCCGTACCGCTTACGAAAGAGACGCGTGCCGAGTTCAGCGCGACGCTCGAGGCGGTCGTGACCGAACTCCTGACCGGGAAGTGGCGGGCAGGGGAACCGTCGGATTACGACGAGTTACTGAAGCTGTTTGCATAACGTAAAAGCGCCCGCGAATGCGGGCGCTTTTACTAGTACGGAATGCTTACGCTGCTGCCTTAAAGTCTTCAGCGGCTTCGGTAGCGACATGGGCTGCCTCTGACGGTGTCTCCGCGCTACCGACTACACTGCCGGTGTTATCAATGACAAGCTTCGCAACCGGTTCTCCGGTCTTTGGATCTACATACGCACTCTTTGCTCCTGCAGGACGTCTCTCAAAAGGATTCCAGGACATAAATATCAATGAATTAGTACCCTTCAATTATACACCACTCGAGGCCTGTCAAGAGCCCTGCGGGGACTATGTGGAAGTCGCTACCTTGGCGATGGACTGGTCGATAAGCTTCTTCATGGCGGCGTAGGGTAGCGCCCCATCGATCGAAGCCGGTTTCTGGCCCTGTACTAGAAGGACCACGAACGGAGAGCCGGTCGCGCCTGCGGCAAGCGCATTGTCATAGTCGTCATGCACGCGCTTAGTGAAAGTACCTGCCGTTACGCAGCTTTTGAAGGCGGCCTGGTCGATACCGAGCTCGGCGACAATGACCGGATACTGGTCCGGATTGAACTCATTCTCGCCGGGCGCCGTCGCCTGCATCGCATCGATGAAACGGAAAAAGGTAGTCGGAAGGGAGAGGGAGGTCGCGCACTCGGCGGCCAGCGCATGGGTCGCTGCGCTCGCATGCTGGAGGGTATTCGGGAAATGACGATATACCCACGCCACTTTCCCGCCGTTCGCGTATTCCGTCATGAGCTGCTCCATGGTGAGCTGGAAGGATTTGCTGTACGAGCTGTCGATGTCCGCGTACTCGATGATGGTGACGGGCGCCCCTGGGTTACCGATTATATGGTCCGCAGGCGTGACCGGACGAACCGCCTCCGGAGAGCCCGCACCCTGCGTAATGGTGTGATGTATCCGTACGGCATAGATGGCGACCGCGAGAATGATTCCCGCGATAATGATAGCCACGGGAATGAACAGATCGCGCAGCGTGAAAGGCATTTTCATAAAAAAATGATAGCACGCACGAAAGAGAAGGCCCTGCCGCGCGGATGCGGCAGGGCACTTCGGGACGGCTCACGAATGGTCGCTGAGCCGGTGTTCGTAGCGGTCGGAACCGCCCGGGTTGGAGAGGACGCTCGGGATGAGCGGCTCACGCTGACGGAGCGCTTCGCCGAAGACGGCGCACACGGACTCGTCTTGCGGGAAATTGGTCGCGAGGCCTACGATGCCGCCGATTTCAGGATCGCGATGATGGTTGCAGACGATATTGAAATCCGCGGTTCCGCGATACGCGAGGCCCACTGCTGTCGCGAGCTCTGGGAAGCGCGCCGCGGGCATCGTGTCAGGCAGGAAGAGCTCGAGCGAGCGGGGAAGGGTCTGTTTTGCCGAGGACATGGCCGTTCTTCCTTTCTGCACGCGTCATTGCGTGCACCAGATGGATAGTAGCTCGTTTGTCTTTAAAAACAAACACACCTCTGCTCAGAGGCCGAGCGTATGCGTGAACGCGTGCGGATCAGACTCGATGAGCCAGTGGCTCGTATCTATTTTCATATCGCGGACCGTCCGCAGGTCCTTATACTTCAGCTTCCCATGCTTGAGGGCGTAGTCGTATATCTCGCGCGTGACCTTCACGTCCTGTAGGCAGTACTCACGCACTTTGTCATGCAGGCCCTGCTGCCACCACTCCACCGCCTTGAGGCCGTCGGCGGATTTCCCGTGCCCGAGCGTCGCTTCGGCGAGGTTCTGCAAGCGCAAGCGACGGCCCAGGGTCTTGTATACCTCGGAAAGCAGGTCGAGCGAACGGACTTTCGTGAGATCGCCCGGATAATAATTATTCAGGATGGGGATATCGAAACTATCGGAATTGTAGCCAATGAGTACATCCGCTTTCTCGAGGATAGGCCAGAGCTTCGGGAATTCCTCTTGGGAGTACGAGGTATATTCTCCGGTCTCGGAGTCATGGATGCCGACGATGGAAATATCGAGCCGGTGGTATTCCTGCCGCGACATGACGGGAATTAGGTTCGCCGTTTCTATATCAAACGTGATTTCACGCATGGGATATGGCTAAAAGTTTCATCTGCTTTGTGGCGGGACCCTGCGAGATTCTCCATCGTACCAAAAGTACGCCTCCGAATCTCGCATTCCCGCGCCTCGCATCTGAATCCTTTTTTCCATATCCCGGACCTATTTGCGAGTACGCTGTAACTCGATGACCACTTCCGCTGCGCTCATCTCTTTCTCGCTGCTCTCATTCAGTGACTTCAGCTTCATCATGCCGTTCGCGACTTCGCTCTCGCCATAGGCGATGAAATAGGGAATGCCGCGCTTGACCGCTTCTTGCACCTGGTCGCCGAGCTTCTTGTCCATAACATTCACGAGTACCGAAAGACCGCCTTCTTCGCGGAGCGTCGTGGCGAATTCCTGCGCGGCAGGGATGTCGCTCTGCGAAGGCGTGCCCAGGAACACGAGGGGAGCGGACGATGCCTTCGGCGCGTAGCCATGGGTCGTAAGGAAATCGAGCAGGGTAACGTCGCCCATGGCGAAGCCCATGGCGGGGATGGAGTCGCCTCCGAAGAGCGAAAGGAGATTATCGTAGCGACCTCCCCCGAAGAGCGCGCGGGGATTTTCGGGATCTGTATCGTAGATCTCGAAGACCGTGCCGGTGTAGTAGTCGAAGCCACGGACGATGGATGCGTCGAAGGAGACATTGTTCATGCCGCGCGCCGCAAATGCCGCGATAAGGCCATCGAGTTTCGCTTTCTGATCCGCGACCGTCACGTTCCCGCCTTGCTCGATGAGCTCGAGCGCGTCCTTTCCGTCTTTGCGGAACGGCCCGCGCGCCGTCTCGAATTCTTCAGGTGCGACCTTCGCTTTGCGGTCGAGCAAGCGGAGATACTCTTTCGATTCATCCGCGCTGTAGCCGAGCGCCTCGGTCGCTGCGTTCAGGAGCGCACGGGAATTTATGCGTATGGTGAAATCGCCATCGAACGCACCGAAGGCTTTCAAGATCTCGGACGCCAGCACGATTATCTCGCCGTCTGCTTTCATGTCCGGTATCCCGATGAGGTCCACGTCCACCTGGTAGAACTCGCGCATGCGTCCCTACTGCGGACGCTCATAGCGGAAGCGATTGCCGATATTGAACCACCGGACCGGGAAGACGAGCTCGCGTTTTTTGCCTGCGACCATACGCGCGAGCGTCGGGGT
>JAQBRL010000025.1 GCA_028286525.1 Parcubacteria group bacterium | reverse complement strand
CTCACTTCCGGCAAGATGGCTTCGCGAGAGGGGAACGTCATTACCGCCGCAGCGCTTATCGAAGAAGTCATGGAAAAGGCGAGCGAGAAGAATGAGGATCCGCTCATAGCGCAGCAGGTCGCTATCGGTGCGATCAAGTACATGATCCTGCGACAGGCCGCAGGCGGCGACATCATTTTCGATACCGAGAAATCCCTTTCGCTCGATGGCGATTCAGGTCCGTACCTCCAGTACGCGCTCGTGCGTGCTCGCTCGGTGCTTGCGCAAGCACCGGCCGCGGACCGCACTGCCATAGATAGCAGTGCTCCCGATGAGCCCTATACGCTCGAACGGCTCCTTATCCGTTTCCCGGAAGTAACGGAGACTGCCATACGGGAACGCGCGCCGCACAAGATAACGCAGTACCTCACGCAGCTCGCAGGAGAGTGGAATTCTTTTTATGCGCAGGAGCGCATCCTCGGAGGCGAGCACGAGGGCTACAAACTCGTCGTCGCACAGACCTTCGTCACGACGATGGAGAACGGCCTGCGCATCCTCGCCATCCCCGCTCCGGAAAAGATGTAGATAACGCGATTGCGCGTTGCGATGAATGACGGTATGGTAGCGCTTGGTCCGAATCGTGGGCCGATACTGTTTGGGGAGTCGATACATTGTCGAAGACTGGGAAAAAAGGACAGAGCCGCTCGTTCCGGATGGTCCAAAAGGCGCTGAATCTGCTGGCCAATACCCCCGAAGTGTTGATCCGGGAGGCGGCCCAGTGGACGCAGGAACGGTTCGGCCGGCGCATCAAGGAGCAGGACATCCGGCGGGCCATCACGCGCCTCAAGCACTGGCGCACGGTCGTTGACTGGGTGGCGTCCTACTGCCGCACCGTGACCCGCAGGCAGCAGGTCGCGCAACCCGCGTAGCGCATCTACCCATCTCGCTTTCGACGAATCTGCGGCCGGCGCCCCAAGCGCCGGCCGTTTCTTTTGCACCGAGACAGAATCGGCGTATACTCGCCAGCGGCAGAAGGAGGCACGAGATGGCCGAGAAAGTGGTCAAGAAGACCTGGACGGCCGTCATCGCTTCCTTCGAGGAAACGCTGGAGGCCTTGAAAGGAGCGAACGCGCTCGAGTTCCCCCTCATCGCGATACCGTGGGGCGCCGAACGCGAAGGTACGGATTGCAGGGCATTCTGGAGCGTTGACGATATTTCTGAGGACGTCATATCCGGACTGCTTGAATCGGCGTATCCGTTCCAGGGGAAACGCTCTCTTCATCTCGTGAGCGTGAAGAGCAATCTCGCGTTGCCGGCATGGGGCGTCATCCTCAACAAGTCGGTCTTTACCTTACCGGAACTCTGACGGCCGCCCTCCGGGGCGGCCGTTTCCTTTTCATGGCCACCCGCTAGGAACTAGCGGGAAAGATTTAACGGAGCTAGGATGAGGAAATAATGGCGGATATAGATACTGACCAGGTAGAGAAATCGGACGCAGCGAAGCGCGAGGAAGAGATTCTCGCGTTCTGGCAGACGCACAATATCGCGGAGAAAGCTCGCGCGCGCGGAAGCGAAAAAAAACCATTCATCTTTTACGAAGGACCGCCCACCGCCAATGGCCGCCCCGGCGTGCATCATATGGAATCGCGTTCCTTCAAGGACGCTATCCCGCGCTATAAGACCATGCAGGGCTTTCACGTACCGCGCCGGGCTGGCTGGGACACGCACGGGCTTCCGGTGGAGCTCGAAGTCGAGAAGCAGCTCGGGTTCACGGGAAAGCAGGACATCGAAGCGTACGGTATAGCTGCGTTCAATAAAAAATGCCGCGAAAGCGTTTTCAATTATATCCACGAGTGGGAACGGTTCTCTGAGCGCCTCGGCTACTGGGCGGACCAGAAGAAGGCCTACTTCACGTTCAACGCGCCGTATATGGAGACGCTCTTCTCCATCGTGAAGAAGATAGAGGGCGACGGCCGTCTGTATAAGGATTACAAAGTGCTTCCCTGGTGCGTGAAGTGCGGTACCGCGCTTTCGAGCCATGAGCTCGCGCAAGGATACGAAGACGTGAAGGATCTGTCGCTCACCGCGAAATTCGAGCTCGTTGACGAGCCCGGAACCTTCGTCCTCGCGTGGACGACCACGCCGTGGACGCTTCCGGGGAACGTTGGCCTCGCCGTCGGGGAGAAAATCGAGTACGGCGTATATGAAAAAGACGGAGAACGCGTGATCGTTGCGAACGCGCTCGCGCAGAAGGTACTGGGCGAGGAATGGAAAAAAATCGCAGAGCGACCGGCAGTCGACCTTATCGGAAAGAAGTATCAGGCGCTCTATCCATTCGCGCAGGCGCTTGCGCCGGAAACCGAGAAGGGAAAATTCGAGAATGCATTCCAGATATATGCCGCTGATTTCGTGAATACGGAAGACGGCACCGGTATCGTGCATACCGCGGTCATGTACGGGCAGGACGATTTCGAGCTCGGCCAGAAGGTCGGACTCCCGAAAGTGCATCTCGTCGCTCCTGATGGCACCTTCATTCCGGGCACCGGATATCTGGAAGGGAAGTCGGTCATCGACGCGGAGACGAATGTCGAGGTGCTGAAGGACCTGCAGGCCCGCGGTCTTCTGTTCTCCAAAGAAACGTATACGCATTCCTATCCGCACTGCTGGCGCAGCAAGAATCGCCTCATCTACTACGCGCGCGACTCATGGTTCATCCGCATGACGGACCTGCGCGAGACATTGTTGAGCGAGAACGCAAAAGTGCGCTGGGAGCCGGAGCACATACGCGACGGACGCATGGGGGAGTGGCTTGCGAACGCGCGCGACTGGGCGATATCGCGCGAACGGTACTGGGGCACGCCGCTTCCGGTCTGGCAGAACGAAGATGGCACCGAGCGGCTCGTTATCGGTTCGGTCGATGAGCTGAAGCAGCGAACGAAAAAAAGCGGCAATGCCTACTTCGTGATGCGGCACGCGGAAGCGGAGCAGAACGTGAAGCGGATAGTGAACAGCGGAGACCTCAATGCGTACGGTCTCACCGAGGCCGGAAAAGCGCAGGCCCAGGGTACAGGCGAGCAACTCCAGAAAGAGAAGATCACTCATATCTATGCATCGCCATTCAGGCGAGCGAGAGAATCAGCAGAGCTCATTGCCGACGCAATCGGGATTCCGCAGGCGGAGATTACGTACGATGCACGCCTGCGCGAATTGGATTTTGGCGATCTGAATGAGCATTCGTATGATGAATTCCTAGCCTACCGCAAGGAGCATCTGCATGCATATTCCGATACGCTCCCGAATGGAGAGAGCTGGCTCGATGCGCGACGACGCTTCGGCCATTTCATATACGAACTCGAGAGTACGCATCAGAACGAGAACATCCTCATCATCACGCATGGGATAGCATTCGAATCGCTCCTTATGATAGTGGAAGGGAAGGATCATACTGAATCGCAGGAATTCCTCCAGACATTCGCACCTCCGCAGAAGGGTTCATGGATACAGCTCGATTTCGTTCCGCTTCCGCATAACGAGGATTACGAGCTCGACCTGCATCGTCCGTACATAGATGAGATCGTCCTGCTCTCCGACGCAGGGACGGAGCTTCATCGCGTGAAAGAAGTCATGGACGTGTGGTTCGATTCCGGCGCGATGCCGTTCGCGCAGGACCACTACCCGTTCGAGAACAAGGACTGGATAGAAACGAAGGGATATCCGGCGGACTTCATATCGGAAGCCATCGACCAGACCCGCGGCTGGTTCTACACCTTGCTCGCGGTGGGCGTGCTCATGGGGAAGGGCAGCGCATACAAGAATGTCATCTGCCTCGGGCATCTGCTCGACGAGCAAGGACTCAAGATGAGCAAATCCAAGGGAAACATCATCGAGCCGATGGCGGCGATGGAGCGCTACGGCGCCGACACGCTGCGCTTCTGGATGTATAGCGTGAACCAGCCGGGAGATAGCAAGAACTTCGACGATAAGACCGTGAAGGAGGCGGCACGCGTCATTTCCTGGTTCGAGAACAGCGTGAAGTTCTACGAACTCTTCAAGGATGCCGAAGCAGGGAAGGGGAAAGAGCAGATCATCGATACCTGGATGCGCACCCGGGTCTCGGAGACGATAGCGAAAGCAACGAGCGCGCTTGATGCCTATGACCTCTACGCCGCGACGCGTTCCATCGCCGCTCTGGTGGAAGACCTGTCCCAGTGGTACGTGCGGCGCGTGCGCGAACGCGTGCGCGAAGGGGACGCGGCTGCGCTCACGACCTTGCGCGATACCCTGCAGGCTATCGCCGTCCTGCTCGCGCCCTTCACTCCCTTCGTGGCGGAGTGGGCCTATCAAGCGGTGCGCGAAGATACCGATCCCGAGAGCGTGCATCTTGCGGACTGGTACGAAGCAGGAACCGTCGATACCGACCTCATAGAAAATATGCAGGCGACGCGAGTACTTGCCTCGGACGCCTTGCGCGTGCGGCAGGCGGCGGGTATCAAGGTCCGTCAGCCGCTCGCCTCGCTTTCTATACCCGGCACGCTTCCGAATGCGCTGGCCGAGCTTCTTGCGGAAGAAGTGAACGTGAAAGAGATCATCATGAAGCAAGAAGCGCTTTCGCTTGCGACCTCGCTTACGCCGGAGCTCGTGCGCGACGGCGATATACGGGAATTCGCTCGCGCGCTCGCGGACGCGCGTAAGGTGCTCGGCCTCTCGCCGCGCGATACGGTATCGCTCACGGTTTCGGAGAATGGAGCCGCCCTTCTTGCGGGTGTAGAGCTTGCAGGAGTATCCGCGCTCGCGTTCGGCCCTGCTGACGCATTCGTCGCCGAGACCTCGACTGGCCCCGTGCACTTCTCCCTTCGTCCCGATGCGGCATAAATACTCGACTCACGGCATGGTGCTCGCGCGCTCGCCGCTTGCGGAGGCGGGCCTCCTCGTGACGGTGCTTACGCCCGAGCTCGGCCTCATACGGGCGCGGGCGGAGGGTGCACGCCGTTCCGGCGCGAAGCTCGCGCATGCGCTCCAAACCCTGAACGAGTCCGACCTGATGCTCGTACGCGGCAAAGAAGGATGGCGCCTTACGGGCGCGGTCCTTTCGCAAGATCGCTTCCAGGCGCTTACCCGCAGCGCGCGCGAGCGCGTCGCTCGGGTCGCGGCACTGTTGATGCGATTGGTGCAGGGCGAGACCGCGGACCCGGCGCTCCATGCCCTGTTCGTCGAGTTCGTCGTCGCACTCCCTGCCTGCTCCAAAGAAGAAGGGGATCACGCCGAATCCCTCGTGGTCCTACGCTTGCTCCAAGCGCTCGGGTTCGATGCGGGCGCCATGCCTCCTGCGGGCTACGGGAATCAGGCGCTTACCCATGCGCAGGATGCCCGCGCCGAACTCATTTCCCGCATCAATCGCGGCATTAGCGCTTCAGGAGCGTAAACCGAATACGGTATACTGCTAGCTAATGGCAGAGAATGAGGAATTGAGCTCCCTCGAGCGGGTACGCGAGCGACTCTATAGCGCGCAGGCAGCGACAGGTGCGCCTGAACCCACGCTCGTGGAGCGCAGCGCCGAGCGCGTGCGCGGCTGGGAGAAGCTCAAAACGGTACCGACCAGCGTACGCAAAGAGGCGGAGCATGTATCAGGGCCGGCACGCTTCTTCATCGTTGCGTTCCTATTCTTCGTACTTACCGCAGGCGGCGCGGTCGTATACCTCGTATGGGGCGGCCGCTCCGTCTCCGCGAATAATCTCAACATCGCGGTCCAAGGGCCTACCACCATCGCCAGCGGCGACACGGTCCCGCTCCTGCTCACGATAGAGAACAAGAACCCGGTCGCTATCACGGGGGCCAGCCTCACCATCACGTTCCCGGCGGGAACGAAATCGGCTGACGATCCGACCCAGCCGCTCGCTGCCTATACGGAAGACCTCGGCACGATAGATTCGGGCGCAAAAGTCGAGCGTACGGTACGTGCGGTGGTGTACGGCAGCGAAGGGCAGCATATTTCGCTTCCGATAAAGATCGAATACCACACGGCCGGGAGCAATTCGGTGTTCGTAAAGAACAAGCAGTACGACTTCATCATCACCTCCTCGCCGATAAGTCTCACGGTGAGCGCGCTTTCGCAGGTCTCTGCCGGCCAGAGCACGACGGTGAACGTCACGGTGCGCAGCAATGCGACGACCCCGCTCGATAACGTGGCCGTGATCGCGCAGTATCCCTTCGGGTTCACCCCGACGGCGACGTCGCCGCAGCCCTCTACCGGGACCGTGTTCGCGCTCGGGACCTTCGCCGCGGGAGAGGAGAAGCGCATCAGCATTACCGGCATCGTATCGGGAGAAAATAACGACGAACGCGTTTTCAAATTCGACGCCGGCACGCTTGCGGCTGCAGGAAGCAACACGCTCGCGCAGACATTCACGAGCCAGCAGGCGAACATCACCCTGACGAAGCCTTTCCTTGCCACCACGCTTTCTATAAATCGCGACACGACGGACACCCCGGTCGTGGACGCGGGGGTACCGGTGCAAGTGACCATCGGGTGGGTGAACACGCTTGCGACGCCCGTCACGAACGCGCGCGTCGCCGTCGCCATTAGCGGCAACGGATTCGATCCTACGAGCGTGACGAGCGGAAGCGGGTTCTACCGCTCGACCGACGGGACGGTGCTCTTCGATTCCACTACGGACGCGGGGCTCGCCATGCTGCAGCCGGGCGACAGCGGACAGGGCACGTTCACCTTCACGACCAAGAAGAATTCGGCGCTGATGGGTACGAGCAATCCGTCGATAACCCTACGGGTCTCGGTAGCGGGGCAGCGACTCTCGGAAACGAACGTTCCCCAGACCATCACCGCGACCCTGAATCGCACCGTAAAAGTGGGTACGAGCCTCGCGCTTTCTTCCAAGGCGGTACGTACCACGGGACCGTTCGCGAATACCGGACCGTGGCCACCGGTCGCGAACCAAGAGAGCACGTATACCGTCGTCTATACGCTTACCAATAGCGGCAATACCGTGGCAGGCGCGCAAGTCACGGCCGCCCTTCCTCCCTACGTGCGCTTTACCGGACAGACGACCGATTCGACCTCGCTCTCGTATAACGACACCACGCGTACCGTCTCCTGGAGCGCTGGCGACGTGCCCTCCGGCACTTCCGTCAAGACCGTGGCATTCCAAATAGCTATCACCCCATCGGTCGCGCAGCAGGGAACCACTCCTATCTTGCTGTTCGCCCAGCAAGTGACGGGCGTCGATCGCTTCACGCAGCACGCTATTTCCGGAAGCGTTCCGGAACTTACGACGCAGACCTCATCCGATCCGGCGTACAAGATCGGATTTGGTACGGTCAAATAAGTAGCGTAGTATCCGTTTCATGGAAAAGCCCAGCCTCGATGCCATCGTCTCTCTCGCCAAGCGCCGCGGCTTCGTATTCGCGGGTTCGGAGATCTATGGAGGACTCGCCGGCACGTTCGACTACGGGCCGCTCGGGCTCGCGCTCAAGAAGAACATCGAGCAGTCATGGTGGCGCCGGTTCGTCGACCTGCGCGATGATATGTACGGCATCGATTCGGCCATCCTCATGAATCCGAAGGTATGGGAAGCGAGCGGGCACGTGGGGGGATTCAATGATCCGTTCGTCACGGACCTCAAGACCAAGAAACGCTATCGCGCGGACCATCTGCTCGAGGAGAACGGGATCGATCCCGCGGGAATGACGCTCGAGCAGATGGGGGCGCTCATACAGGAAAACGGGATCAAGAGTCCCGACGGCAATGACCTGTCCGCAGCGCAGCAGTTCAATATGATGTTCAAGACGTCCGCAGGCTCGGTCGATGGAACCGACACGACCGTCTACCTGCGTCCCGAAACGGCGCAAGGCATGTTCGTGAATTTCAAGAACATCATCGATACCTTCCATCCGAAGCTGCCGTTCGGCATCGCGCAGATCGGACGGAATTTCCGCAATGAGATCGCTCCGCGCGAGTTCCTGTTCCGGGTGCGAGAGCTCGAGATAATGGAATTCGAATATTTCACCGAAGAGCGGGCATGGGAGCAGCACTTCGAGTACTGGCTCGGCGAGATGCGCGCCTGGTTCAGCTCGCTCGGCTTCGCGCCTGAAGATCTTAAGGAGATCGAGATCAAGGACGGAGAGCGCGCCCATTACTCGAAACGCACCGTGGACTTCCATTTCAACTTCCCGCAGAAGTTCGATGAGATCGGCGGCATCTCGTATCGCACGGACTTCGATCTGAAGAACCATATCGAGAAAAGCGGGGAAGACCTCCAGTATCTCGACCCGAATACGAATGAAAAGTTCGTCCCGCATGCGATAGAACCGACGTTCGGTCTGGGCCGTCATCTGCTCGCGGTCCTTTCGAACTCGTACCGCGAGGATGAGCTGGGCGGCGAAAAGCGCGTATTTTTAAGCTTGCCCACGCATCTGGCTCCTCTCAAAGCGATGGTGGCTCCGCTTCTGAAGAACAAGCCGGAACTCGTGGAGAAAGCGCGCGAAGTCCGCGCGCAGCTCCGGATGGTGCATCCCGCCATCGCCTGGGACGACAACGGCAATATCGGTAAGCGCTATCGCCGTCAGGACGAAATAGGCACTCCCTTCTGCATCACCATCGATTTCGATACCCTCGGAGAGACCCCGGAACTCAAGGATACGGTTACGCTTCGTCATCGCGACACTGGAGAGCAAGAGCGGCTCACGATAGAACAGGTAGCGCAGCGCTTGCGCGACGCGTTCGCCTAGCTCACGCGGACTACTTCGGCGTAAGCGCCTGGACGCCTTGGTACGTCTTTGCGGAAAGGTCTTTAAGAATAGCCTCCAGCTGCGCAAAGTTAGAACCTTGGGTCATGATGCAAAGAACGTAGGGATCGTTCG
>JAQBRL010000016.1 GCA_028286525.1 Parcubacteria group bacterium | reverse complement strand
TGCCCAGGAGAGGACTTGAACCTCCACGCCTTGCGGCACATCCACCTCAAGGATGCATGTATACCAATTTCATCACCTGGGCAGGTGTACGAGGACTATAGCGCACGCCGCCCTACAAATAAAGAGTACGAAGAAAGCGGCTTATGCCGCTTCTTCCGTCTTCTCTTCGGGGGCTGCTTCCGGAGTCGGCTCCTCGACGACCGGAGCTTCGGGAGCGCCGCCTGCTTCTTCCGCTGGCGTCATCTCGGTCTGGTCCGGCGTTTCCAGCGGATCCTTCTCGACGACCTCCGCGACGGAGTCGATAGGTGCCTCTTCCTCCTTGAAATCATCGGTCGACAGATTGACCATGCGCATAGTGCGGAGCTGGCGGCGGACTTCGCGCGCGACCTTCTCGCGGATGAAGTAGAGCTTCGCGCGTCGGACTTTCGAGCGGCGAACGATCTCTATCTTATCGATGACTGGGGAGTACAGCGGGAATATCTTCTCGACGCCGATACCCGACATCTGGGCCCGCACCGTGAACGTGCCACCGGCTTCGGTGCCGTGCTTGACCGCGATGACGAGGCCCTCGAACATCTGGATACGGGTCTTGCCCTTCTCGATGACCTTCTGGTGGACACGCACCGTGTCGCCCGGGCGAATGCCGAGCTTGGCGCGCTCCGAAGTGGATACTGGGGTTATAACGGCTTGCATAGTGGACAGAACTGTATCACAGCCACAACTACGGAGCAAGAAACGCCTCGGTTCCAGGGAATTTCTGGAGTGCCGCGGCCAGATCCGCGGGAACCGGGGCCGTTATGACCTTGTTCCCTCCCGAAGGGAGCTGGACCTCTATCTGGTAGGCGTGCAAACCAAGACGGTTGAAGCCCAGGTCGCATTTCTGGTTCGGGGCATAGAGCGGGTCGCAGACGACCGGATGATGGATGGCTTTGAGGTGCACGCGGATCTGGTGGGTACGCCCGGTCTCCGGCATCGCCTTGAGGAGCGTATGCGTGCCGATATCCGAAATAGTCTCCCAGCGCGTGAGCGCTTCGCGCAGCAGCCCTTTTGCCTTTGGCTGAGCGCTGCGAAGCCGGAAATCCTGCGTCGAGCGGCCGATGGGAAAATCGATGATGCCCTTCTTCTCTTTCAGTACGCCGTACACGAACGCGAGATAGGTCTTGTGCGCGAGGCGCTCTTGGAACGCATTCTTCAGGAGCGCGTGCGCTTCGGGCGTCTTCGCGAACACGAGCACGCCCGAGGTCTCGCGATCGAGACGATGCACGATACCGGGGCGGCGAATCTCCGTACCGTTTTGCAGACGCTGGGTCTCCCCCACCTCTTTCGAGTCAGGGTAGTGCGCAGCGAACCAGTCGCTGGCGGTCTCGTCCGTGGTCTTTCCATCGGGGTGCGTCATCATCCCCGACGGCTTGTTCACCGCGACGATATCGGCATCTTCATAGAGTATCGGAAGTTCCATTGCCTCACACTAACTCATTTCATTCGTCTGCGCTTCTTTCGCGCCTTACTCGTACGCGATTCTGAAGTTCGAGAATTCTCCTGTTGCTGGAAGCCACGACACGGAAACATGTTCGACGCGCGCAAGAAGCGGACCCTCGTGCAGCTTCCCGAGCAATTTCTCGAGTTTCGCACGCTCGCCTTCGACAATGACTTCCACGGTCCCGTCCTTGAGATTCCGTACCTCTCCTACGAGACGTAAGCCGCTGGCCTTCCGCTGCACGAAATCGCGGAACATGACCATTTGCACCCGGCCGGAAACTATAGCGAAGAGCCGCTCATTCATCCGAACATGTTACTTCAAAAACGTAGATAAGTGGGTTAAGGTAGCCATACGCGCGCTTCGCTGAGGTGGTGGGGTCGGACTTCCGACGGTTACGCTTTCCTCTGCGAGGTCGTGCGAGTAAGAAATACGCGCGCTTAGCTCAGTTGGTAGAGCGCCCCGTTTACACCGGGATGGTCGTAGGTTCGAGCCCTACAGCGCGCACAGCTGGCCCCGCGAGCACACGGGTATGTGGCGGAATTGGTATACGCGTACGCCTCAGAAGCGTATGGAGCAATCCTTGGAGGTTCGAGTCCTCTCATACCCACTCGAACGTTTTGTGCCCCCAGCAGGAATCGAACCTACATCGACGGCTTAGAAGTCCGCAGCTCTATCCGTTGAGCTATAGGGGCCTTAGTACCCTAGCGCCCCTACTTCGAAGGGTCAACGAAACGATAGTCCAGCAGATAGTGCGCGCGTTCGATCGCCCGAGTCTCGAACACATGCCGGACCGTATCGAGCGATGCGGTGCTTATGGGCGTCGTCGTCCCTGTCGAAGCCTGCACGCCGTTCGTGCTCGTTTCCCTGAAGATAAGATAGCTCCAGAGCGCGCTCGCCACGAACAATATGCAGACGATGCAGATGATGATGAGCCAGTCGCGCATGGGGTGCACCCGGTCGCCATAGCGTAGGACCTTCAGATACTTATTCAGGAGCTTGGTAATGAAAGAGAGGTTCATGGATGCGTAGTGGTTGCGGGTACGGTGGCAGGGATAGGAGCTGCCGGTGCATGGGTTACGGGTGTGGAAGAAGCCGAGCGGACGCCGACCGAATATATCGTAGTGGCCGTCCACACCGAGGCGCTTCCGACCGAAGCCGGTGTCGTATCAAGCGTCAGATTCGTGATGACGCCGTCATACGGACCGTACTCGATGGCGCCCAACGTCCGTATGACGGCATCGAACGACCCGGTAAGCGAGAGCGAGAGCGAGATGCGGGCATGCGTACCGATCTTTTCGTCCGCGACCGAGAGCACGTCCACGCGTGCGCCGAGCGGCTTGCCGGTCGCCTGCAAGGATTCGAGGAAAGGCACGACATCCTCCTTCCCTATCGAATACTGATTCAGGGTCGCCTCATCGTTCGTAAGCGTCGCGAGCGCCGCATGCGCGCGCGATAGCTGATCGAGCTGCGCGCTCTTCAGCTTGATCTGGGCAGCAAGCGTCGTTGCTTTCACGATGTCGCTCTGCAAGGTGTAGTATCCGAAGCCATAGAGTCCCGATGCGATGACCAGGATCACGAGCGAAACGATGAGGGGGATGAAGGGGCGTATGGTCATGGAAGCAGGGTGCCGGTAAGCGTGATGGTGAACGGTATCTGGCTCTCTTTCGCGTACGCGCTTATCGGGAGGTCAGCGTTGCTGACATACGGAAGCTGCGAGAGCGCCATGACGTATGCGCGGAGCGTCTCCCGCGTAGAGGCGTTTCCGGTAAGCGCCATTTTCCCGTTCGTACCGGGGATGCTGGGAGAGAACGTGAAGCCCGTGAGCGCGACACCGCTACGAGGAACCCCGAGTACTCCACGCAGTGCCGCAGTCGCGGTCGTGGTGGTGGCGAGTCGAGCGAGGTACGTAGCTGAACTCGAGAGCGTCGCGAGACGCTGGCTCGTGACCTTGCCTTGCGACGCGCTGAGCTTCGTATCGAGCTCGCGTGCGACTCCCGAGCGCGCCTGAAGCTCCTGATTAAGATAGAGATAGGAAGGTATCAAAAGCGCTCCGCTTCCGACCACCACGACGGATAGGGCGAGCACCACGACGGTAGCAAGCCGTATGAAATAGTCACGCCGGAGATGGCGCATGCGCTCGAGCGGAAGGAGATTGGTGAGTTCGGGATACATATTCTTAGGGAACGTATTCGCGCAGCGCCAGGCCTATGGCGGTCGCGTACGCAAGCGATTCCATGTAATCGATCGGCGGCAGCCAGTCGTCGCGCTTCGCGAGATTCGTGAACACATCGCCGAGCTCGACCGGGATCTTGAGCGAGGTTTCGAGATATTCCGGCAGCCCACGGAGCGTAGCGTTCCCGCCCACCAGAATGGCGCGCGTCACCGCCTCGTGCGGCGAACCCGCAACCGCCCGGCTCTGCCAATATTCCAGGCGCTTCACTATCTCTTCGCGGATGACGGAAACCGTGGAGAGCATCGCGGCCAGGTATTCGGCATTATCGTCGCTCGCGACGAGGCCTCGTTCCGCCTTCACTTTCTTCGCTTCCTCTTCCGATACATTGAAGTATTTCTGCACCGCGGTCGTGAGCGCCTGCCCGCCCACGTCGAGCGTCGTCGCGAAGATAGGGATGCGGTGGACGACTATCACGAGCTTGGTCGTCGTCCGGCCGATGTCGATGATGAGAACGGTCTCCATATTTCCGTGCGGCAGGAGCGCGCGCGGCACTCCGAACATCTCGCCTTCGACCGAACGGACGCGTATCCCCGCTTCGTCGAATACGGAGAGGGCAAGATCCACCGCGCGGCGGGCGACGCCCACCCCCGCCAAGTGCGTGCTCTCGGGCATACGCAGGACGGGCACCGCATCGAAGATGACCTCAGCCGGAGGAAGCGGGACGTATTCATCGAGGTGCTGCTCGACTGCCGTGCGCCACTGCGCGGGGGTATTCCCCGGAACATCCGCTTCGAAAAGGTAGCTGCGGGCTTCGGGAAGCGTGATATTCGCGGTGGTGACGCCATGCTTCTTGGCGATAGCGGAAAGCGCCGCGACCACTGCCGCGCTATCGGTGATCTCTCCTCCCACGATGGCGCCTGCCGGAAGCGACTCTTCGCCGAACGCGCCGAGCTCGAGTCCATGCGAACGTTCCTTCAGGCTCGCTACTTTGATGCCGCTCGCGGAAATGTCGATACCCGCGGTGGGAAGGGAAAGATAGCGCGGCGGCGCAAGCTCGATACGCAAGAATCGGTGGAACGCTCCTTTCATTTGCTATGAGTATACCGTGCGCGTGACCCGGAAATCCGGTCGTTCTGGAAAACCCGGGACTAATGCGCGCTTGTGCCCGGAGGAACGGGCCGATCAGGCGCAAGGAACGCGAATGCATCGCCCTCCCCCACTGCAAAGAGCATCCCGTCGCTTTCAAGGCCGCGCAGCGTACGCGGTGCGAGATTGGTCGCGAACGCGAGTTGGCGGCCCACCAGGGATTCCGGCGCGGGCACGTAGGCCGCGATGCCGGAAACTATCTGGCGCGGGCCCTTCTCTTCGCCGAAATCGACCATCAGACGCAACAGCTTATCCGTCTCCGGCACCCGTTCAGCGGACACGACCGTACCTACCTTCACCTCTATCTTCGAAAACTCATCGATGGTTATCCGCTCTTTATCCATGGTCGCGCGATAAGTAGCTCGTAAGGATGAGGGCAGCGGCGGATGAATCGACGTCGCCGCGTTTATGCGAGTGCACTCCCTCGAAATCGCGTCGTGCCTCTTGGGTGGTGAGCATTTCCGGCTCGTAATGGACCGGCACCCCGGTACGCGAGGTAAGTTCTTCGCCCAGCGCGCGGGCGGGGTTCGCGATAGGGTTCGGATTTCCAGCGAAATCGCGCGAGTCACCGATGACGATGCCCTCGATATGCTCGGTTTCGATAAGGAGCGCAAGCGCGTCCGATAGTTGAGAATCGTTCGGCACTATCTCGAAGGGGAACCCCATAGTTCCCTCTTCGTCCGAAAGCGCGAGGCCCACTTTCTTCTTCCCGAAATCAATACCGAGATAGCGCATATATCTGTATCCTACACGGGCGTATGGCCGCATGCCACCACAAGGGCAGTTTTTGTTCAGTAAGCGCTTTGCTCCTACATACACAATGACGTATACTCGCCGGCATGCACTACGACCTATTCACGACCTTCCCGTTCCTCGCTCCACTCGGCATCTTCGCATACTTCCTCGTTGGGGTACTGGTGCTGTGGAGCCTCGCTATCAAGGGTATTGCGCTCTGGAAAGCGGCCCGGAATGGTCATACGGCCTGGTTTGCCTTTCTCCTTATCGTGAACTCTCTCGGTATCTTCGAGCTTATCTATATCTTTGGCTTCGCAAAACCTCCGGTGAAGACTGCCCCGGCTCCCGCTCCGGCGCCTATCCCATCAGGTCCGGAAGCGTAAACGCAGGAGGAGTGGCAGAGTGGTCTATCGCACCTGTCTTGAAAACAGGAGTGCCGCAAGGTACCGTGAGTTCGAATCTCACCTCCTCCGCCCATGAAAAAACCGCCCGAAGGCGGTTTTTTCATGGGCGGCGTTCGCTAGAGCGAAGCCAATCGAATGATGACGTACAGCGTCGCGATACCCAGTACCGTCATGAATGTGGTGACGCGTGTCGGGTGCGCATGATGGCTTTCCGGGATAAGGTCGCTCGCTCCTATATAGAGGAAGAACCCTGCGAATAAGGCGAGCAGGAGGCCCAGTTCCGCTTCCGGCACCTTGAAGAAGAGCGTTGAGAGCACGCCTATGACCGGCGCAACGGCGTCTATAAGCAACCACTTGAAGGCTTGCGTGCGTGAACCGCTATTCTTAAGGATGAGATTGACCGTGTTGATGCCGTCCGAGAAGTCATGCGTGAGCACGGCTGCCGCCACGATGAGGCCGACCGTCGGCGAGATCTGGAACGCAAGACCGATGCCGATGCCGTCGAGCAAGCTATGGAATGAGAGGCTTCCTGCACCGACGCGCCCGCGATGGATGTGGCCATCGTCCGCGTCATGGCTATGCATGAAGAGCATGCGATCGAGTACCAGGTAGATGAGGAATCCGAGGGCGGTGATCGAGAGCACGGTCGAGGTTAGATGGGCAGTCGTGCCCAGGTCGATAGCTTCCGGAAGAAGATCGAAGAATGCGACCCCAATGATGGCCCCTGCGGAGAACCCGAGGATAAGATGCAGCCGGTCCTTGAGGCGAAGCGCGAAGAGGCCGCCGAGCATGGTGGCTGCGAACGCACCGATCGTAATGAGTATGATCATACGAATTGATTAACGGAATAAGGTTTCAGAGTTTCAATAGTTCAAGAGAGGTGCACGGGTGGGAGAAAAGCGCGCGGGCCGCTGCGTCAGTACTACGATAGACCTGCGCTGCGAATTTGCAAGCGAGCTAATGCGCGTGCCCCGTAGCGCGTCCGTCCGGTCGTATGAAGTAGGTGGCGATCGCGGTCGTAATAGGGACCGCAAGGATGAGGCCGATGGAGCCGATGAGGACGCGAACGATCTCCGTCGCGAACAGTTCGCTATTGAGCATGTACGGTATGCTCGCGGTCGAGTCATGGAATAAAAGGAGGAGCGGAAGCGCCGTACCCACGTATGCGATAGCGAGCGTGTTGATGAGCGCACCGATATGCTCGCGCCCGATGCGGAGCGCTCGCCGGTACACCTGACGTTTCGTCATCTCCGTGCCGGCCCGCAGCAGTTCCTCTACCGCGATCGCCTGCCCGATGGCGATGTCGTAGAGAACCCCCAACAGACCGATCATGATGCCGCCGAACAGCAGCCCTATCATGTCCAATTTTCCTCCCGTGTTGAAATTAAGGTAGACGTTCTCTTCGCTCGTGAACCCGGAAAGCTGCGCTGCATGCACGACATAGTAGGCACCGAGTCCGGTAATGATGACCGTAACGACCATGGCGAATACCGCGGCAGTCGTCGTGCGATTGAACCCGTGGGTGATATAGGAGCCGACGATGATGATGAGCGAGGAAACCCCGATGGCCACGAGTATCGCGGAGTGGCCTGCGTAGATGCCCGGCAATAGGAGCGAGAAAATAAGCACGAGCGATCCCCCCAAACTCATGAGCCCGCGTATGCCTTGAAGGCCGCCGAACAGGATGAGGAGCACCAAGAAGACGCCGAACAGCCCGAGCAGTACGTCCAGGCGGTACGGGTCCGCAACCGCCCAGGTCTCCACCCCGAACCCTCCCGCGGTATGGCGCACATAGATGATTTCTCCTGCATGCACTTGGGTATAATCGTTCGAAAAGGACACGCGCCGACCTGTATCCACGCCGTCGAGAACCTGTATCTGGATATCCTGGATCTTGCTGGTCACGCTCGTGCCTCCGATGGGCTGGGGCCTCGAGATGGAGGCATCGAGCACTCGTGCTTTCTCGAGGTACTCCTGCTCGAGCGGCGGTGTTTGCGTTGCGTCTTGCGCATAGACCGCAAGCGGCGATGCGAGCGTAGCGATAGCGGCAAGAGTGAAGAGCGCGCGCTTCATTACTCGGCAGTATACCTTCCGTTCATAGACGCACCATGAAGCCCGAAAGCGGTGCTATCATATTTATACGTATGCCACGCGGCGCGATATTCGAGTGGGAAGGACACAACTACGCTTTCGAAGAGAAAGGGAGTGATTGGTATTGGGCACTCGGTATCATCGCCATCGCAGCCGTGATCGCGTGCATCCTCTTCAGCAATCTAATCCTTGCGCTCGTGGTCGCTGCGGGCGCAGGCGCGCTCGCCCTTGAAGCGGCCAAGCGGCCACGCGTGCATTATTTCGCTATCACCGACCACGGCGTCGTTATTGATAAGAATCTCTACCCCTACGAAGACATGCTTACCTTCTCCGTCCTCGAGTATGCGGACGAGACCATGCCTCCCTCCCTTTCCATAAAGACGAAGCATTTGCTCGCTCCGCACCTCCTCATTCCTATCGTTGGCCACGACCCCGTCGAGATATACGAATTCTTCCTCCCCCAGGTCCCGGAAGGCCGTCACGACCAGTCCGTCTTCGATCACCTCATCACGATGCTTCGCTTTTAGCTTGCGAATAGGCGGTTTGGAAGGTACAGTCATCAGCGTTCGCTCCCGTCGTTCAATGGATAGGACGCAACCTTGCGGAGGTTGTAATGTTGGTTCGATTCCAACCGGGAGCACACTATGCGGGGCAGATTGCGCTAGACGGAAGCGCGACGGTGCGCAGTCGCGAGGTCGACCAAAATCCCAGCCGGGATTTATGGGTGACCACAGGCAAATTTGGTAGAGTGGGGTTCACGCTCCCGTCGTTCAATGGATAGGACAGCTCCCTCCGAAGGAGCAGATGCAGGTTCGATTCCTGCTGGGAGCACAGAAAGTAAAAACCGCCCTCTCGGGCGGTTTTTACTTGACTGCTTCTGCGCGCTTTATCGCGAGCGCGAGGCGCGATTTCTTGCGGCTTGCGGTGTTCTTCTTGATGACGCCGCGCTTGGCCGCCTTGTCGATAGCCTGGTAGGCCGCACTAAGTGCCTGCGTGGCGGCCTTGGTATCGGTCACGATAAGCTTCTTCACCGTCTTGGTGGTTTCGGTAAGCGCCCGCTTGCGACGAACGTTGAACACGTGCTTTTTCAAGCTTGCGCGGTGGGCTTTCTTCGCTGATTTCGTGATTGCCATTGTTCGGGCATAGTACGCGAACGCTCACGATTCCGCAAGGTAGGCCGCCGTTTTGCGTCCGAAATGCTACGATACCTCTATATGATCCGGCAGGTACGCGGAAGGGTGCTGGAAACGAGCCCGCTGGGCGCCGTTATCGAGGTCGCTGGCTTCGGGATATTCGTCTGCATGGCGTCTCCAGAAGGCCTCATCGAGGGTGAGGAAGGCATGCTGCATACCTATCTTGCCGTGAAGCAGGACGGACTCGAGCTCTATGGCTTCACCACCACCGACGATATGCGCTTCTTCGAGATGCTGCTCGGGGTACCGGGCGTGGGCCCCAAGACCGCTCTCGCCATCCTGCGCAAAGCGCCGCGCGAGGCGTTGCGCGGAGCCATAGGAAAGCGCGACCTCGACTATCTCACGCGCGTTGCCGGACTCGGCAAGAAAGCCGCCGAGAAGATACTCGTGGAACTATCGGAAAAAATAGGAATCACAGGAACGCATGACGAGGGCGATGCGGAAGTATTCGATACGCTGGTCGCGCTCGGCTACACCGAGCGCGAGGCGCGCGCCTGCGTCGCGAACATCCCGAAGGATGTCGCCGGCAAGGACGCCCGACTGAAGGCGGCGCTCACCAGCGCCTCTCGCTAGCATGAGCGCGCTCAAGGCATTCATACAATCGCTCCTTCCCCGCCGCCTGTATCGCGCGCTGCTTGCGCCGTATCATCTGCTCTGGACGATGTTCGCTGCCGCTCGGTATGGATTTCCAGCTCGAAAGCTCACGGTCATAGGAGTGACCGGCACGAAAGGAAAATCCTCCGTGACCGAAATGGTTGCAGCCATTCTCACGCACGCGGGACACACGGTCGCGGTATCGAGCACCATCCATTTCACTATAGGAACGGAGTCGCGTCCGAACAGGTACAAGATGACCCTGCCGGGACGCGGATTCATACAAAAATTCCTGCATGAGGCCGTCGGCAAGGGAGCAACGCATGCGGTCATCGAGATAACCAGCGAAGCGGCCTTGCAGTACCGTCACCTCTTCCTCGATCTCGATGCGCTCGTCTTCACGAATCTCGAGAAAGAGCATCTCGAGAGCCATGGTGGCATGGAGCAGTATTTCCAAGCGAAGTACCGCATCGGACGTGCCCTCGTGCGGTCGCCCAAACGTCCGCGTGCCATCATCGCGAACGCCGACAGTACGTATGGCGCACGCTTCCTTGCGCTTGCAGTCGAGCGCTCGATTCCGTTCGCCCTCGCCGACGCCGCCGATCTGATCCCTACCGATACCGGTATCGCATTTACCTATGAAGGAACGGGATTCACGCTTCCCCATCCCGGCGCCTTCAGCGCCTTGAACGCGCTCGCCGCCATAAAAACCGCATCGTTCTTCGGCGTTGCTCTCAAGGACGCCGCTGCCGCGCTTGCTTCACTCTCACGCATCGCTGGACGCGCCGAGCGCATCGTCGCTGGCCAGGATTTCCTTGCGGTCGTGGACTACGCGCATACCCCCGACTCGCTCGAAGCGCTCTATAAAGCGTACGGCGACCGCCCTAAGATATGCGTGCTTGGGAATACCGGGGGCGGGCGCGATACCTGGAAGCGCCCGGAGATGGGCCGCATCTCCGACCAGTACTGCACCGAGGTCATCCTTACGGACGAGGACCCATACGATGAAGACCCGCGAACGATCGTCGCGGCGATGGCTGCCGGCATGAAACGTGCCCCTACTATTATCATGGACAGACGAGCTGCCATCGCCGCAGCACTCAAAAAGGCTTCGAAAGGCGACGTCGTGCTGGTGTCCGGCAAGGGTACCGATCCGTACATCATGCGAGCGCACGGAAAAAAAGAGATATGGAGCGACTCGGAGGTAGTGCGCGAAGAGCTCGAACGTCTCCGGCATTAATTGCTATCATTACGGTATGCAAACCGACGGCCTCTTCGTCATCATGTGCATCGTATTCATATTCGCCGCGTGGGTAGCGACCGGCGGCCCTTCGCGACCCATATCCCAGGCGGGTCTCTTCATCACGCCGGTCACCCGCCCTGGGGAAGAGTCCCAGGGGTACCGCACTATCATTCCAGCGAATCCCATCGACACCTCTTCCTATCCCAAGCAAATCGCAGGAGGGGGTACCACCATTTCGAGCGGTAAAGACTTCTATATGCGCACCGTACCGCAAGCAGGCTCGCCGTATGCCGATCGCGTGTACCTCGAGCGTTCGACGGTAGGAGTGATATCCGGAAACCCCAATCAAGAATACGTAACGATCGACAATAGCGGCACGACGACCGTAACTCTCAGTGGCTGGCGGCTCGCAAGCAAAGCGACCGGAGACGCGGTTACCATCGCCAATACCGTGCTCGGTGCGGGGCAAAATATCACGATCGTCAGCGGGCGGGCGGAAGCAGGCCAACTCTTGAGCACGGGCGTCTGCACCGGAGGCGCGTCCTGCATATTCCTGAATCGTAATCTTGAAATGTACGCTCCCTCGGGCGAGACGATAACCCTCACCGACGCGAACGGCAAAGTCGTCGATTCGTTCGCGTACTAGAAAACCGAGACAGTAAGTGCTAGTTTGAGTGAGTCATAAATAAGGAAATGCGCCCATAGCTCAGTCGGTAGAGCAGCTCCCTTTTAAGGAGACGGTCCCAGGTTCGAGCCCTGGTGGGCGCACACGCGACAAGAAAGCCTGACCTGCGTCAGGCTTTCGGCGTGTGCGAGCCGCAGCGATGTTTTCGTCGTCGAAAACCGCGAGGCGAGGTCGAGAGCACTTAGCGGTTTGCGAATACCTGGAGCAAAACGCTTAGTGACTCGTGACCACAAAGAAGCGAGCCCGCTTCTATATCGAAAGAGCGAAACGCTCGAGCTGGAGCGAAAGCGGCAAGTCACCGCTGCGCGAGTCCGAAAGGAGTTCAATGAGCGAGCGGGAAAGCGCCCGTGCTTCCTCTGCGCTCCATCCCCTTCCCCCTTTGCTCATAAGGTCGCGCGCTTTCCAGTGCAGCAAGCCATGCAGCATTTCGGGAACGTCGCCCTGCCGCTGCGCTCGCATAAGCTCTTTCCATAATCCGTGCCTATCGCGCGCGGCGAGCGCGTTCACAAGAGCACTGTTGAAGCCGTGTGCCGGTTTCTTTTCGGACGCATCTATCTTGAAGACTTTCTCCGCGACCGCTTCCAGCTTCTTCGCGCGCGCCGCAAGGAGCTTCGGCGCCACGATGGCGATGGGGTTCTGAGATTCTCGGAGCTGCGGGAGCGCGTCGAGCACCGATTCGCCCACCTCTGCAAGCGCGAACGGGTCATCGAGGAGCACGAGCATCTTCGAGAAGAAAAGTCCTTGCGATTGGATGACTTCCGAAAGCGCGTCCGGAGTTATCGTGTCCGCATTCAAACGGATGTAGGGAGCCTCGGGCGCTTTTGCGCGAGCCGCAGCAACCCAGGCGAAAGCTTTTGCCCGGACCTTTTCGGTATCGGATCCCGTAAAGAGATAGATCATGGACGTATTGTATAGCAAAAGAAACAGGCGACCTCAGGGAGAGGCGCCCGTTCTTCCGAACCGTGAAAGGTCTTTAGGCGAGGATCGCGTGTATTCCTGCGGCGACTGCTGTCCAGAAGGACAGCCCGGCGAAAGCGGCGATAGCGATTCCGAACGCGACGGGTAGTCGTTTCGAGTCCGGAATATCTTCGGCCTCCACCGGAGGGCAGACGTCTTCAACGTAGGCCATGATGCATTCCCCAACTTGCGAGCGCCTTCCTCAGTATAGCGCTGCCCTCTACTCCGCGAGGAAGGGTTGTGCACTCCCCCAATCCTTTCCAGCCTTCGTCTCGGCAATGATGGGTACGCCATGCGTCTCGCTTTCAGGCAAGACCGTTTCCATGATGCGCTTTATCTTCTTGCAAAGCTCTGCGAGCTTGTCCTCCTGGATCTCGTAGACGAGTTCGTCGTGCACCTGCAGCAGCAGATGGGCCTGATGACGCACGCCTTCTTGCACGAGCATCTCGTCGATCGCGACCATCGCGAGCTTGATGATATCGGCTTGGGTTCCTTGTATCGGGGCGTTGATGGCCATGCGTTCGGCCTGCGCACGCACGTACGGCAACGGGGATTTCATCTCCGGGAATTGCCGACGTCTGCCGAACAGCGTTTCGGTGAAGCCGTTCTTGCGGGCAAAGCCACGGGTCGATTCGAGATACTTCGCAAGCGTATCGAAGGTAGCGAAATAGTCCTCTTGGAATTGATGCGCTTCGCCCATCGAGGTGCCGAGCTGCGCCTTGAGGGCATTCGCGCCCATGCCGTAGAGGATCCCGAAATTGATTATCTTCGCGCGCCTGCGCATCTCGGGATCCACGTTTTCGGGAGCTACCCCGAAAACGGCCGCGGCGACCTCGCGGTGCACATCGCGACCGGACGCGAAGATATCGATGAGCTTCTTATCCTTCGAGAGGATGGCGGCAAGCCGCAGCTCTATCTGCGAGTAATCGAGCGCAAGCAAGGTGTAGCCGGGAGGCGCAATGAACGCGTTCCTGATGGCGCGACCGCGTTCGGTGCGTATCGGGATGTTCTGGAGACCTGGATTCACGCTCGCCATGCGGCCGGTCACGGCCCCGTACTGCAAGAATTGCGCGTGCAGCCGATCCTTCTCATCGAGCAGTTCCGGAAGATTGTCGATATACGTCCCGAGAAGCTTCGCGAGTCCGCGATATTCGAGAATGTCATCGATGATGGGGTGCACCTCGCGGAGCTTCTCGAGTTCGGATTCTTTCGTCGAGCGCTGTCCGGTCGCGGTCTTCTTCTGGGATTTTGCGCCCGGGGTCGCGAGCATGAGCTCGTCGAAGAGCACGTCGCCGAGCTGTTTGGGGGACGCGATATTGAATTCATGCCCGACGATCTTGTAGATGCGTTTCTCTATCGCAGTTAGATCGGCGTGGTACTCCTTCGACAATTTCGCGAGCGCTTTCCTATCGATGAGCACCCCGTGCTGCTTCATCGCCTCGATGATCGGGATAAGCGGTCGCTCTATCTCGTCGTACACGCTCTGCAGCCGTCCGGTCTCGTGTATCGATTTCGCGAGGTCCGCATACGCTTCGTCGAAGGTCGCCTTGCCGGTGTAGCCGAGCACATCCTCTTGCGCAGGATTGGTGAAATCCGAGCACAGCAGCCACAGCATGACTTTCGCTTCTTCAAGGCGCTCCTGCGGCACGGTTTCTTCGGCAGCCTCTTCGAAAGGCTCATCATCGTCGGATGTCCCGCTCCCGAGCAGCGACTGCGCGCGACCGCGCAATGACCTGAATCCAAGATCGTCGAACAGCTTCGTGATCCGCTCGAGCTTCACTTCCTCCTGCCACTCCTTCTTCGGGACCTGGAACGCGATCGGCGCATCGTCGCGTATCATCGCGAGGGCTTTGGAGAACAAGGCATCCTCTTCATGCTCTTTGAGCAGATTCACGATGCGCGGCTTGATGCCGGCATCGAGCACCTTCTGCTCATCTTTCTTAAGCACTTTATAGAGATTCTCTACCGTACCGAAATGGGTGATGAGCTCGGTCGCGGTCTTTTCGCCTATACCGGGCACGCCTTTGATGTTGTCCGAAGGGTCTCCGCGCAGGCCTTTGTAGTCAGGGATGAGCTCGGGAGCAAAGCCGTAGCGGTCGATGACTGCCTGCTCGTCGTAGAGAATGGTGTCGTTCAGTCCCTTCTTGAGCGTGTACACCTGCACTTTTTTCCCATCGATGAGTTGCATGGTGTCCATATCGCCCGAAGCGATGACCAGTTCCATATCCTTGTCCTTCTCGAGCATTTTAACGATGGTACCGATCACATCGTCCGCTTCGAATCCCGCGCGCTCGTATATAGGTACTGAAAACGCCGCGAACACGTCGCGGGAGGTAGTGAGCTGCGCGATGAGCGCGTCATCGATCTTGCTGCGGGTGCCTTTATATTCGGCGTACGCTTCATGACGCACGGTGGGCCCCGCAAGATCGTATGCGGCCGCTATGTAGTCGGGCTTGAGGTCCCCGAAGATGCGCAGCAGCATCGAGGCGAGCCCATAGAGCGCACCTGTAGGCTGGCCGTCCGGTCCCGAGAAATCCGGAAGGGCATGGTAGGCCCGATGGATGATCGCGTGGGAGTCGAGTATGACAAGCCGCTTCTTTTCGGTCTTTTTTTTAGGCATAGGTCATGGTTCGTGCGCCGTCGGCTTCTGGGATAAGGGTTATCGCGACTGTCGCGGGAGGAAGCATATTCGCAACGCGCTCAGGCCATTCAAGCACGATGAGGTTGCCGACATCTTTCATGAGTTCCGAGAAACCGAGCGACGCGAGTTCATGCCCTCCATTCAGGCGATACGCATCGATGTGCACCAAGCGGCGGAACGGTGCGGACGCAGGAAGTTCGTATATCTTCTCGAGCACGAAGGTAGGACTCGTCACCGTTTCGGCGACTCCGAGTGCCTGAGCAAGCGCCTGCGTGAAGGTGGTCTTCCCTGCTCCCAGCTCTCCCGAAAGGGTCACGAGCGTGGCTTTCTCACCCGGAGCGAGCGCGTGTATGAAATTTCGCGCTTCCTGTTCGAGCGCCTCTAGATTTTCGATTCGCTTTTCCACGACCTGATTGTACCTCTCATAAAAGAAGAGCGCTCGCCGGGGAGGGCGAGCGCTCGAGAGGTCGAGGGGTCTTTTGAGTGAGTTCAGGGGCAGCGGCCGGTGATACGGTCGCAGCCACCGCGGGAGCCACCATAGGGCGGGGGTTCGAACCCTCGTCCGTAGTAGCCGTCGTTGTGGCCGGCGACCGCCGCAAGCAGACCGAGGCCGAACCACTGGAGCAGCGAGGGCGATGCGTCGTGGCCGTACTCCACGACGCCGCCCGACTGCGTCGGTTCGACTGCGTGGTAGTACTTGGCGTCGCGCGGCATGCCGTCCCGGTTGGGATTCGGTGCCTGGGCTTGCTGCCAGCTCGGAGCTGCGGCTTGCTGACGACGAACTTCGTCGACGATGGGCCTTCCGTCGAGCGTGTAGTAGTAGTAGTGCTCGCCGGCAACCTGCGTGTCGGTGCCTTTCTCGTAGAAGATGCAGGCCATCTGCTCCGTACGGGAGACGATCATGCATTCCCAGCTTTCGTTCGCGCGAGCGCGACGAATGGCTGGGGGCCTGACGACGCCGAACGGGACCGGGTGTCCGCCGCCGTAGGTCCGCTCCGTCGCCGTTCCGCGCTCGTTCGAGAACGAACGCGGGGCGGTGTTCACGGGCATATTCGGAGCGCTCGTCGGGTGCTCCGAAAAGTTCAGCATGTCCGGAGAGATGCTGCCGGAGGGCACCCGGACGACCGGGCCTGAACCCTGCTGTAGGTCAGCGAGGGTGGTCTGCGCCTGGGCGAGCCCGGGAAGCAGGGTGACCGAACTCATGGAAAGAGCGGCCAGGGCGATGAAAGCGATGCTGCGCATCGAGGTATCTCCTTGTTGTTGCAATCTATATTATAGCGCACAATATAGCAGATTGTCAAGTCCCCCATCCAGCTCAAGAAGCGGTGCTATCATGGCCTATACAAGCCATATGAACACCCCATTCAACACGGACGCCGAGGACGATAAGCTCGCGGCGATACGCGAGCGCGAGGAAGAGGACCTTGCCCGTATCCTCTCGGAAAAATACGGCGCCACGTACACCGATCTCACTATCGTCCCTATCAACATGGATGCGCTCCGTCTCCTACCGGAAGAGAAGGCTCGCGAAGCTGAAGCGGTCGCCTTCGATAAGAACGGCAAGCATCTCTCGGTCGCGATGCATAGCCCGCAGAATCCGCATGCCATCGCGCTCCTGAAGGAGTTCCAGGACCAGAATTTCATCGTCGACAGCTTCATGGCCTCGAAGAAAAGCATCGACCACGCGCTCGAGCGGTATGCGGACCTTTCCCTCGCGCTTGGAAGCGAGGCGGGAGTGTTCCGGCTCGAAGGAGAAGAGCTTGCGGCGCTCGAGACGAAGCTTTCGACGGTCGGTGATTTTAAAATGCATCTCGATGCCCTGCTCGCGGATAAGAAGCACGCGCGGACCTCGCAGCTCCTCGAGGAAATACTCGCTGCGGCCTTCGCGATGCGCGCATCCGATGTGCACATCGAGCCGGAGGAGAACGAGGTGCGGCTGCGTTTGCGCCTCGACGGCATATTGGTGGATGCCTATGTATTCGACGCACACACGTATCACGGTATCGCTTCGCGCATCAAGCTCCTCTCGGGTCTCAAGCTGAACGTCGACAATCGTGCGCAAGATGGCCGTTTCTCGGTCAACATCGGCGGAAGCGAGATAGAGATACGCACGTCGCTTATCCCAGGCGGGTACGGCGAGTCGGTAGTGCTTCGCATCCTGAACCCTGAATCGATACAGGTCACCTTCGACAGCCTCGGTATCCATCCGAAACTCCTCGCGAAGCTCGAGACCGAGATAAAGCGCCCGAACGGCATGCTGCTGACGACAGGTCCTACCGGCTCCGGAAAGACCACGACGCTCTATACCTTCCTGCGCCATATCCATACGCCGGATATCAAGATAATCACCATCGAGGACCCCATCGAATACCATCTTCCGGGAATCGTACAGACCCAGACCGATGAGAAGCAGTACACCTTCGCTTCAGGGCTTCGCTCCATCCTGCGGCAGGACCCGGATGTCATCATGGTGGGCGAGATCCGCGACGCGGAGGTGGCGGAAACCGCCATCCAAGCGGCGCTCACCGGGCACTTCGTCTTTTCTACGCTTCACACGAACAACGCCGCGGGAACATTCCCCCGTCTGGTGGATCTGGGTGTCGATTCCACTTCTTTCGCATCCGCTATCACTATCGCCATGGCGCAGCGTCTGGTGCGCATGCTCGATCCAGAAAAAAAGAAACAGGTACCGCTTGCGGGCGAACAGCGCGCACTCGTAGAAAAAATACTTTCCACTGTAGAAGACAAAGCACTCCTCCCCACTTCGCTCGAGATGACCTGGGTTCCTGATGGAGACGCGGGCTACAAGGGACGCGTCGGACTGTATGAGGCGATATTCATGGACGAAGCACTTGGTGCATTCCTGCGAACGAACCCGAGCGAAGGCGAGATAGCGAAAGAAGTGCAGCGCCAAGGTTTTCTCACGATGGCGCAGGATGGGGTCATCAAGGCGCTGAACGGAGTTACTTCCCTCGAAGAGGTGTTTCGAGTTGTCGATCTTCCTCGCGAATAGAGCGAAATCAAAGCAAAAATCACCGCGAAAGCGGTGATTTTTGCTGCATTCCTGCGCAGTACCCTCCAGGCACTCCTTCTGCAAGCAGAAGGTGAACGAAACGCCTGAGGAGACAGTCAGCGCTCCACGTACAAGCGTGGTACCGATTGATCCTTGGGGAGACGCCCTAAGCCGTCAAGCCTTGCCTAGAGGGTACTATTCAGGAAAATGTATGGAGCAAAGAAAAAGCCCCGTGAGAAAGGTCCTCACAAGGCCAACCCTCGTGTGCTAGAATACTAGCATAGTACGATTTTATGTCAAGTACCCCCGACCTTCTAAAGAGCCGTGATGGCGTCCTCGATTCGGCGCTTCGTCCTACCTTGTGGGACGAATACATGGGCCAGGGCCACGTAAAAGCCAACATCAAAGTGCTCCTGCAGGCAGCCAAGAAGCGGGGCGACATGCCCGAGCACGTGCTTTTCTACGGTCCGCCGGGCGTCGGCAAGACCACGCTCGCCCATCTAGTCGCCATCACGCTCGAGGCACCCTTGAAGACCACGTCAGGGGTCGCGATAGAGCGCGCAGGCGACCTCGCTGCCATCCTCACGAACCTTGAGCCAGGTACCGTGCTCTTCATCGACGAGATACACCAGCTCTCGCACAAGATAGAGGAGCTTCTGTACCCAGCACTCGAGTCCGGCTCGCTCGATATTATTCTCGGAAAAGGTCCTTCCGCTCGCACGGTCGAGCTTACTCTTCCCCCGTTCATGCTCGTGGGCGCGACCACGCGTATGGCGCAGCTTTCAAGTCCCCTTCGCTCGCGCTTCGGTGGCGGCGTGTACCAGCTCGATTTCTATACCGACGACGAATTGCGCTCAATTATTGCGCGCTCGGCGGAAAAGCTCGGTATCGATGCTTCCCCTGCTGTTATCGAGCGCATCGCGAGCCGCAGCCGGGCCACTCCGCGCGTGGCGAATGCCCTTCTCAAGCGCGTTCGTGATTTTTCCGAGGTGCACGAGCGCCCGCTTACGCCTGAAGTATGCGACGAGGCGTGCCAATTGTTCGGTATCGACTCGCTCGGGCTCACGAAAGACGATCGTCGCTATCTCGAAACGCTTCGTACTGGTTTCAAGGGCGGTCCTGCTGGCGTGCGTGCGCTTGCGAGCTCCATGCACGAGGACCCGGATACCATCGAAAACGTATATGAGCCGTACCTCCTACGCCTTGGTTTCATCGAGCGTTCCTCTCGCGGCCGTATCCTCACTGATGAGGGGAAACGATATTTGCTACAGAGTTAAGAATTCTGAAATGGAAAATATTCTTCGCGAAGAATTCTATCGGGTTAGAGATATTCCGTATCGCATCCCTTTAACCTCGAAGGAAACTGATTTCTCATGTACTGGTAAACATAAACAGCTCAAAGCTAGTTTGGAAAATCAGGGATTGAGTGTTCGGTGGCGGGTATGCACTTTCAAGTGGAGCCATATTCCATTGCCCACTATCGTAGTAGAAGCTCCACATGGAGACGACTCCACGCATGCGTACCTTGAAGCGGAAATTGAGAACGAATGGATAAAGGTTGATGCTACATGGGACATTTCCTTACATAACATTCTTCCTATCTCTGAATGGGATGGAAAATCCAATACAAGAATTGGAGTTCCATGTCTCACAACGTATTCTCCTGAGGAAAGCTTTCAAATTATTACCAACGAAAGTCCAGAAGTAGTGGATAACGATTTGGCAATAAATGGAGAATTTTACGCTGCCTTCAACGATTGGCTTGAAACGGAACGTCATAGATAGTTGAGTCTGAATTCTGACGTTTTGCTATAGTGAATGTTATGAGCGGACACAGCAAATGGTCACAGATAAAGAGGCAGAAAGGCGTCACCGACGCAGCTAGAAGCCGTACCTTCTCGCGCTTCGCGCGTCTCATTACCGTGGAGGCGAAGAAGGCAGCGGGGAATCTTTCCTCCCCTGGGCTTGCTACCGCTATCGAGCGCGCCAAAGCGGCCAATATGCCCAAAGATAATATCGAACGGGCGGTCGCCAAAGGTACGAGCAAAGACGCTGCTGCGCTCGAGCAAGTGACGTACGAATTCTATGGACCTGGCGGCGTCGCATTCATCGCGGACGCGCTCACCGATAACCGTAACCGCACCACACAGGAGATAAAGCACCTACTCACGAAGAACGGGTACGAGCTTGGTACACCTGGAAGCGCGCTCTGGGCATTTACCAAGTCCCCTGCCGGCTCTTTCGCACCGAACGAGCCCTTGATGGAAGTCACAGGAGACGACGAAACTAAACTCGGCGAGCTACTGACCCTCTTCGACGAGCAGGAGGATGTGCAACAGGTATTCACGAACGCGCGCGGGTATGAAACCACGAGCGATGAGTAGGATACTGGGAATCGATCCAGGTTTCGATCGCTTAGGCCTCGCCGTGCTCGAAGGCGATCCGTCCCGCCCGACGCACATATGGAGCGAGTGCGTGAGGCCAGCTGCGGGTACGGCAGAAGAACGCCTTTCCGCGGTGACGGACGCGGTGACGGACGCGATACGTGCATATGCGCCTGATGCAGTGGCGCTCGAAACGCTTTATTTCAGTACGAATAAAAAGACCGCGCTCGCGGTGGCCGAGGCGCGCGGTGCCGTCCTTTCCGCAATCGGTGCGGAAGGACTCCCGGTACTCGAGTTCTCGCCAGGCACGGTAAAGCTCGCTGTCACCGGATATGGGAATGCGGATAAGAAAGCGATAGCGCTGATGGTGCCCAAACTTCTGACGCTGCCGCCAAAAAAACGCCTGGACGACGAGTTCGACGCCATCGCCATCGCCATCGCGGGGTTGTCCACACGCAGGTAGAGAACGACTTGCAAAGTAGTAGGGTTTTGCTGAAATGGAGGAGCATCCATTAATCAAAGCGATTTATATATGTCTGACGACGAAATACTAGAGGTGAACGGCGGTGGAGACGAAGAAGAACTCGATCTTGATGACGAAGAGACCGAGGATGATCCGCCGATCGTGCCGGAAGAGGACTAACATAGGAAGATACGGCCCCGCGCGGGGCCGTTCTTTGTGATAGCATTGCCTGCATGTCCCGTGTGAAGCGTAAACACGATATCAGTGGAGCCATTCGTAAGCATCTGCGTGACCCGCATCCCACAATGCGTCTGGCCTTTATGGCGCTCGGCGTGGTGCTGTTCGTCGCGAGCGTCACTATTCTTTGGATAGCTCTTACCCCTACCCCTGGCCTCGATTCTTTCGACACCCGGAAAGTCACGCAATCGACGAAAATATACGACCGTACCGGAAAAACCGTCCTCTACGATCTCAACCGCGACATTCGCCGCAATCAAGTGCCGATCGAGGATATCTCGCCCTACATCAAGCAGGCGACCATAGCGATCGAAGACTCGAATTTCTATAAGCACGGCGGTATCAGCATCACAGGCATCCTCCGGTCCATATTCGTCGACCTTACCCACGGCTCGTTCGACCAGGGAGGCTCCACCATCACGCAGCAGGTGGTAAAAAATAGCCTGCTTACAGGGCAGAAGAGCATCTCCCGTAAAGTGCATGAATGGATACTCGCCATCAAACTCGAGCAGATCTATTCGAAGGACCAGATACTGGGGTTCTATCTGAACGACACGCCTTATGGCGGCACGCTCTACGGAGTCGAAGCAGCCAGTCGCGCATTCTTCGGAAAGTCCGCAAAGGATGTAGACCTCGCCGAGGCCGCCTACATCGCCGCGCTTCCCCAGGCACCGTCGCGCTATTCTCCCTACGGCCAGAATCGTACCGTTCTTGATACCCGTAAGAACGTCGTGCTCGCACGCATGAAGGAACTGGGCTATATCACCGACGCGCAGTATCAGCAGGCCAAGAGCGAGGTCGTTGCGTTTACCCCCCAGCAGAATGGCTCCATCATCGCGCCGCATTTCGTGTTCTATATCGAGCAGTACCTCGAGGATAAATACGGCCCGGACGCGGTCAACAACGGATTGAACGTCATCACGACGCTCGATATCGATCTGCAGCACTCCGCAGAGACTATCGTGAGCCAGTACGCCATCACGAATCAAGCCAAGTTCAATGCGAGCAATGCGGCGCTCGTGGCGATAGACCCCAAGACCGGCCAGATACTGGCGATGGTGGGTTCGCGCGATTATTTCGATGCGTCGGTACAAGGAAGCTATAACGATGTGCTCTCGCTACGGCAGCCGGGTTCCTCCTTCAAGCCGTTCGTCTACACGGCCGCTCTATTGAAGGGCTATACGCCGCAGACCATCGTGTTCGATCTTCCGACGCAGTTCTCGACCGCATGCGCCGTATCCGATAATTACAACGACACCCCGCCCTGCTACGCCCCTTCGAACTTCGATGATAAGTTCCGCGGTCCTATGACGTTCACTACCGCGCTCGCGCAATCGATAAACGTGCCGGCGGTCAAGACCCTCTATCTCGCGGGTATCCAGAACGTTATCAATCTTGCGACTTCCCTCGGTATCACCACGCTCGGACAGGCAAAGGATTATGGACTCTCGTTTGCGCTCGGTGCAGCTGAAGTGCGTCTGCTCGATATCACGAGCGCGTATGGCGTCTTCGCGAACGATGGCATTCGCAACCCTCCTACCGGCATCGTTTCGGTCGCTGATAACACTGGAAAGCTCCTTGAGGAATATAAGGCGCAGCCGCAACAGGTGCTCAATCCTGATATCGCGCATGAAATGACCGGCATGCTCTCCGACAACGGGGCACGCTTTCCTGAATACTCCGCCGATAACCCGCTGCACTTCAATGGATACGATGTAGCCGCAAAGACCGGTACGACCAATGATTATCGCGACGTGTGGACGATAGGATTCTCGCCCGACATCGTCGTGGGTACCTGGGCAGGAAATAACGACAACAAACCGATGGTCAAGGAAATAGCTGGCTATGTGGTGGCTCCTATGTGGCACGCATTCATGGCGGTCGCGCTCGCAAAATATCCCGTAAGCTACTTTACGCAACCGCCCGCTATTCCCGATACCGCCCCGGCAGCGCTGCGTGGTTCCTATGTGGGCGCAACGGGCGTGCACGACATCCTGTACTGGGTAGATAAAGACGATCCGCAGGGCCCGCCCCCTACGAACCCGTGGAGTGACCCTCAATTCGCCCGGTGGGAATATCCGGTGCAGTCCTGGAATGGCGGCAACGCAGCTGCTCCGACTACTACGCCCGATGGAATTCCGGTCATGCCTGTAACTCCTATCTCGCCCACCCTTCCCGTTCCGACGCTGTAGACCCTACTGATTCATCGGCATCACCAGATAGAGGAACGAATTATCTCCTGTGCCTCGGATGACTGCGGCGCGCCCGATACCGCTTGCTGAAATAGTGATGCTGTCCGCGCCGATGAGCGCTAAGGGAGCTGCAAGATAGCGATGATTGAACGAGAGTTCGATGCCTTCTCCCGTTATCGATGCGGAAATATGCTCGCTTGATTCTCCGATATCCGTATTACGGGCCGCGAGCATGACCTGTTTATCTTCAGGAGAGAATGCGATACGCACTTTTTGGAATGCATCGGAGAATACGGCCACACGACGCAGCCCTTGTTCGAGATCCTTGCGCAGTACCGTGGCTTCGGACACGAATGATTTCGGGATTATCTGCGTGTAGTCCGGATACGTACTCGCGACGAGACGGGTCGTCAGGACGCCATCCTTCCAGGAGAACGCGCACTGGTGATCATCGAGCATGATGGTTATCTCTTCGTCCGGAAGCGCCTGGAGTATATCGAGAGCATTCTTGGCGGGAATGAGCATGGAAAAAGGCGGGAGTTTTCCCGAGAGCGACGAGCGTTTTTCGGCGAGACGAAATGAATCGGTGGCGACCGCCTTCACGACACCCCCTTCAGCGGTGATGAGCACGCTGGCGAGCTCCGGGCGCACCGTCGACGTAGAGGCGCAGGCGACGACCGAGCCGACGAGATTCCGGAACGCATCTCCTGCAACCGAAAATTTCGCCTTAGGAGCCTCGGGAAGAGGGAGTACAGGGAAATCCTCGTAGGGCAACGTCTTGAGCGTGCTCTTGCCGCTATCAGAGGTTATGACGACGGTTTCTCCCGCGTGCTCGAGCGTCATAGAGCCGCTTCCGCTGAACGAGGAGGTTATCTCCCGCAAGACCGTCGCCGGAAGCGCGATGACCCCCGGATCCTTGATGGTGCCTTCCACCCGTAGATCGATGCCGGTCTCGAGATTCGTTGCACGCAGCTTGATGCCATCGTCCCCCGCGATGATGGCTATTCCTGAGAGAACGGGGAGCGTCGCACTGCGTCGTTCTGCAAATCGAGACGCGGTGTTCACAGCCTCCGCGAATTCTTTCTTTCCTATAGTGATAACCATACTAATACTATTATTAGGCCTGTTGATAGGGGGAAAACTCGATTATGAAGCCAAGATGAAGGGCGGCACGAGCGAGCGGTTTCTCACAATCTGTTGAAAACGTAGCATAGCTCGTGGGGATAGCGGTAGAGGTAAAAAGAGAGCCGGGGATAAGGGCCGTTTTTACTCCTGTTATCCCCTCGTTTTCCTCAATCTTTTCCATACGCTATACCCAGCTTTTCCCCAGTTATACCAACAGTCCACGGATGTCCGAGATCTCTTTGGCGAGCTCCGCATCCAGAATGACCTCCCGTTTCACCTTCTCGCATGAGTGTATAACGGTCGTATGATCGCGCCCCCCGAGCTTGGAACCGATGGTCGGGTACGACACGCTGAAATCCTCGCGCAATATGTACATGATGACCTGCCGCGGGCGCACTACCTCCCTTCTGCGGGTCTTCTCGTAGATGCTTTCCTCATCGATGCCGTAGAATTCCGCCACTTTCGAGACGATGTGCTTCACGGAAACCGTTTTTGTCGGACGGGAGAAGGAACGAAGCGACTGGCGTACTTCCGCAAGGTCCGGAGGTACCCCCTTCACCTGCGTATGGCAGACAATGGAATTGATAACGCCCTCGAGCTCGCGAATGGAGCCGGAAACCGAGGTCGCCACGTGCTCGATGACCTCTTCGGAGAGTACGACCCCATGGAATGCGGCCTTTTTCCTGACGATGGACATGCGGCTTTCCATATCAGGTTCCGCGATATCGACCGTCATACCGCTCTGGAAGCGTCCCCGCAGCCTGTCCGCGATGTCCGCGATGGATTGCGGCGAGCGATCGCTCGAGAAAATGATCTGCTTGTTGTTGTCGTAGAGCGCATTGAAAAGGTGGAAGAGCTCTTCCTGCATCTTCTCCTTCTTCGAAAGGAACTGGACATCGTCCATGATCAAAAGGTCGTACTGGCGATACTTTTCCTTGAAACGGTTGGCAGTACCCGCTTGAAGCGAATCGGTGTAGTCCGTGCCGAATTTCTCGCTCGTCAGGTAGAAGACCTTTCGATTCGGATAAAGTTTCTTGTATTGGTTCCCTATCGCCTGGATGAGGTGGGTCTTGCCGCGGCCGGTGTCCCCATAGATGAAGAACGGATTGTACGTGATGCCTGGGCGCTGTATCGCCGCCATCGCAGCGGTATACGCAAGGTCATTGAACGCTCCCACGACGAACGTGTCGAAGGTGTAGCGGGGATTGAGGTTATCGCTCTTATTGATATAGAACTCATCGAGCGGCAACTCCGCCACCTGCTGCGGGACCGTGGAACGACGGGCTTCTTTTGGTTTCCGCCGGTCATCTTTCACGATGGCGTACTCGATGTTGCGGTACTCGTAGGACACCGAACGGATTATCTTGAGCAGGAGCGTATGGAATTTCTTGAGGTACCAGTCGCGGAAGAATTGGCTCGGGACCCCGACGTACACGATGCCGTCCTCTACCTTTACGATGGAACTATCGCGGAACCAGGTATTGAAGTTGGCGGGAGAAATGGATAGCTCGACTTGGGTCAGTACGTATTCCCAAAGCTCGCGAGTATCCAAACGCTGCATAGTGCGCTTAGTATACCCACGCGCGAAGTTTCCGTACAATCGCCCGCAATCGCTATTGATTTATCGACCGACTTTGTGGTACGGATGGGTGGACTACCCCATATTGCTCGTATTCTCACGCCTGCCAATAACCGTTTCTTGCCCCAGGTCCCTTCACCTGGTACTATCCTGTGGATAACCCCTGCCGACCTGTCGCCGACTACCCTACTCACGAGACCGCGCTGAACGACTTACTTACCGCCTTACCCAACCGGACAATCATTCACCATGCCAAAGCGAACCTACCAGCCAAAGAAGAAGAAGCGCGCCACGACCCACGGTTTCCGTGCCCGTTCGGCTACGCCCGGCGGCAAAGCCGTGCTTTTGCGCCGCCGCCGCAAGGGTCGTTCGAGCCTCTCCGTCTCCTCCGAATAGCCATGCTCCCTCGTCCGAAGCGCCTCACCCGGGCGACGTTCGGCCCGGTCATAGCAGGAAAACGCGCCCTATCGGCGCATTTTTCCGTTACGGTAGCCCCGAGCGTGGAGGGCCGTGCTGCAGCGGTGGTTTCAAAGAAAACCGCCAAACGAGCGGTGGACCGGCATCTCCTGAAGCGCCGCATGCTCGCCGTAGCGTCTCCGCACGTGCTCTCCGGGCGTTCGTTCGTGATGTATGCGCGCGCAGGAAGCCTTGCCCTTCCCTATCGAACCCTGGCGCGCGAGCTCGGTGACCTTCTCACAAGCCTGCCGAAGGTATAAGGTATAGCGACATGGGAAATTTCTTCCACACCATTCTGTATGTGCCGATCTACAACCTTCTCGTGTTCCTCGTGTCCGTTATACCAGGAGGGGATATCGGACTCGCCATCATCGGTGCGACCCTCATCGTTAAGCTCATTCTTTGGCCGCTTTCCATGAGTGCTGCGCGAGCGCAAAAGGCGATGAAGGCGATGGATCCCGAGATGAAAGCGATTCGAGAGACGTATAAGGAGGATAAGGAGAAGCAAATGAGCGAAATGATGGCGCTCTATAAAAAATACGACGTGCATCCGGCAGCAGGATTCCTGACCATCTTCATCCAGCTCCCCATCATCATCGGTTTGTATTGGGTATTCCGTACGGAAGCTCTCCCGAAGATCGATCCCTCGCTACTGTATTCGTTCGTGCACGCTCCCGCGCTCGTCTCTCCCCTGTTCCTCGGCCTTCTGATCATTACCGCGCACAATATCCCGCTCGCCATACTCGCGGGACTTACCCAGCTCGCGCAGGCGTGGTACGCCATTCCGGTTCCTCCGGCTTCCGCTGAAGTAGGCGGCTCGCCCGGTGCGGACTTCGCGCGCACCATGGCGCTCCAAGCGCGCTTCATGCTCCCCATCATCATCGGTATCGTCGCGTACGCTTCCGGCGCCATCGCGCTCTATTTCATTACGAGCAACATCGTCGCTCTCGTACAAGAATTCGTCGTGCGTCGCGGAAAGACAAAAATCGCTCCAGTTAGTTTGTAGAACAAGGGAAAAATCTTTTAGCTGCTAGGCATGGGGAAGCAGGTTTCGTAGACGTACTCTGAGTACGGTGGAGAAACCTGCTGGGACCCATAACAACGCAGATAAAGATTTTAACTTGTTCTCCTAGAGGTCGTAGGCGTAGAGGAGACTATCGCGCTTGTTCGTGAACAGGAGAATATCGTTCGCGGAATCGAGCGAGAGCCCGACGGCATCAACGTCTACGTTCCCCGCCTGCTTCGGATCGATGACGAGCGTGGCGACCCGTCCCGCAAGATCTATTTTCCAGATCCGATCACTGAACGAGACCGCGCCTTGATACCAGTCGTCCGGAAGCGTCCCTGAGAACGTGGTGGGCACTCCGCAGTAGACCGCACTATCGTCGGTCATCCATACGCATTTCTCGGGAAGCGTTGAAAGCGGAAGCCGTGTTGCCACATGCGTGGAGAGGTCGAGGAACGCAAGCGCAAGCTTTCCGTTAGCCAGATAGCTGTACAGGAGGTACTTACCCGAAGGACTCGCAAGGGTCGAGAGGCCTTGTAGCGGTCCGAGCGCGCGCGTAAAGGCTCCTGTCTTCCCGTCGACGACGAACGAGTAGCCATCCGTGGTCGCCGAGCCTTTGGTGGTGACGACATAGTTAGCGCCCGAGAACGCGAGGCGAATGGAAGAGAGAGCTGTGGTGAAAAGCGTATGCAGCCCCGTTCCCGAAGGAGTCGATATGGATGCGGAGCTACCCCCGCTCGTTGAAAGCAGCGTCACGAGCGTGCTGGTAGCGCGCACCAGTACCTGGGAGAGATCCTGCTGGAGGAAATAGCCGGCCGTGGTAGTGGCTGGGAGCGCATACGTATCGATACGTTCGGTGGTGCCGTTCTTCTCGAGGAACCGCACATAGGCAAGCGATCCGTCGGAGAGCCAGCTCGCTTCCTGGACGCCCGGAAGCGTTTTGTTCGAAAGACGTACCAGCGTGCGTGCGTGCGCTTGATACGCATAGATATTCCCGCTCTCGCGTTCGATATACTCCACGCGCACCTCGGGGTCGGTATAGGTGGCGGTCGTGCTTGCGGTGGACGCTCCTATTTTCTGGCGCGGTACATATACCGCGACGCTCCCGAGCGCTACGGGTCTATCGGTGATGCGCACTAATCGAGGTGCCACGTCCGTACCCGCTCCCGGCACCGCAACCCCGAGCGATTGCGTGGAGGGAGTGCCGGCTGACGTATCGATGGCCCCCGTACCGGCGCTCGGCAAGCTACCGGCCTGCCCCACCGTAAGCGTGGCGGTGCGCGCGAAGAAATAGAAATAGATCCCCACGCCGATACCGATCAGGACGAGGACTGCTGCAGCGATAAGGAGGATGCGTTTCATGGTATTAGCAAGCAGGAAGCGGCCGGATCTTATTCCATATATCTACGGGTGTCGGCGTGTGCTGGCTTGCCTCGCTGCAGATCTTGCCCACGGCGAATATGGATCCCCTGCTCCGCAAGGTTTGCGTTTCGCTCGCGAAGGCGCTCTGGCAGCTCGAGAGGCTATCGTAATTACCCCTATCATCCGTAGTGACGCACGCTTTCCCGACCGCATCCTTGTCTTGGAAGGAAATGGAGTAGCTCGCCGTAGCGCTTAAATTAGGCCCCGGCGCGACCGTCTGGTCGTTCTTAGGATCGTAGCCGCAACAACTCGCGCCGGATGAGTAATCCGAGCAGCACTGGGGGTCGATCTTCGCGTAGCCGGTACCGAATTTTTGCTCGCAGGTTTGGCCGGAAGCGAGCACCACCGCTTTCTTTATGGTGGCTGCGTTGCAGATGGCTGCAGTAACCGCTGGATTAGGTGATTGCGTAGACGCAGTCGAGCCAGGCGAAGCGGACGAGCCAGCATTAGCTCCGCCCCCTGCCGTCGAGCTCTGCAAGTTTCCTGCACTGATATCAAGCTTCAGGATGTTCGGATTGATTATGGAGAACACGATGACCGGTGAAAGCACGAGGAGTAAGCCTGCAAGCGAGGTGCCGATGAGCGCCCGAGCGTCTTTCTTCTCGGTAATGCTGTCGCCTCCCATGTACATGACGCCCGCGCGCATGATCTGCAGTACCGCGAGCACTGCCGCGAGTCCGATGCAGATCTTGTAGATTTCGGAGAGGAAGGGTGCAAGCGAATTCGCGCTCGATACCTTATCGAGGCCCGGTAAGCTCGTCAGCGGAATGAAATCCGTTCCCTGTGCGTGCGTAAGGAGCGGAAGGAAGATGAGAGCGGCAAGGATGAAGAAATACGTACGCATATTAGAAGCCGAATATATTAGAAGCCTTCTTCGCTCCGAAATTGATAGAAAGCTCGGACGAAGCGCTCTGGCTCGTGTCAGCGCTTGAAGCGGTAAGAGAGAGCGATGCGGTCCCCTGCCCGGTGCCGGTCGTGCGTACCGTCACATCCTGGTCGTTGCTTGCCGACGCGCCATTCACTGCCCACGCGAGCGATGGTGTGCTGCCGAAGAAGTACGCGACGGCACGGAACGCCTGCTCCTCTGTACTCATGGAAAAGCTCGCCGGAAGCGCGTGGTCGAAATCCGGTCCCCGCAACGGATCCACAGGATATACTCGGACGATTGCGCTTGCGGGGCTGATGACGGTGGATGCTTGGGCGACGAGGGAACCGTCTTGGCTGGTGACCGTACAGGTTATCTGCGCGTCACGGTACTGCACCGGCGCCGTTGCGGTGAGGATGGACCGACCGATGCCGGACTGGTCAGTGAGCACCTTGTCGCCCCACTTCCAGTTGTACACGAGTGCGGAGGAGCTCAGCCGGGCGTTCGTGCTGGTGCGCAGATCCGGTATGGCAATGACCCGTACTACGCCTACCGGCGCGGTAAGGGCGCCTCCCAAATAGAACGGATGCGTGGTCGAGACCGGCTCGACCACGAGCGCCACATCAGCGGGGTGCAGCGTTATCGTTTGGGTATACGTTTGTCCGGAAGCGACCGCAGTCACGGTTATCGAGGTGGTCCCACCGGGTCCTGCGACGGTGACAGGCACGCTTTGCACTCCACCGCTCTCGACCACCCTTCCGTTGACCGAAACCGTTATCTTAGCGGCAGATAGATCGATAAGCGTGCTGCTGGGCGTTACGGTCACCGTCTCGTAGGGACGCGGAGTATCGGGCGATACCGTCACCGTAAGCGGATCACTCGAAGCGAATTGCGCATGCGCAGGAAGAATGCCCGCGAGCGAGAAGAGAGCGGCTAGGAACACCACGCGATACATGGTTTTAGTATACCGCCCCATCGCTCGTGGGAAGCGGAGGGTACTGGGTATTCAGGCTGCCTGCGCCTCTGCCGCTGCCTCGGCATCATTCGCCGCGATTCTTTGGGCCCGTATCGCTACTGCACGTGCGCGTTGCTGAGCCTGCGCCGCTTCCGCTTTATCTATTTTTTTCTGGCGCAGCGCGTGCTTTTCCTCATCCTCCTTCTTCATGATGGCAACGAGTCGCCAGACTTCTACGCAGAAGCCAGGATAGATGCCGTTCACGAATGGAACGGTTTCCAGCACGGAATTCGTCACGAGCGTCATGAGCTTGCTATGGGAATTACCTCCGAAGTAATTGACTCCCAGGAGCCAGAACCACACGATATAAAGGATATCTCCCACGAGTCCGATCACCTCGGTCCCGACTTCCCCCACCAAGGTCAGCATCAGGATCAACTGGATGACGTAGAGAACGCAGGCAGACCCTTTCAAGAGGAACTCCTGCACGTTGTTCACTCGATACGGTACCGGCGCGGTGGAGGAAGAAGCCGCCATAGCCATGCGCTAGGCACTGGTGCCAGTGCTTTCCAGCCGATCCTTCTCGCGTTTGATGGCCAGCAGCTGCGACGGGTCCGAGGTGATGATCTGGTCTTCGGTGTAGGACGCCACTATCTTGATGGCGACGTGCTTCAGTCCCGCGAAGAAAAGCCCTTCGCCTACTCCCGACTCGAGCAAGAGGAATTTTTCTTGGTCCGTAAGGTTGAAGGTATCCTTGAGGACGTTGATGGTGGTCGGCGATTGCTTGAGCAGCAGCTGGATGCTCGAGTTGGTGAGGATAGGACGACCGTACGGACTGCTGAGGAAGTCTTCCACGTCCTGCGTGATGGTGGCGAGGCCGAGGAAATACTTACGACCGCGCTTGGCCATGCTGTAGAGGAAGGAGGCCGTATCCTCCGACTTCATCATCCACCACGCTTCGTCGATGACGAGCAGGCGTTTCTTGAGCTCGTGACGCACGGCGTTCCAGATGTAGTGCGTGATGATGTACATCGCGATGGGTTTGAGCTCGTCCTCCATATCGCGTACGGAAAACACGATGAACTGCTTATTGATATCGATGTTCGTCGGACGATTGATGAATCCGGCCCAGGTGCCATGCGTGTATTTCGATAGACGCGTCACGATGGATTCGCTCCCTTCCATGCCGGAAAGGACCTGCTCGAAGTCGGAGAGGAGCGGCGGCTCGACTCCCGTGAAATCGCTGTCGCCCGTGATGTCCTTCAGGGCGTACGTTTCCGTGATGGCGCGGTCGACGATGGCGTCCTCCTCCGGCGTGAGGCCGCCGAGCATGAGCCGGAACAGCCCGACGAGGTTGATGATGTTGGAGCGCAGGATATCGCCTGGTTCCTCATCATCCTTCACCGGCGGGAGATCGAACGGATTGATGTGGTGCTCGCTCGAAAGCGAAATATTGAAGGTGCGGCCGCCGGTCGCTTCGGCGAGATAGGAGTACTCCTGCTCCGGATCGATAACGATGACATCCGTATCGAACATCAAGGAGCGCAGTATCTCGAGCTTCACCGCATAGGATTTGCCGGAACCGGATTTGGCGAAGACCACCGAGTTGTAGTTCTCGAGCGAGAAGCGATCGAAGAGGATAAGCGAGGAGTTGTGGCGGTTGATGCCGAAGAGGATGCCGCGATCGCTCGTGAGGTCGAAGGAGACGAAGGGGAAAATGGAGGAAAGCGGCCCGGAATTGAGCTTTGAATTGACCGAGAGCTCATCGAGCGCGAGCGGAAGCGTGGAGCGGAAGCCCTGCTCCTGCTGGAAGAGCGCGGGCTTCGTGTATACCAGCTTCGCGTCGAGGATGCCGCGCACCTCCCCTTCTATCTTATCGAGCTCCTCTTTCGTATTGCCGTAGAGCGTGAGATAGAGACCCACATCGAAGAGCTTCTCCTGCGCCTGCTGGAGATTGTCGCGCAAGGTCTCGAGGTCCTGATACGCGGTATCTAAGAGCGGGTCGCGCACGAGCCCCTTCTCTTCCCGTTCGCTTATCTGGCTCTGCACTTCCGCCACTTTCTTCTGGAAACCCCGCAGCGCCGACCCCGTCTCGATGGGATGCACGAAGAGACCGACATCGAGTTCGCGCGAAAGGTTGATGATCTCCATGAACCACCCATCGCTCAGGAAGCGCGGATAGGAAATAGTGTAGAAGGAACGCGAGAATTTCTCCCCGAGCTCTATTTCCTTGGAGCTGACCTTGAGCGCCGCGGGCGCTATGGCGTCGGCAAGATCGAGCGCGCCCTGCGCATAGATATCTTTCGGAAGCACCGGCGTAATGGCCGTGGTCTCCTTTTTATTACGAGAGAGGAAGTCGAGAAGAGCCATAGATTAGGTGCGTGACGGAGCCCCGCCGTCCAGATGGATGGGGCTTTCAAGCTGGCCGATATTGAACGACCGGTACAGAAGCTCGATTATCTCTTCGGTCGAAAGCGCGACCGCTCTGATGCCTGCGGAAGAAAGACCTGCGGAGACGAGCGCCATGCGCTGCTCGAGCTGAATGCGGTCCTCCTCGAAATTATCCCCTTGCTCGGACGCCGTTGCTTTTTTCGTACCGGGCACGTGGAACGACTGAGCGACTTTGAGACCGAGTGCAGGGCTGTACGGCACCACTGTGTAGAAGAGCTTGGTCATTATTTCGGTGGAGTCCATGAATCCTTTGATGAATTGTATGTATTCGCGCAGCTGGATACGCATGAGCTCGCTCTGTTGCGCATCGAGCCGCTCCTCGAGGAGTGCCAGGTACGGACGAATGTCCATTTTCCGGGAGTGCACGACCACCTCGACCGAGAAATCGAGCGTATTCAGGAAGGACTGGAACCCTCGGATGATGGCCGTCTGCTCATCTTCCGATTTAAGCGCGAAGTTCATGGCGGAGCACATCATGATGCCGCGATATCCGTCCTCCTTGAGGATGACGATGCCGTTGCGGACTTCTTTGACGGGCACGAATGCCTGGGTGGGTTGCGGGACTGCCATATATTACGGTTGGGATTCCTCTCCCGCTTTCTGGTCCTTGATATCGAGCGACCATGCTAAGTCGTGGAGCCGGCCACGGGAAAGGCCTAGTTTCTGGCGTGTTTCCACGACGGGCGCTGCGGCCACCGGCATCTCGACGGCTTCCTCCTTCTTCCAGAGATAGAGCCTGCCCTTGGTGTAGTAGTTAAAACCCGCTTCGAGCAGCTCGATGAACGACTTGTTGTTCATCCGATAGAACGCCAGCGCGCCGGTAAGCGCGAGAACCGGAGCGATAAGTACGAAGGTAAGCACGAGCGGCCGCACGTACAGGATGATGATGGCCGTAAGCCCTCCCCCACCGGCGAGATAGATGAACTGCTTGAGCGTGAACGGACCGAATATCTTATCTTCGACCTCGATGAACTGCGGTACCTGGTACTCCATTACGTACCAGTATAACCGACGAGCGCGTCGTTTTATTCCATCGGTTCGCGATACGGGTCGACGCTGTATGGAGGCGCGGTAGGTGCGCCCGGAAGATTCGGCGGTGGCGGAGCGAGAGGCGCTCTAGATGCTGCGGGCGGTTCGTATACATGCGGAAGCGGCGGCGGCACGATAGATGACATGGTGCGGTGCGGTGCGGGTGGTTCGACAGGAGGAGGTAGTGGCGCAGCAACTACAGGTGCTAGCGGAGCTGCGGGCGCAGGCCGAGAGAACAACGGTTCTGGAACGCGATGCTCTTTCGCTGCCTGCATATCGGTCGCCATAGTGCGCATTGCGGGCTCCGTATCATATAAAGGTACGGCAGGCGGAGGTGGCGGCAGGGGAGGGGGAACAGGACGGGCGATAGGCATGGCGGGAGGCGCACTGATCGGCCGAGGTATTGGAGGTGGAGGTAGCGGTGGTGCTACAGGAATCGGGGTTTTGGATACGGCGGAAGCACCACCGCTCGTAGAAGGGATGACAGGTGCGGGGATTGCTGGAGCAGACGAGTCGGGAGGCGTACCTGTGCTTTCTTGGATCTTCGCGCGCAACGGCTTGAACACCTGCTCATTTATATCGTTGGTGAGACCCAGAACCGTTTCCTCGCTTATTCCGGCGTTCTTGAGCGCTTGCGCGAATTCTTCAGGAGAACTGACTCCGAGAAGGAGGAAAAGATACGTTTGTTCGAATGCGGCCGCCTGATCGGCATGCAGGCTGTATTTTTGCGTGAGAGAAAGCGAAATGCGATCGCGTTCAGGACCAAGAACGAATTCTCGAACGGGTCGCGGAAGATCATCCACGAGAGTCGCTATTGCTTGGTCTACACCCATTCCCTTCTGTTCGATCTCACTCATACCTTAATGGGCTGCCGCGTCTCCCCCGCCAGCGGGTGGAGCGCCACCTCCACCTCCACCCAATTTTCCACCAAGCGCGCTGATAGCGTCAACAACTCTTTCGTTCTCGCTCTTGTCTAGATTCTTAAGAATCTCAGTCGCTGCATGGTGATCGGCATCATTGCCCACACCACCAGCGTAGCTCCACCAATCAAGAGGATTGCGGATATTATTGTCGAGACTTTCTGCGTAACGTCTCTGAGGCTCCTGGCCATTTTGCTTAAGCTGACCGTCGGTTTGAGACATATACTTCTTGGCTTCGGCCATTCGCGCCTTGGCAGGGTCAAGTTTCTTATCGGCCACCTCCTTTTCAAGTTCGTATGCTTTCGTGTCATTCTCGAACTCCTTCTCGAGAGTTGCTGCGAGGGCAGCGTTGCCTGATGCACGAGCCTGTTGGAGCTGCGTGTATTTTTGAGCCAGCGCAGTGCGAGTAGGTTTCAGTGCAGCTTCATTCACTGCCACTTGCGCCGCGAGTTCTGCCTCCGCATCCTGTAACTCGCCCTGGAGAAGATTCTTCGTGGTCTGAAGGCCCTCCTTCACCTTCTTATCTTCCTTCGTTGCCGTGAGTTTCTTCGCGAATTCCTTACGCTTCTCTTCTTCGGCATGCACGATTCCTGCATAGCCACCCTTTTGTGCAGTTCCTATATCAAGATGCTGAGATTTTGCAATTCCACCCAAAATTGCACGTCCCGCATCAAAATTACTCTTAGATCCTTTATCAAAACTATTCACAAGGAACTTCCCTACCGTATTCGTTTGGCCGAATTTCGTACCGCGCAGAGCGCTTGCGCCGCTATACATAGCACGGCCCACCGTACGACGTCCTATGAATGCGGTTGTGCCGAATGTTGCAGCACCTGCGAATTTCGTCGCGCGGTCAGCTCCCGCTGCACCCATCTGCTTCGCGATGATAAGCGAGCCCAGCATGAAGCCGGTGATGAGCATGAAGTCCACCACCATGCTCACGTTCGAAGCTCCTGTAACGCTGAAAGCGTCCGCAAGGTTGTGAAGCGTAGCGCCTCCTCCTGAGGCGGTATTGAGCGCGGTCGTTATACCCTCCATGAATTTAATACTGATGAGGATCAGCAGGATATAGATAGGAGCGAAAAATGATTGCTTCAACAGTTGCTGCCACCACATAGAAGCGTATTCGTGCAGAGGCGGGACCGCCATGCCGGCGAATCCGATCGGCGAGACCGCCATAAGAAAAGCGAGCACGACGGCACGCGTTATGAAAAGGAAAAGCGCCGCGAAGAAGACGAATGCGGTCACTGCGGCGAATATGGCGAGCCCGAGTATCTCGATCACCGCTCCGAAATCATTTCCCGGGATTTGCGCGGCAGCGTCTTTATTGAATATGGCTGAAATACCGGAAACCTTGAATATAGAGCCGGCAATGCCTTTGTTGGTTGCGCAGTCGATTTGACTCTCCCCGGACGTGCAGAGTCCCTGACTCGCCTGCTTGTAGAGTGTCGTTCCGATAGCGTTGCTGGTGTCGATGACCGCTTCGGCTGCGAAGAGGCTGAAGTTCATCAATATCGCGAATATGATGAGTGCGGGAAGCGCGCGCTTCGCCGTGAACTCATTGCCCGGCAGATTAAGAATAGTGCTGATGCCCATGAAGATGAATCCGAACAGAAGAAGGATATTGCCGATGTCGCGAAGCACTCCCCACGCGGCGAGCATGCCGGGATTATTACCGATGAGATTCCCGAACTGGAAGACCGTTATGTAGACGATCCAATTGAAAAGGAACCCTGAAAGTCCTGCAAAGAAACTAGCGATGAAAAGGAACAGGAGTGCGATCTGCTTTATGATCCAGGTGCCTGCGTTAGCCAAACAGATATCAAGCGTATTGATGCTGCAACTCTTATCGACGGGCTGAGCATCTGCGGTGGTTTTACCGCTAGCATCAGTATTTGTAGTAAGGCTCGTATTAGCGACTTGGGACGAGGTCGTACTGCCCCCATCTGCGGTCTTCGGAGTCGTACAGCTCGGTATCGCGTTCGGGCCGACGAAGCATTGGTCGAGCGTCCCGTCAGGATTTATGCAGCCGTAATCATTCGCAAAGCCGGTATATTTCGCGCACTGCCGTGGAGTTCCGGGGGTCTGCGTGTACTGCGAGCCTGCTACCAATTTATGGATTATTCCGGATGAATCGGTGAATTGTGCAGGGAAACCTCCCGACGCAGGCGGAGCGGTCGTCTGTGCATGCACCGCAGGGGCTGGTGCGAATAAAAACAGGATTCCCAGACCGAGAAGCGCTAGGTGCTGCAGTGCTATACGCATAGATTTAATGGCCGCACTTCGCCTGCGCGGTGAGTTGATTCATCTGGTCGAGAAGGGAAGGAGAAAGGCCGGTGCCGGTGGTGTCCGTACTCTGCGCGGCGGCGTTCGTGAAATCGTTCAGGCTCGGGAAGGCGCTCGAAGCGAGAAGGTCAGCGTAATCGGCGGACGCTTGCTGGAGCACTGTGGTCTGGGTGCTGGTGTCGGCAGTGGCCGCTCCGAGCGCAGCCGAGCGTATCTTATCGATGGCGTTCAGGGCGTTCGGCACAGTACCGACGGCGGTGGCTGCTTGCGTAATGACCGGCTGGACTTGCGTGGTGACGATATTCGCTGCCCCGGGTACGCACGTACTCGCCGTGAGTGCGGTCTTCGCAGCGTTCGCAGCAGCGCCGACACTCTGCCAGTTCGTGAGGTATTCCTGCAGCGCGGTAGTTTGCTGATCAAGCAGCTGCGTAAAAGTACTTACTGCCGATACGCTCGCGCTCGTATTACTGCTCGTTGGTTGATTGAAATAGGCTCGTCCGCCCGTTGCGGTCGATCCCTTTGAAAGTCCGCCGAGACCCGAACTCCCAAGAACATTATTCAAGAGCTGCCCCATGAGTGCATTCACTATTTCATCGAAATCTTTCGCTTGAACCAGTGAGTCGGCTCCCAATCCGAGCGTGTGGTTAAGGGACCCTGCAATGACCGAACCGGGCGTTTTAATACTGCTTGAAAGGCATGAACTATTCTGGCTTAAGCTCACGGGAGCACCAGACCCTGCCTGGCAGCCTGACCCATCGCCAGTATCTATAGTGCCCGCTGGGCATGACGCACTCGAAGCGGGTGCCGGCTTATCGCAGGTGCGGAACGAGAAGAATCCGTTTCCCCAGCCCAGTTCCTCGTGTACTTGGCCTACCGCGGAGGCTACGCGCTTATTCAGTTCATTTTGAGCAAGATTGCTTGCTCCGATAGGATTATTCTGCGGATTAAGTACGGTCGCGAACCATGCTTGGAATCCGCCCTGACTGATATCCCCTCTCAGGAACGCTGCATCATTCGAGCTCACTTTGTTCAAGGTGTACGGATTCAGGAGCGCGAATCCATCTCGCGAGGTTGAAAGATAATGGGTGGAGAGAATGGTCTGCGACACCTTATCGCTGAAAGGAGACTTAATCCCCGACTGGGTCGCGAGCTGCCCCACGAACTGCTTCGCTGCGACATCCGCAGCGTCCTGCAGGGTACCCGAAAGGTTCGTTGCGTACGCGGGCGACCCTTGGAAGCCGGAGTTTATCCAATTGACCGTACTCTTCACCATGGATTGAATAGCAGCTTGCGCAATGCGATAGAAGATAGGATTCGTGAGAATTTTTGCAGACGCCGCTCCCGTAATGATGCTTTTCGCCGAGGTGATCGTATTTTTTGCGAGATCAGCCAAACCCGTCACATGACTTATGGGGTCATGGACGATTTGTTGAGCGTAGACTGCTCGGGGCTGGATCATCACGCCGCTCGTCGCGAAGATACTTATGAGAAGCAACGAAACGATGGGTCGGGACCAACTCATGGCGTTGTAACTGTGGAGGCGCTCACCATGGCGCTGTAGAAGGAAGAGCCTCCGGTACCGGAAGGCACCACCACCTGCTCGCTCGCATAGACACCCTCAAGCGAAGTCATGGCTTGTACGAAAGCCGGAGCATCGATTTCATACTTGGCGAGGCCGAGATAGGAGCGAAGCGGGTCGCTCTGCATGGTGCTCATATCAGTAATGTCGCTTCCAAGTCGCGCAAGCGCGTTCGCCACCGCAAGATGCGGCGTTGCAGCTTCCTTCGGTACCGGGACCGCGATGTAGCCCTTGGCGATGGCGGTATACGCGGCACCTATTTTCTTAACTTGGGCGAGTGCGGTCAGGTCGTTCTTCTCTACCGCGTCGGCATAGTACTCAAGCTCGCCTCTATCGGTAGCGACGGTGTGTGCAGCGAACACATTCTCGGCGCTGGCGGCGTAGCTCAAGAGTGCATCCGGGCCACTGCCCACGACTTGCACTTGCCCCCGATTGTACGCGTCCGGGATCTGCTGCGAATTCACGAAGTCATTCACCGCTCCCTCGACGAACGTCGCTATCGCTTCGGGGGTGGGTGGATTGTTAGGGTCCTGTTTCGAAAGATATTGCGAGAAGAGACCGCGCGCGAACTGGTCGGTAAGGGTCTGGGGTCCTGAATCCGTACCCGGGATGCTTGCGACGCTAACCGGCGTGGTGGTCGCGCTTGCGAATTTCGGCTTGACGAGGCCTTGAGCGACGGCCTGGCCGTCGGTGACCGTGGCGCTTACGCTGTGCGGGTTATTAGGGTCCGTCCCGTAGAGAGCCTCTTCCCAGTCGGGAAGAACGTCGCCATCCGTGTCCTTGGCGGCGTACGAAACGAGCAGATCATGGGTAGATGCGGCGTCGACTTTCTGCAGATGGAAGGGCAGAGGGCCCGAAGTGAGGACCGCGACGACCATGAGCGCAACCGAAACGGTCGATGCGATGATGATGAGAGTGGTGCGATGAGAATAAGCCACAGTACGTACAAAAATAGTAGCACGCAGGCGCTATTTCATGAGTAACTGATGAGTGCGGCTGTGCATTGTGCACAGTTTTTCCACTCGCTATCCCGAGCTTATCCCCCGAGTATCCCCACCAGCTGTTTCCAGGTAGAAAGCGGAATATCCTCCGCGCGTGCATTCACATCCAGCCCGGTTTCTGAAAACGCACGCGCGATCATTTCCGCAGGCGCAAGTGCTTCCAGATTCTTCGCGAGCCGCTTGCGCTTATGGGCGAACCCCGCATGCAGAACCTCGAAAAACCGAGCTTCTAGAGTCTCGTTCTCGAAAGGTGGCTGTATATCCGCAACATGGAGCACGGCAGAATCCACGTTCGGCGCGGGACGAAAAGACCCTCGTGGCACGGTGAATTTGTAGCTCGGCGTTCCGTACGCTTTTACCGAGAGCGAAAGCAGGCTCTCTTTCCGGCTGCGTACGATGCGCTCCGCGACCTCCTTCTGGACGAGTAGCGTGACTGCTGCGGCCTTGTTTCGTGCGGTGAGAAGGGTGCGAATGATCTCTCCGGTTATGTAATACGGTATATTCGCTACGACTACGTATCCAGAGGGGAGCGTCCCGAGATCGAAGCTGCGGATGTCCCCTTCTCGTATCTCAAGAGCGCCAGTACCAAGCGGGGTTTCAAATGCTTCCCGCAGCGGCGCTATCAATTCCCTGTCGGCTTCCACTGCGATGACCTTCCCTGCTCGAGCGAGAAGCGAACGGGTGAGCATGCCGGTACCGGGCCCTATCTCGAGCACGACCGAATCCTTGCGAAGGCCGGCGGCGTCCGCGATGCGGTCGGCGGTGGCTTGGTGCATGAGGAAGTTCTGGCCGAGAGCTTGTTTCGCCTGCATACTTTTATATGTGGATGATATCCTCGTGCTCCTCTTCGCCATAATTGACCTGCATGAGTCCCGGGTCGATATCGTGCAGGAAGGTGGACGGTTCCGAAAGATAATCCGTTCCGTATATACGACGGACGCGCGCCATGGTGAGCACGAGGTGGTGCTTCGCGCGGGTCATGGCGACATAGAAAAGACGGCGCTCCTCTTCCTCGTCGCGTTCCTCTTCCTGATTCATGCCTTCGTGCGGGAAGAGGCCTTCTTCAAGTCCGGTCACGAAGACCGCATCGAACTCGAGACCCTTCGCGGCATGCACGGTCATGAGCGTCACGCCTTTTTTATTCTTCTCGTTCGTTTGGGGACGGTCGAGCTCGTCTTGATCGCCGGCGAGTGCGGTGTCCGCAAGGAATGCGGCGATGCCCTCTTCTCCGGGCACGTGGTCGTAGCGGCTCGCGAGCGTCGCGAGCTCCTTCGCATTCTCGAGTCGTTCCTGATCGTCTTCTCCGCCCTTGGCCAGCGCGTCCTCGAGTCCCGAGAGTTGGATGACGCGCCTGACGAATGCAGAAGGCGCGGCCGACTTGCTTTCTTCGTGCAGCGTTTGCACGAGCGATTCGAATGCATCGACTTTCGCGCGCACGGCCGCCGGCAGTCCTTCTGTTTTTCCGGCGGCTATCTTCGCTACCGTTACTTTTCCGATGCCGCGCGGGGGCGCTTGCACGGCGCGCACGCGGTCGCTTTCGCGAGCGGGCTCAAGCGCGAGCCTGACCCACGCGATGACATCCTTCACTTCTTTGCGGTCGAGAAAACGCGTACCTAAAAGGCGGTACGGTATGCCCTGCGCAAGAAACGCCTCTTCGAGCACGCGTGATTGGAAATTGGTACGGTACAGCACGGCGATCTCTTCCGGCACCATCCCCTCCCGCATGAACTGCCGTGCCTGCCGTGCGATGAAGCGCGCTTCTTCTTCGGCGGTATCGGATACGTGCAATCGTATCGGGTGGCCGTCCGGATTATCCGTCACCGCACGCTTCTCTTTCCGGTTCTTATTCTTCTCGATGATCGCATTGCTCGCGGCGACGATGGTCTTCGTCGAACGATAGTTATGCTCGAGCACGATGGTCTTCGCTTCCGGATACGTTTCATCGAACGAAAGCAGGTTCTCGATAGTCGCCCCCCGCCACGTATAGATGGTCTGATCGATATCGCCCACCACGAAAAGATTGCGATGCTTGTGGGCGAGCATGTTCGCGAGACGTCCTTGCAGTTCGTTCGTGTCTTGATACTCATCCACATGGATGTGGCTGAATCGTTCTTGCACGAGCGCGCGCATTTCCGGATGCGCCTCGAAGAGGTGCACGGGTTTGGAAATGAGGTCGTCAAAGTCGAGTGCCTTCTCCTTCTCGAGCGTGGCATCGTACTTCAGCCACGCTTCCGACGCGATACGCGAGCGGAACCCTTCGCCTCCGTGCTTCTCCTTGAAGCTCTGGGCGGTCATCCCTTCTCCTTTCGCTTTGCTAATGCGTGAAAGTATCTGTCGCGGAGGCACTTCTTTCGGGTCGATATCCATCTCCTTGAGCGCGTCCTTGATCGCGCGTTCGGAATCATCCCGATCGTAGACGCTGAAATAGCGCGGGACGCCGATGACCCGCCCATAGCTCTGCAGGAGTTCCCTTCCGAGCCCATGAAAGGTGGCCACCAAGGGCAAGGGTCCGTCCCCCACCAGGAGCGCGAGGCGTTCCCGCATCTCGCGGGCGGCCTTATTGGTGAAGGTGACCGCCAGTATCTTCTCTGGCGGCGTTCCTTCCCGCAGGAGGTGGAAAATGCGGGTAGTGAGCACTCGGGTCTTGCCCGAGCCTGCTCCGGCCAGGACCGAAATCGGCCCTTCAGTGGAGAGGACCGCCTCCTTCTGTCGTTCGTTGAGTCCCTCAAGGTACCGCATCAGTTCACTATACCGTGATGGGGTCTTATGGGCCTATTGTGAGGCTACATTACGGCATGTTTTATTGACATATGTCAATTTTTCATGCTTTCAACAGGTGCTTTGTCAACCCGTTGACCGAGGCACCTCCCAGGGTATACTGGCCAGGTCACTTGATACTCTGAAACTCAAGAGATGGCCTATGTAAGCCATTTTTGTATCCTGAAGATTGTCTGAAGTTCCATCGCCCCCCTTATTTCGAACCCTCAAAACCCTTCCGATTCATCAAATCGTGCGCAGAATCGGAACGCAGATCTGGCCACTGGTTTCACCGCCCTCGCAGCTATCGTAGCTGGTGCTTCTCTCCTCGCCTTCCCTATCGCAACCAGCGCGTTTTGGCCGTTTTTTGCTAGCGCTCAAGCTGCGAACCCGGGCGGTACTCCGCCTTTGGTCCATGACGTGAGCCTGCCGCTGCTGGAGGCTGCGGTGAATCCCGACCCGAACCCCGAAAAGGGCGATTCGAGCGTGCCCCTTTCCGAAGGATCCGCCCTTATGGCCAATTCTGGCCCCGATGGCACCATCGCAGACGTACATCATGGAAGCTCGGGCGGCGAGATCAGCACCTATACGGTGGTGGACGGCGATACGTACTCTTCCATCGCCAGCAAGAACGGCATTTCAGTGAATACGGTTCTCTGGGCGAACAACCTCACCGCAAAAAGCGCGCTTAAGCCGGGGAGCACTCTGGTCATACTTCCAGTAACCGGTATCGAGCATACGGTCACGAAGGGAGAGACCGTTGCCTCGCTTGCCAAGAAATACGGCGGCGACCCGCAGGACATCATCGCTATCAATGGACTGGCGGACGGCGAAGGCCTCACCATCGGCGCTAAGGTCATCATTCCTGATGGCGAACCTGCTGCTGCACCCGCAGCCACGGTGAAAGCCAAGACCACCACCACCACCAAGCGAAGCGTCAGCCTTCCGAGCGTCGGCGGGTTCTCGAATCCGCTTCCCGGCGGCATCTGCACCCAAGGAATCCATGATAATAACGGTGTCGACATCGGCGCACCGTCCGGCACACCTATATATGCTGCTGCAAGCGGTTCCGTCATCATCGCGCGTATGGGCTGGAATGGCGGTTTCGGTAACTACGTCGTCATCAATCATCCCAACGGTACGCAAACACTCTACGGACACATGTCGCGTCTCGGTACTTCCGAAGGCACGAGCGTCAGTAAGGGCGACCTCATCGGATATGTCGGTACTACCGGTAAATCGACCGGTAATCACCTGCACTTCGAAGTGCACAAGGCAGCGAACCCGTTCTGCGGAAACTTGTAATCAAGCGCTCGTTAAAAAGAAAGGCCCCGTACGGGGCCTTTCTTTTTAATAGCCGGTTGCTGCCGCACCACCGGTGCCTGCTCCTGCCGAGCCGCCCGTGGGTGCCGGAGCCGTGCCTGCACCCGAGCCAGTGCTGACCGGGATATTCACCTGCGTCGTTCCTGCACCTCCCGAAGCCGTACCCCGTCCGAAGACGAAGAACGCGAGGAGGCCGAGCACGATAATAGCGAGAATGATGATAGCGACTCCCCAGCCCCCGCTGGAAGACGGGGTGTCAGTGTTCGGATTGTTGATGACGGTTGCCATAGAAAGATAACGAAGTTTAGTTCCGGATAACGTATTCATATAACGTCATCGTTGCTGAAGCGGGCGTGAATACGCCGTTCTATTGGGGCTAGTGGACGGTCGGGCCCTGCAACTCTCGGAGGAGCGCCGTAATATCTTCTTCTCGCGCGGGGTCAACGCCCACTCCTCCTGTTTTGTCGAACCAGTCCCCGAACCGCTGCGCAAGTGCGGGCCCTTCCTCCTCGGATAACCACTCCCGTATCGGTTCGGAGCTTTTCGGAAACGCCTTGCTCATCATTTTCGCCTGTAATTCATTACGAAGCTGTTGGCGCGCGGCGGACCTTCGTTTTTCCTGTTCGGACAGATTAAGGCTTTCCATGCCAAAAGCATATCATCGTACCTTTAGATGCTCTTGGTATACTGGACCTATATGACTTACACCGCACGTACGTTCGATCTACCGGAACTCAAGGGCCTTTCGCAGAAACAGATAGAGGTGCACCTCGCGCTGTACCAAGGATATGTGAAGAACGTGAATCTACTGATGGCGACCATTGCCGCATACCAACAGACGGACGACGAGGGCGGAAAATTCGCCATCGCCGAGATGCGTCGTCGCCTCGGATTCGAGTTCGATGGCATGCGCATGCATGAGTATTACTTCGAGCAATTCGAAGGAACGAAAGGAGGCGACCCGAAGTCCGCGCTCGCGCTCGCCGCAGCGGAAAAATACGGAAGCGGCGAGAATTTCATATCGCACATCAAGGAGGTAGCCGGTACGCGCGGTATCGGCTGGACGGTGGTCTACTACGATGCACCCGGTAAGACCTTGCATACCGCATGGGTAGACGATCACCAGCTCGGACAGCTGTCAGGACTCCCGATCATCCTCGCGCTCGATATGTGGGAGCACGCCTACATGGTCGACTACGTCCCTGCGGACAAGAAGAGCTACGTGGAGGCCTTCCTCGACAATGTGAATTGGACCGTCATCGAGGATCGCTTCAGCGCGGCAGCGTAACAACCCATAATGCATGCTAGAATCGCCCCATGATTCGGGGCGATTCTCGTGCACTCCTCTTCGCCCTCGGCATCCTTCTAGTGATAGGGGGCGGAGCCGGATACGGTGCCTATACGCTGGGCACGCGCTTGGGAGAAACGCGCAGCGAGCTCGCGAGCACCACTGCAGCGAAGACGTCGGTTGCCACCGAACTCGCGCGAACGCGCGCGGACAATGAACAGCTATCGGCCCAGCTCGCCGAGCAAGTGCAGAAGAACCTCACGCTCGGCACGCAGGTCGATCAGATCGCCAGTACCGTAACGACGCTCACGAAGCTCTCGCAGACCGATAAAGAACTCCTGCAGAAATATTCGCGAGTGTACTTCCTCAATGAGAACTACATCCCCTCAAGCCTTTCTGAAATAGACCCGCTCTATCAGCTCGACCCGAGCCGGCATCTGCAGATCCACAGCAAAGTGAAGCCGTTCCTAGAGAACATGCTGACCGACGCGAGCGATGCGGGCGTTCCCATAGTCGCGCTCTCCGGCTATCGTTCGTTCGCCGAGCAGAAAACGCTCAAATCGAGCTACACCGTAACCTATGGCTCGGGCTCGAACCGTTTTTCCGCCGATCAGGGCTATTCCGAGCATCAGCTCGGCACAGCGGTGGACCTGACCACCAAAAGCATCGCAGGCACGTCGCTTGCCTTTGCGACTTCGCCGGCAGGAATATGGCTCGATGCGAACGCGTACAAGTACGGGTTCATCCTCTCCTACCCAAAAGGAAATACGTACTATCAGTACGAGCCCTGGCATTGGCGTTTCATAGGAGTCGCTCTCGCCACCAAGCTGCATGATACGGCGCAGCATTTCTACGACCTACCCCAACGGGACATGGATACCTATCTGGTGAGCATTTTCGACTGAGCGTTCCCAAGCCGCAGTACGAACCACGCGATGCCCGCATACGGAAGCGCGAGTAGAGCGACCGGAAACGCAGGAACGATGACGTGCGCGAGCGGCAACCCCGCAGCCACCGTTGCGACTCCCGTGATATAGGAGAGCAATAGATACGCGGGCAGGCCCGCATATATCGCGACCAACGGAACGAGAAGCGAGACGAGCCCAGCAATCGCCGAAAGCGCCATCGTAAGCGGGACGACGGGAAGGACGAGGATATTGGCGGGAATGGCGACCAGCGAGAGATTCCCGGTTTGGTACAGCAAGAGCGGAAGCACGAAAAGCTGGGCCGCGAGCGTGGTCGCGACCACTTCCCGCAGAAGCGGCCAACGGATCTTCATAAGACGGACTTCGAACGCGGAAGACGCGACGATGAGTCCCAGGGTCGCGACGAAGGAAAATTGAAATCCCGGATCGGAGGCGAGCTCGAGCGGATTGATGAGGAGCATGAGTACGAAGACCAGCAGCAGGACGCGGAGCGCATCGTACGTACGGCGCGTAGCGCGTGCGAAGAGCGCAAGCACTGCCATGACGCCCGCGCGGAGCGCGGAGGCGCCCCCGCCCGCAGCGGCGACGAAAAGTACGATAGTGAACGCGGCGAGAACGAGAGAGAAGCGTTTCGGAAGGAACGAGAGTCCGGCGAGCACTGCTTCGGCGACGATCATGACGTTGTAGCCGGAGAGCACGATGATGGGAAGGAGCCCTGCGATGGTGAATGCATCGAGTAAGGCTTTCCCGAGGCCTTGTTTCCCGCCAGCAAGCAACCCTTCGGCGAGACTGGCGTGCGGTTCCGGAAGCGCGTTCTCGAGCGCACGCGTGAATGCATGCTTCGCCCCATAGAGTATCCGTTCGAGTACGACGAGCGGCGCATGGGACTCCCCCACCTTTGCCACGCGTGCGTGCGGAAGCATCGCGAAGATGCCGTCCTTGGCGAGAAACGTGTCGTAGGCGAACGTGCGGCCGCCATCGGTATCGAATGGTTGCGGCCGTTCGAGCGTTCCGCTGACGGTGACTTCGTCCCCGCAGCTATAGGCAGGATAGCGTTCGGCGACGACCAGTACCTTGGTACGCACTCCGTCGCGAGCGACCATGAGCGTGAGACGTTGATTCGTTTCGCGCACATCCGGATCCCCGCTTATAGTTCCAGTAAGCGTGACCGGCGTCCCTACCAGCGGCACGAGCGGGAGCGGAAGTGCGCTCGGAGCGAGAAGCAAACGTGCGCTCCCGAGCGCGAAGCACAGGAGCAGAACCGTCGGCAGCAGGTATCCATCACGTCTCCCGAGAAACCAGGCTACGGAAAAACCTGCCGAGAGCAGGAGGAGGAACGCAAGGAAGGGCCATGAGAAAGGGAATGCGCCGGCAGCTAGGATGCCGCAGGCAAACGCGATGACACTAACGAGCGCGAGCGTGTCCGGCATGGCGTGGATTATCCCCCCTTATCCATTGCGCGATTCGCGAGCGCGTCCGCGTCCTTATTCGATTCACGATACACATGCTCGAAGGTGACGGTGCCGAACGAACGCGCCAGGAGATTCTTCACTTCCAAATACCGAGGGACGAGATTGGGATGCTTCACTTTGTAGTTCCCTTTCAGCTGCTCGATGACGAGTTTCGAATCCATGCGTATCGCAAGCGGGGTCGAGTGCACCACGTCAGGAGCATACGTCTCGACGAGTTTCTTGAGCCCGCGAATGATGGCCTCGTACTCGGCTATATTGTTCGTGGCAACGCCCAGATAGTCGGATACTTCGGCCACGCGTTTTCCCAGATTATCGAACACCACGGCCCCTGCGCCTGCAGGCCCCGGGTTCCCACGCGATCCTCCATCGGCATAGAGCGTGAAGTGCATGACCCTCAGTATACCGCTCTAGAGCAGCGCGACGATCCGGAGCCGTACCGGCTGACGCTTGGAGAATTGATCGCGTTCAAGATGCGCAAGGAGATGAATGCGCTTCCCCGCTTCGAGCGTCGCGAGCGCTTTCCCCAGGTCCCGTTTCGCATAGAAAGAGATCGCTTCGATGGTGGTCTCATCGAACTCATCCCGACGCATACGGATCCGCAGATGCTCCTGCGCTTTCCCGAACCAGGAGACTTCCTGCAGCAGCAGGTCATGCAGCGCGAAAAGCGGCTTCACGTTTCCCATGCCGTAGGGAGCGAAGCGTTCGAGCGTATAGAGGAACTTCGTAGATACCTGCTCGAGAGAGAGCGGAGCGTCCGCTTTCCATTCTTCGAGATCGTGCTTGGGGAGGGTTTCTAGCGCCCGCACCAAGCGTGCTTCAAGATCGAAGATCTTTTCGGGAGCGATGGAGAACCCCCCGGAAGCGGCATGCCCGCCGAACTCGATGAATGCTTCTTCCGCAGCATGCATAAGGTCGTTCACGCTCGTTTTCCCGCCCGCGCGGCAGGAGCCCTTGAGAATCTCGTTCCCTTCGCGGCCCCAGAGAAATACCGGCCGCTCGTACTCTTCGGCGATGCCGTTCGCGACCAGGCCCAAAAGCCCGGGTCGCCAATCGGGGTCCCCCATTACGATAACGCTCGGGAGATCGCCTTCGAGTTTCCGCTTCTCGAGACGCTCGTGCACTGCTTTGGTCGTGGCTCCGGCCACCGCACGGCGCGAACGATTGAGCGCTTCGAGCTTTTTTGCAAGCTCGTCCGCTTCGACCTCGTCGCTCGTGGTGAAGAGACGGAACGCATCGCGCGCTTCCCCCATGCGAGACGCGGCATTCACGCGAGGAGCGATCATGAATCCGACATCGTCCTCGGTTATGAATCGTTGATTCACTCGCGCGACTTTGCACAGCTTCTGGAAACCGAGACGAGGCGATTTGCGCATGACCATGAGCCCGTACTTCGCGATGACGCGGTTCTCGCCCGTCAACGGAACCATATCCGCGATGGTCGAAAGGCCCGCCATATCCAGTAGCCACTTCTCCCAGCCGGGAGGAATGGCATCGCGCTCCGCAAAGCCATGCGCGAGCGTCGCGCAGGCAAGTTTCCAGGCAAGCCCGCCGCCGCAGAGATCCTTGAAGGGATAGGTCTCGTCAGGTCGCGCTTTCGGGTCGATGACCGCATACGCCGGCGGCAGGTCTCCCGACGGAAGATGATGGTCGGTGATGATGACCTCCATGCCGAGCTCGTTCGCGCGGGCGACAGCAATGTTGTCGACGATTCCCACGTCGACCGTCACCACTAGCTTCGTGCCTTCCTGCGCGAGCTTCTCGATACCCGGGATATTCATCCCATAGCCTTCGTTGTGGCGATGCGGGATGTAGTTCGTGAAATCCGCGCCGGCTTTCTTAAGAAAATCATGGAGGACAACGCCACCGGGTATTCCGTCGCAATCGTAGTCGCTCCACACCGTTACCTTCTCTTTCGAGCTTATGGCGCGCGCGAGCCGCTCCGCCGCTTTGGGCATATCCGTCATCAGCATCGGATCATGCAGATGCTCGTCATACGAAGGAGCGAGGAACGCTTCTGCCTCTCGGGCGGTGCGAACCCCGCGCCGTGCGAGCAGGGCCGCCGTGAAATCGTCGTACTCTGCGAGCGCTGCGCGTGTCTCACTATCAAGGGCGTCATGAAGCTTGAACATGGTGGGCTGATTGTACCAGAGTACGCATGCGGTATCCTGTGCGCATGGATGACACTATTTTCGACAAGATACTCAAGCGAGAAATACCCGCAGAGATCGTATACGAGGACGAGGAAACGCTCGCTTTTCTGGATATCGCACCGAATAATCCGGGCCATACGCTCGTGATACCGAAAGCCCCCTCTCGCAATATTTTCGACATATCCGAATCTTCCTGGCTCGCGGTCATGAAAACCGTTCGATTGCTCGCACCGGTGATACGAGAGGCGGTGGGGGCGGAAGGAATAAACATCGCTATGAACAATGAACGGGCCGCCGACCAGGAAGTATTCCACACGCACGTCCATATCATTCCGCGATACCACGGCGATGGGGTCCTTAGTTTTACCAAAAAGAAATACGCCGAAGGCGAGATGGCGACGGTCGCGAACAAGATCCGCACGATGGTCGGAAGCTAGCGAAGCGCTTCGATACCCGGCAGCGTGCCGTATGCAAGGAAATCGAGCATCGCCCCTCCTCCGGTCGAGACGAACGAGAATTTATTTTGGAGTCCGAGGGACTCCACGGCCGCCACAGTATCCCCTCCCCCGAGTACGGTGTACGCCTTCGTTGCGGTAATGGCGCGCGCAAGGGTCTCCGTACCTTCGATGAACCCGTTCTCGTACCTGCCGAGCGTACCGTTCCATAGAATGGTCTTCGCTTTCTTCAGGTAAGGGGCGAGCGCCTCAAGCGAACCAGGACCGACATCGAGAACCGCTTTATCTTTCGGAATGGCGTCGATAGGTACGATCTCCCCCTCGCCTCGTGTACCCGGAAGCGATGCGACGACGACATCGCGCGGAACCAGGAGATCAGGATTGCGCAAAAGCCGCCGCATTTCGCGCACGTCTCCGCCGGACGTAAGCGAGGTGCCTACGCCATGCCCCTCCGCTTGAATGAAATCATTCGCGAGCGCTCCCCCGATGAAGAGGTGATCGTAGGCGTCGAGTATGGAAACTATGACCGGCTCCTTCGTCGCGAATTTCGCGCCCGCAATGATGGCGAGGGCAGGATACTTGGGCTTGAGCGCTTTTTTCAGCTGCTTCACCTCTTCCTCCACTAACAGTCCGGCATACGAGGGAAGCAATTTTGGAACGCCTACGATCGATGCGTGCGCACGGTGGCACGTATCGAACGAGTCTTGTACGAAATAGCTCGCAAGCGACGCGAGCTCTTTCGCGAAATCCGCATCGTTGAGTTTCTCGCCGCGATGCCGACGCAAATTCTCGAGCAGGAGCACCTCGCCGGGACGCATCGAACTCACGGCCATCTGCGCTTCCTTCCCTATGGATACCGGGCAGAATTCCAGCTGCGGGAGCATGGGTTTCAGCGCGGCGTACACCGGTTCGAACGTCTCGGTTCCCTGGTCTCCCATGTGCCCGCAGAGGATTACGCGAGCTCCTTTTTTCTGAAGGAATTCAACGGTCTGGAGGGCCTGACGAAGCCGGAAGGTGTTGGTCACGACCCCATTCTCGACCGGCACGTTGAGCGCTGCGCGCACCAAGACCGGCACGTTCATTACCTTGGGTATGCGGCGTACGCTCTTCATGACGATTAGGTAACCGCTTTCACGAGCGCACCGAAGGACGCGGCATCGGTGCTTGCGTGCCCGACGAGGAATCCATCGATGCTCGATGCGGCGGCAAGCGCACGGATATTGCCCGACTCCACCGAACCGCCATACAGGATATTGATCTTGCTCGCGCCCTTACCCGGCAGGAATTCGGTCAGGATCTTTCGGATGTAGAGCACCATTTCGTTCAGGTCGGTGGGAGTGATAGCTTCGGTCGCTGACTTTCCTATCGCCCAGATGGGTTCGTATGCGACCACTATTTTCTTGCGCTCTTGCGGAGAAAGCGCGGTAAGGATGAGGGAGATCTGGGTACGCAAATGAGCGAGGTAGCGCGCTTCCGCATCCCGCTCTCGCTCACCGATGCATAAAATAGGTACGAGGCCGTGCGCAAGCGCGTGCTGTACCTTCTGGAGGACGAGGGCATCCGTTTCTCCTGCCGCGCGGCGTTCTGAATGACCCACGATGACATAGGTGGCGCCCACTCCAGCCACCGCTCCCGCGGTCACTTCGCCGGTAGCAGCCCCTCCAAGCGAGCTCGAAATGTCCTGCGCGGCGAATTCGACGCTTGAACGATTTCCCCCCGCGAGGAATCCGAGATGCGGCGCAGAAGGCGCGATGACTATCTCGTGGTGTCCCGCAGCCGCCAGGCGCTTGGCTACTGCATAGAGCCGTTTGGCCTTCTCGAGCGTTTCTACATAGGCCTTCCAATTCCCGACGATGAGCATATCCGAATGATAGCACTTCCCTTTCCCCCATCTCTCAAGAGAGGTGATGGAATTTTTGAGGCTCTCGGAGCCGGAGCAGCATGGTAATTTCAGCGCCGAAAGGCGGCTGCGCTGAAATTTGCGACGGCAAGAGGGAGTGCGTCCGGCCGCAGGGACGGACGACGCGTACTCAAAAATCCCACACCGAACAGCCTATTTCTGGCGCCAATCCACGAATTTATAGTCCGTCGAGGTGAACGGGGTGAATGGCGGAGGGCTGGTAGAGAGCTTGCGGTCAAAGGAGTCGATACGCGTCTGGTAGCCCGCGTCGCTTCCGCCTCCGCAACCGTTGACCCATTTCGTACCGGTACGCTTATTAGAGACGGTCGTACCCGTGAGGGTAAGCGTCCCGCGGGGCTCGAACGCACTCGGACAGCCGTAATAATTCCTACCGAACGCGCCTCCCTGCGCTATGAAAATGCCATTGATCGTCAGATTGTTGGGAGAGTCCGGCGTGATAAGGATGTCGTTCTCGGCGATGAGGGTAAGCCCTGCACTGCCGGTACTCGAGGTGTAGGTGATATTGTTCGGAATCATAGCGTTCGGCGATACCCCTGCGGTCACGGTGTTGGCGGCCACGACCGTAACTTTCGAGGCCACCGTTCCTTCGATCCATACGTTATCTTCGACATAGATAAGCGGGCACGTGGCACTGATCGCGTAGGTCCCTACCAGCGACTCCGACCGGATGCGCGCATAATCCGACGTGTCGCTCGAACCGTCTATCGCCGCACCGATATTGGTATTGTACTCGTTCGATACGGTATAGACCGTGACCGTGTTATTCGCATTGAACACGAGATGATAGCCCTTGAAGGCGGAGACGCCTGAAGTACCGGAGCTGTAGCGGGTGAAATAGCGGCCTTGCGCGATGGCGATGTTCTTAATGGAGGTGAAGTCGGCAGCGATAGCGGTGAAATCTATCTGGGGCGTCGGGTAGCTCCAGAGCGTCTGATTCGGTCCGCTGCCGAAGACCCCATTCTTGGTTGCGGTCGGGCTGCACCCGTAGGAGGACGTGCACGACCACGTTGCGAGCGAACTCGTTACCGGGGCGTTGGCTGTGCCGTCCATACGCACTCCCCCATTGGAATGATAGGGACCGGAAATGATGCGGTCGGCTCCCGCCCATACCGAGTCGTTGATGATATAGGAGTATTGGGCGACCGAAGGGCGCGCATAGCGGGCATAGATAGTGGCGGAGCTTCCGCTGCCGGTCGGAGTTCCTACCGACTGAAGGTCGACCGAGGTGATATTGCCGCATGCGTTATTGCCGTTCACCGTAAGGGAAATCGTACCCGTCTGTCCTCCCTCCGGGTCCGTGTAGGGAATGGAATACGGACCTGCAGCTCCGGTTCCGTTCTGTAGATCGTTCGGGAAATGAGCGAGATGCCATTTGTAGTATTCGACTCCCGCTTCCGCGATAGCGAGCCCTTTGCTTTTGTCCGTCTGCGCGGTCTGGAGCTTGTTCTCGACCAGCACGTAACTGGACATCGCGAAGAGAACCGTCAGGAATATCGACCCGAATACGAGGGCGAGGAGCATTAAATAGCCACGGGGAGGATGGTTCATCGTAAGTTGCGGAGGGTCGCTGTTTCCGTAAGGGTAAGGATATCAGGTGCGCGGAAAGGATTGATGTCGACGAGCACGGTCGTGGATACGGAAGCGATCTGCGATATATCGATCGCAGTCGTCGTCGAGAGCTCGCTACCATCGCTGTCGTAATAGCGGAACAGCGGCGTGGTACTGCTGTTGCGCACGTAGGTCGCAATGGTGGTCGTCGCTTCCGGCTGTCCGGTATAGCTGGGGGGAGCCGAAATGGAATCGGTCACCCCGCGATACAGGGTGCCATTCGTCAGATAGAGCCGTATGCGCTCGACCGACCCATCATTGTCCACGTCGCTGAAGAAGGTGATGGTGGAGGTCGCGGCGCTCTTGATGGGATACGATCCGTCGTCGCCGTACGAAGCTTCACGGAGATCCTCGAACGAGACCCGGAGGCCGCGATGCGCACTATCTATGGCGGACGTCTCTTGAATGAGATAGGCATTCGAACGATAGAAGTTCACGATAAGCGTGTTAATGGTGAGGCCCAGGAGTCCCGTGACGGCAATGAGCACGATGACCTCGATAAGGGTAAAGGCTTTCATGCTAGGGGAATGAAGTGGGGTAGAACGTGTCTCCGGCTACCGTGACGTTCGGGTAGGAGGTGGTGGTGTATCCGGCCTTGGTTATGGTGACAGTGTAGGCGCCGCTCGCAAGCGCGCCGAAGTATGCCGCTCCGCAGGCGCTCGTCACGCTATCCTGCGTGAATCCGGCTTTCGACACGGTCACGGTCGCGCCGGCGACGGTCGCTCCGCTACTATCGCGTACGGAGACGAGCGCCGAATTCGAGGTATTAACGTCCAGGAAAAGATTGTTGGTGGTATTGGTCCCCGGCAGCAGCGCGTAGGGCGCGGCGTAACAGGCATCGACGATGTCGTAGCCGGTAAGCGATAAGGAATACGAGTCCCATTCAAGCGAGAGCGCGGCGATGCCGGACGCATTCGTCGTAGCGGCGACGCTCGTCTTATAGATGGGCGCCCCCGCTCCCGTCGACCCGATGGTTTTCGCGCCCGCAAGCGCGAGCGCGACGTTCGGTATCGGTATCGGTCCGACGAGCGAATTTACGCTCCAGGTCGCGACCGCAGGCGAGGTGCTGGTGGAAGTGGTCGTAAGATTCGCCCGCAGGGCGAGGGACGGATAAGTGGTGGTCGATACTCCCGAAAGATTGATCGAACTTCCGAAGAAGCCGGCGCTATTGCCTGCGAGTACCGCGTCCGGAAGGAGGGCCCCGCTTCCATCGAGTACCTGGACCGTTACGGTCGTGCCGGCCGGAGCCGAAAGCGTCGTACTCGCGGTCGTCCATGACACGAGCAGTGCGGGCGAAATAGAGATCGATTGCGCCGACCCGCTCGCTAGGTACCCATTTACATCCTGCGCGAGCGAGAGCGATCCTCCGGTAACGGCCGTCCCGGTTTGCGAGGCGAGTTTCGTGCTGTTCGCAAAGGTGTCGATGGTCGAAGTCGCCTGCACGGGGTAATACGTGCCGAGCGTAAGCGAGGCAAGGAGGTCGATCGGGAATGTGCCCGTCGTGGTCGTATTCTTCACCACCGTCAGGTAGCCCGGCGTCGGGTTCTGGTTCGTGACGTCGCGCGCATACGTCTGGGTGCTCGAATAGCCGTTCTTCGATACGAATACCTGATATTGGGTCGAGGTCGCCGCCCCGCCGAGCAGCACCACACCAGTCGCGTCCGAAAAGGTCGTGACGTCCACCGCAGGACTCGTGCTCGTGTTCACGACATGCACGGTCGCCCCCGCGACACCCACCCCGCTCCGATTGACTACCTGTACCTTCAGCGTTCCCCCGCCCGTGGTCGTTTCGATCGAAGCGGGAGTGTAATTGGATACCAGATCCACCTCGCGGAGCTTCTGGTGGACGGTATACGTGACGGCCACTTTGATGCGCTTATAGTCGGTCGTTATGCTGTTCGTATCTGCCGCACCGGTGCCGTCCGCAGGGTCATCCACGTATTCAATGAACGTGCGCACGCCGTAGGGAATACTGTTCTCGGTGGTAGTCGCGGTCTGGGGAATGGTTCCGGCAGGGATACCGCCCACGGTACCCACGGAATCGTACGGAAGCGAGCGGATGTATTCCATCTGCGTGTTCGCGACCGCGGTCGCGCCTGCCTTCGCTTTCGCGAGCGACGACACGAGGAGCGACGCTCGCAGCAGACTGGTGAGCGAGAGGAAGATGAGCAGGATGAGGGCGGAACCCACCACCACATCTATCATGGAAAGACCGCGTGCCGGACGAGAGGCCATGCAGGTATGATAACGCACCGAATCCTTTAGATCTTCGAGGAAAGGGAGTAAATAGGAGTGATCATGGCGAGCGCGAAGATACCGACCGCGACGCCGATCACGAGCATAAGCATCGGTTCGATGATGGTGGAGAGATCTTTGGTGCGATCTTCGACATCCGTTTCGTAGTAGTCGGCAACCTGTCCTAGCATGTCGGCGACCTTTCCGGTCTCTTCGCCCACGGCGATCATATCGGCGATGAAGAAGGGATAGAGCTTCGGGTGATCCGCGAACGCTGCCGAAAGCGCTTCGCCCTTTCTCACGCGCGTACCCGCCTCGGTCACCACTTTACCGAACGAGTTATCGCCCACCACTTCAGCGGCTATTTCGACGGCGGAAAGCATTTCAACGCCAGACGCCAGAAGCGAGGCGAGTGCGCGTGCGGCGCGTGCGGCGAATGTCTCGCGCACGAGGTCCCCGATAACGGGTAATTGCAGGGAAACCGCGAGGATGACGTGCCCTCCGAATTTTGAGTGAGTGAAAGCGAATATGCTCCCGAAGAAGACCGCTACGATGCCGAACACCTCCAGCACGTGGTGCGCCATGAAGTCGGACGCATTCACGATGATGCGCGTCGCAAGCGGGAGCGCGACACCCAGTTCCTTGAACGTGCTCGAGAGGGTCGGCACCACGTATATGAGCATGAGGATACCGATGACAACGATGGCCGAAAGGATGATGCCCGGATAGATCATGGCGCCGCGGATCTTCTTTTCGAGCGTGTACGAGCGGTCCATCTGCCGCGCGACCACCTTGAGCGCATCCGCGAGCGTACCGGACTCTTCGCCGGCCTTGGTCATCGCAATGAAGAGCTTGGAGAAGATCTTCGCGTGCAGCATCAGCGCTTCATGGAAGGACGTGCCCTTCTTCACCTGCTCCTCGAGGTCGGAAACGACCTTCTTGAGGTTCTTATTGCGGCTTTGCCGCTCGATGACCGCGAGCGCGCGCGAAAGCGTGAGACCCGCTGAAAGCATCGCTGAAAGGTTTTTCGTCAGCGTGATGCGTTCTTCCGTCTTGATACCGCTCCCGATATTGAACGAAGCGATCTTTCCGAGCGAGAGCCCCTTCGCCCCTCCTTCTTCTATGGAAATAACGGTGGCTCCTTCTTTTTCAGCGTCGCCATATACGGCGAAACGCGACAACGTATCCATGATGCGCGTCTCCTCGGTCCCGTTCTCCGTCTTCAGCTTCACGCGGAACTTCATTGGAAAAAGTTTAGCACGCGCTGATACGCGTACCCGCCGGTATTATCCGTCGTTCACTGCGCGCAACACTTCCTCAAGCGAGGTAATGCCCCGCGCCGCTTTGTAGAGTCCGTCTTCGAGCATGGTGAGCATGCCTTCCTTGCGTGCCTGCGCTTCCACCGCGTCGGGTCCTTCGCTGTGCAGTATCAATTCGCGTATCGCGGGGGATACCGTAAGGATCTCGTGGATACCGATACGGCTCTTATAGCCGTCCTCGCATTCTCCTGACGGTTTCGGATGATAGAACGGGAGCGTGTCGAGTTTGCTCCCTTCTTTCACGAGCTTTTCGTCTTCGAGCGACTTGAATGCCGCGTCGAATTTCTCAGCGGGAGCGACTTTGGCACGTTCCTTATCATCAAGCGTGTACTGCTCCTTGTCGTCGCAGAGGCGACGGACAAGACGCTGCCCCACGACCAGGCGGAGCGTAGAGACGAGAAGGAACGGTTCGACGCCCATATCCATGAGGCGCGGAATAGCGCCTGCGGCAGAGTTCGTATGGATAGTGGAAAGCACGATGTGTCCGGTGAGCGCCGCATTGATGGCGAGCGATGCCGTTTCACCGTCGCGTATCTCTCCCACCATGATGACGTTCGGGTCCTGGCGCAGGAGGGCGCGGAGTCCCGACGCGAAGGTAAAGCCGATGGTGGGGTTCACCTGCGTCTGGTTCACGCGCTTCATCTGGTACTCGATAGGGTCCTCGATGGTGGAAATATTCACGTCCGGACGATTCAGGATATCGAGCACGGTATACAGCGTCGTCGTCTTACCGGAACCGGTCGGCCCCGATATGAGGATGATGCCGGTGGTCTGCTTCGTCGCCGAATGGATGCGCTCGAGGCTCTCGCCATGGAAGCCGAGCGCTTCGAGCGTGAAGCCCTCTCCCGTCTCGCGCAGAAGACGCATCACGATCTTCTCGCCGTAATAGGTCGGGAGGAGCGACACGCGGAACGAGACCTTATCGGCATCGGTCTCCATCTTGAACCGACCATCTTGCGGCAGGCGCTTCTCGTCGAGCTTGAGGTTGGCGAGCACTTTGATGCGTGCGGTGATGCCCGGACCCGCATTCTTCGGAAGCGTCATCGCGTCGTGCAGGATACCGTCGATGCGATACCGCACGAGGGTCGCCTCTTCCATTGGTTCGATATGGATATCGGACGCGTCTTGGATGATGGCGTGGCGCAGAAGCGTATCGACGATGCGGACGATGGGCAGGTCTTCCGCCATCTTCTTGAGCTCTTCTCCCGTAACGTCGTCTCCGCTCGCGTCCTTCACGACGTTGATGCGTCCCGCTTCGGTGGCGATGAGGTCGCCGAACTCCTCCTTCAGCGACTTCTGGTACTGCATGAGGGCATGCTTGAGCGATTCGTCGTCGGTGAGGCGCGGCAATATCTTCAGCCCCGTCTTCTTGCGCACCGAGTCGATGGCGGGAAGGTCCTGCGTATCGAGCATGGCGACCTCCAGCTCATTCCCCTCTTTGCGGAAGCCGATGATGCTATGCGTGCGCGCGATAGGTTCCGGGATGAGCGAGAGCACCTCGAGCGGTATCTTCTTATCCTTGAGATTCACGAATGGAATGCCGAGCACGTACGCCTTGATGCGGCGCAATGCGTCGGACGTCAGTGCGCCTTGCGAGACGAGTATGTCGCCGATGGATTGATTACGTTTCTTCGCCTCTTCGTCGGCCGCGTCCACGTCCTTGCGCGGTACGAGTCCAGAATCGAGGATGAATGTTTTCAGTTCGCTTTCGGTGACTTGCATACGAGAAGTATAACGCGCTATAAGGTGCGCCACATCACATTGAACAGTTCTTGATGCATAGTAACGATGCTGCCCGTCTCGATAGTGACGGCTACTATCGGGTTCACCATCTGTTGGATAAGGATCTTCCGCAAGGTGATGACCAGATTGGTGTCGATGCGCGAATCGGCAGGAAGGAACTTGATCTCTTCTTGGAAATTCCGCTCGAACTGCTTATATTTCCGCCCTGTCTCCGAATCCGTCAGCATCATCCGAATGCGGAGCTTCCGTTTGTTGCGCTGCTTGATGAATTCAGCGCCGAAGCTCTTGTTCACCTGTTCCCATTTCTCAGGGTCGCCGATGACGAGGAATTCTTCGTTATGCTCGAGCTCATCGAGCAGATCGAAGTACAGATTCCGCACGGACTCGGACCCTTCGTAATATCGAACGAAGGATTGGCCGCCCTTCAGGTTAAAGAGGGCTTCTAATTCAGGGAAAAGCTCTTTGAAATCGTCTTTTCTGCGTTCGAGCATCGTTTCCAGCCTCCGGGGGTGCTCAGCCACATACAATTTCTTGAAGCCCTGCGCATCGACTCGAGTAAGCCCCTTCCGATTCAGGTTCTCGATCACGTTATAGATAGTGGTCCTATTCACGTCGGCAGCCTTGGATATGTTCAAAATGCTCGCGGGACCGAGCGAAAGCATGGAAAGGTAGACTCGGGACTCGTTTTCGCTAAGTCCGAGGCCCTCAAGCGATATCTGAAAACTGTTCTGCTGATTCATGCAGTTAATTTCTGTCGGCGTTACTGACAACACGTATTTCCTTATTTTTTGTCATAGAAAGGACGTTTTATGAGTGCATGTCGACGGATATGACATATTATACGCCTCACCCTAGTATTTACAAGCATCACTAGATAGGTTCTGGTGAAGCACTTAGCAATTAACGAGACCGCGTATGCAAAAACGTCTCGGTTTTACCGCTGCCCAAGGAAAGACCATGTATCCCTTGATGGCGGGCCAAGGTCAGGTCTCTTCTGCCTCCATCACGGTGGGACAGGATCAGGCCTCGAGCCTTCGCACCTCTAGCCGGTCGCTTATGGCTGGCCAGGGAGAAAGTTCCTACGGACTCGCGTAGCGTCCGCGCCACGCATCCGTACCAGTAAGGCCGCTTCTTCGAAGTGGCCTTACTGCTCTAGAAAATGACTAATCACGAGCGATACATCACCTTCTTCCCAGGTAAGGGAATCTATTCATTGCCTGATGGAGCCGAAATACTTTCGGTATACAAAATCGAGGAAGCTCGACGGCTTCTTGATGCATTCTCATATAAAAAGATCCATGGATTCCTTCCGCCTTCCCTCTCTCCGAAAGAGACCGAGCAGGCCGCTCTTCTTGAGGCATTCTGCGCGACCGAGGGTTTTCAATTCGAAGGTACGCGGGAGAAATCAGCCGAGCCCTCCCTCGAATTGGTCTTTTCTGACATTGAGAACAAAGGCACACGGACTTCAATGAACAAGACGAGCATCGACTGGAAGAGTGTCGAGTCCGGGTTACAGCAGAGCGGATTCAGTCTCGGGAAAAGAACATTTCTTAAAAATGCTTTCGATGCGCTTTGTCCGGTCTTTTATCTTCATGACGCAGACGGTGGGGTCATTGCAGAAGGCAAAGGCATAACCGAAGAGCAGGCGATCAGGTCAGCGCTCGCGGAAGGGGTTGAACGCGTGACAGGTATCGGACCGGGCGAACAGGCGCGGAATCGTATTTCTATCGACACCTATGAGCATCTGTACCATCGAAAGAATTGGGATCTCGGGGAACTCACGGGTCCTCGAGATGCTTTCTCGAGCGCCCAACTCACCGAGTGGATTCCTGCGCGAAATATTTCCCGCGATGAAGACTGCTTCGTGCCTGCTGAACTCGCCTATTACGAATACATACCGAAATTGACCAGGACTCGGCTCTTTTCCCTCCATCACACCATGGGGCTCGCCGCCGGTGCATCGCTCGAAGATGCGACACTCAGCGGAATCTTCGAGGTCCTCGAGAGAGACGCGTATTGGATAACGATGCGCTGCCGCATCAACGGTCCGGACATAGATCTTGGATTGCTTCCTGCTCTCGATCCCACGATACAAGAGATAGTGCGTCTTCTCGAAACCCTTGGATTCAAGCTAGTACTTAAAGATATGTCGCTCGACTGGGGCGTACCTATAGCGCATGCGGTCCTTATGGATACAAGAGGAGGTATCCCTGCGTTCTCGCATGGAACGGGCGCATCGTTCAGCTGGGAAGTCGCCGTTGCACGCGCCGTATGCGAAACGGTGCAGATGTATGCGGGACTCGATGTCGTACTCAACGAACATTTCCAATGGAAAGAGGTGGTCAGCGTAACAGGAGTACTCGGAAAGCCGGAACTCGCGTGGTCGGATCCGCTCTATCGTACGCACCTAGAGCATGTGCTTACGCCTTCTCCCGTTACCTGGCAACCCGATAAAGAGATCGATTCAATCGAGACGCTCTTGAAGCGTCTGAAGGATATGGGTCATGAGATTATCGTCGCTGACTTGCAGTCGGAGCTTCCGCTTAAGGTCGTACGAGTATTCATAACGAACGCTACGCCACCGGACACGCGACTCGAGAAGGTAGGTTCACGATTGCAAAAATGGGCAGCAAAAGAGGATCTGACCCATGGACTCTATGCCGACCCGATTCTGACGTGATCATTCGAATCCGAACATGCCGCGCGGGCGGTACTGCAGCGATTCGAAGATATGGGCCGAGGTGACGCTGCCTGCGCCGGCCAGGTCCGCGATAGTACGAGCGACCCGCATCACGCGGTGGTACGCTCGCGGAGACAGATCGAGCTTAGTCGCCGCACTAAGCAACGCTTGCTTCGCCTCTTCGGTGAATCCACTGCTCTCGGTGAGCTCGCGCGGCGTCAGCCGCGCGTTCACTACATCGGTACCGGCACGGGCCTGCATGCGCGCACGTGCACCCGCCACCCGCGCGCGTACCGCTTCGGAGGACTCCCCTTCGCCCAGCTGCGCGAGGGCTTCGTGCGGAATGTGCGGGACTTCTATCCACAGATCGAGACGGTCAGCGATGGGACGAGATATCTTGCGCGCTTGCTTGAGGGCCTGCCGCACGGCCACTTCTGCATCAGCTGAAAGCGTGTCTGCCGGATTCATGGCGGCGACCACCATGCAGTCGGCAGGAAACGTGATGCTCGCACGAGCGCGCGAGACCGTCACGACCCGGTCCTCGAGCGGCTGCCGAAGCGCTTCCAGGGTGCGTGCGTCGAATTCCGGGAACTCGTCCAGAAAGAGAATGCCTTTGTGCGCCAGCGTTACTTCGCCCGCGCGCGGATACGCTCCCCCACCTACCATCGCCGTATGCGATATGGTGTGATGTGGCGCGCGCAAGGGCGGATGGAATAGCGCCCCTTCGCGCAGCGTCCCTGCCGTGGAATGTATCGCCGTGACTTCGAGCACTTCGTCGGGCGTTAAAGGCGGAAGAATGCCTGCTAGGGCTCGCGCGAGCAGGGTTTTGCCGGTGCCGGGCGGCCCATACAGTACGAGATTATGCCGTCCGGCGGCAGCGATCTCGAGCGCACGCTTCGCGCTCTCTTGTCCTTTAATATCAGCGAGGTCCACCAGCGGCTTTGGCGTGGCTCGGTCATGCGTGCTCGTGGCAGGAACGAGGGGAGCGGTTCCGTTCAGGTGTTCGATGAGTTCCTTGAGCGTCGCAGGCGCGTATACCGTGACCCCCGGCGCAAGGAGGGCTTCTTCCGCGTTTCCGGGCGGGACGTATACCGTCTTGAATCCGGCCCGCGCTGCCGCAAGCACCTGCGGAAGGATGCCGCGGGTGGTGCGGAGTCTCCCGTCGAGCGAAAGCTCGCCTGCGAAGAGTGCTGCTTCCGCAGGGAGTTCGAACTCGCCTTGGGCCGCGAGATACCCGAGCGCGAGCGCGAGGTCGTAATGCGACCCCTCCTTCTTGAGGTCCGCGGGCGAAAGCGAGAGTACGATGCGGCGATTCTCCGATTTCGGGGATTTGAAACCGCTGTGCCGTATCGCCGCAGCGATGCGGTCACGCGCTTCCTCCACCGCCTTATCGGCGAGCCCGACTATGGAAAAAGAATGCAGTCCGCGCGTCAAATCCACCTCGATGGTGACGAGTTCAGCGGAAGCGCCGAGCGGCTGTGCGGCGAACAGGCGCGCATAGCCATGCGTCTCTATTTTGGGTGGGGCGGTGCGAGCGGCCACGTGCTTATTGTAACGCAAGACGCGCGGCCGGAGGCCGCGCGTCTGCATAACGCTCCTGCGTTAGACCAAATGAGCCTTGCAGGTATTTGCTGCTGGGTCTGCGGTCAGGCGTTCGATCTCTATCTCTTCTCCGCCGATCGGACAGACGCCGTAAGTTCCGGCTTCGATGCGTACGAGTGCTGCGTTCACTTCCCCTAAACGAATTTCTAGGTCGGTAAGGATGGCGGTGTTCTCCCCGTACGTGTCGAGAACGGTCGCGCGATCGTTCGGATCGGCTTCTTGCCCCGTCTCGGAAGGAACCGCTTCCCAATCAGCAGGGTTCGAGGGATTCTTGCGGCCGACGGTCGCAAGCTGGGCTTCAAGCGTAGTCTTCTCTTGCGTTAGAAGATCGCGAAAATGTGTCGTATCCATGCCCGCTACTGTAGCACGAGGAGGTACAGCGACAATCTATTGCTGCTTGGTCGCAGCCAGACGATTCAGCAGTTCCGCGAATGCCGCTTCGTTGCGGGCGATGATAAGTGTCTCTTTATCTTTGTATCCGTACAGCAGGATCGTCTGACCGTGACCATCCTTGAGCGCCCGCACATCGTGATTCGAGGCGACTTCATCGACGAAATGAGGTGCCGCGCTGAACACCGGGGCTGCTGCGACGGTCGTGGTCGCCACGACCTTCCTCCCGTTCACGATCTTCGTGGTGGTAACGACGGTGGGCGTTGCTACCGGAAGAGGATATTCTGGATAGAGCGTAGCGAGATCCGATTGCATGCGTCCTTCCCATTGCAGCATGCCGGCGAACGTGCGTTCGTACGAGAGGACTTTCAGTATGAAGAAGGCACGGGTCTCGCTGCCGGCATGCACGATGCCTACCGTGCTTTCCGGCGCGATATTACGCAGGAGGATGTCGGGCGCAGATAATTGGAGCGCGCCCACGAGCCTGCCGCCGGCAAGCGGTGTTATCACGCTCTTGCCGCTCGCGGTGGTGGAGGATACCGTGAGATACAGCACCCGCACCTGGCCGTCCGGAAGCGGATTCGTGCTTGAATCCGCTATCGCTTGCACTAACTGCGGGCCTTCCCCTACAAGCGCCTGCCGCTCGTCAGCGAAAATAAGCGACGGAACGGAAGGAGCGACCGCTACTACAGAATGCGTAGACACATAGTGATAGGCGGCGAAGACCCCGATACCCCCTACGAGTATAAGTACGATGCCTGCGATAGTGATGAGGAGTCCCCGTCTCGACTTCGAGGAGGTGCGCACTGGCTTCGGGGTAACGGGTTGCGCATCTGACTGTGCCGCAAGCACCGAGAACGCCGAAGCATTCTTCGTGTCGATGCAATCAGAAAAGTCGCTACTGTAAGTATGAAGCGGGCTCGGGCCCTGCGCTTTCGGTACCAGTTGCGGCAGCGGTGAGGGCGGTTCCTTAATGCCGAGTACCGGAGGGAGCGGCGGGGGTGAGGAGACCGGAACAGGATGAGGCGCTATAGCAACTGGTCGCGGCGGCGGTGCAATTGGTTTCGGCGGTGCAGGAGGCGGGGCGACCACCACGACCTTCGGGCGCGGTGGAATGGCTGAAGGCGGAAGCGGTTCAGGGCGCGCAAGCGTAGGACTTCCGATGGAAGCCGCCTTGGGCTGAGGCGTGGGAAGCGTATTGGGCAGGAGCGTGCTCTCATGCGCGGGTTCCTTATTCGTCCGTTTACTAAGCCGTGCAAGAACCGACTTCCGTTCTTCCGGATGCGCAGCGGGAAGCGGTGGAGAGCCAGGGGGTACGCCCGCTCCCTCTTCCGTTTTCTTCGAAAGCGCCGCCATATCCTTGGCGTACGTCCGGATGTATGGATTTGGAGATGAACTATCGGCCATAGGTACTAAAAGTATAACCGCTCGTCACTCATGAAATGAACAAAACCCTGCACATTCGTGCAGGGTTTTGTTCATGCGCCTTTTAGCCGCGGTGGCCAATGAGGAATTTCTTCGGATCCTCGCACATGTCCGTAAAGGCGTGCGCTGCTTCCTTGAGCTTCGCGGAAGAAGATTTCCCGAAGGAGATGACTTCCACTTGGCAGCCCTCGTTCATATCGAGGTATTCGATAAGAGGCACGAAGTCGCCGTCGCCCGATGCAATGATGACCGTGTCGAGTTTCGGCGCGAGCTTTACGGCGTCGATGGCGAGACCCACGTCCCAGTCGGCTTTCTTTGCGCCGTCGGAGAAGACTTGGAGGCCTTTTACCTTGGTTTCGATGCCTATCTTGGTGAGGGCATCGAAGAAGGCGCTCTCGTCACCGCTCTCGGTAGAGATAACGTACGCGATAGCGCGCACGATGATACGGTCACCGACCGCCTCTTCGAGAACTTTCTGGAAGTTTACCCGGCTCTTATAAAGGTGTTTGGCACTGTGGTAGAGGTTCTGCGTATCTATGAAAACCCCCACACGCTGTGCTGGATGCTTGATTACAGGCATAAAAATGAAAACTAGCTTTTATTAAATCGTGCTCGAAAGAACTCTCGTTCTATCGTAGCACCTGCATACGTACGAAAAGACGAAGGCCCTTGTAGAGGGCCGACGACTACTTTTTCAATCCGAGTTTCTTGATAAGGGCGGAATACCGCTTCTTATCACTCTTCTCGAGGTAGCGCAGATGCGCGCGGCGATCCGCAACCATCTGGAGAAGACCGCGGCGACTGTGGAAGTCCTTCTGATTTTTCTTCAGGTGCTTCGTCAGTTCCTCGATCTTACGCGAAAGAAGCGCAACCTGAACGTCCGGAGATCCGGAATCGCTCTCGTGGCGCGCTACGTCCTTAATGACGGCGGTCTTTACTCGTTTCGTAAGCATTGTCAGTACCTTACCACACCTTGATTAAAAGCGCAAGTGTTGCCTGGTCTGGTACTCATATTGTGCGCACTTTGGCTGTTATACTTTCTGCATGGATGCACAGACGATGAAGCGTCAATTTCTCGAATATACCGAGATTGAGCGGGGTCGTGCGGTCAAAACTGTCGAAAACTATGAGCATTACCTCAAAGTCTTCTTCGATCAGATGAAGATAGAGAACGTTTCCGACATCACCGAGGATAAGATTCGTGAGTTCCGCCTCTGGCTTAATCGCCAACCAGGCACGGGAAACGCGACGATGAAGCGACGGACCCAGAATTACTACCTCATCGCGTTGCGTGCCTTCCTGAAATACCTCCGCAAACGCGGCGTCGAAGGCCTTAATCCGGAACGCATCGAGCTGGCTAAGCTTCCGGAGCGGCAAATAGATATCGTTACCGCAAGCGAGCTCGATCGCCTGCTCAAAGCTCCCGAGGAAGCGGCAAAAAAAGAGGAGGACGCTGAAAAGCGCATACGGTACCTGCGCGATAAAGCCATTCTCGAGCTCCTTTTCTCGACCGGGCTGCGTGTAGCTGAGCTGTGCGCGCTCAATTCCGACATCGATCTCGCGCGCGACGACCTTTCGGTACGCGGAAAAGGCGAGAAAGTCCGGGTGGTATTCCTTTCGAGCGCGGCAAAGGAAGCGGTGACCGCCTATATAAAAGCTCGCAAGGATATGGAAGAAGCGCTCTTCATCGATGGACGTATCGATAGCCCGCGCCGCATGGCTCCCCGCGATGTGCAGCGTCGGGTGAAGAAGTATGCGACGCTCGCCGGTATCACCAGCAAAGTAACTCCCCACACCATGCGTCACGCATTCGCGACCGATCTCCTATCGAATGGTGCTGATCTGCGTAGCGTTCAGGCCCTCCTAGGGCACGCCTCTATAAATACGACGCAGATCTATACGCACGTGACCGACTCGCACCTCCGCGAAGTTCATAAGAAATTCCATTCGCGTCAGTAGTAAAAGCCGGAGCAAGCTCCGGCAGATTTACAAAGAATCGATGGTTGGCATGGGTGGTGGCCTATCTCGTACCTCATGCCATTTCACCAAAGCTCTCATGAGAGCTAGTTCGCACAGAAGCTTTACGACCCTCCCGTCTTCGGGAATCCCGTCGCGCTCGCAAAGCTCTTTGTACTCCTCCCGTGCTCTACCTCGGAGCCAGCCACCGGTGTACGCCATAAGCGTGGCGTGGCGATCGCCAGGTACCACTAAGCCATTCATTATGGCGTCGACCATCTCCTCTAGCTGAGGAGGAATGAGGGCCTTCGCATTTGTTTCCGACATGAGATTGTCTCCTTCCAGAATGAACATACCTTCATTGGGATGAGTATCGAGTTAATGGAAAGACGCGATACAATACATTCATGCGCATCATGTCTTGGAATGTGAACGGGATACGGGCGGTCCATAAGAAGGACCTGTTCATGCCGTTCATCAAGAAACACAAGCCCGATATCCTTTGCCTGCAGGAGACCAAGGCAGAGCAGGACCAATCCCCTCTCGAGCTCCCTGACTATGAGGAATTCTGGAGTTCATCCAAGGGCCGTAAGGGATACAGCGGCACTGCTATATTCACGAAGATGACGCCGGAAGATGTCATCTTCGGCATGCCCGAGGACATCGCGAAGAAGTATGGGCTTGCGGACGATGGGTACGGAGATCCGAACGAAGAAGGTCGTATCGTAGCAGCGGATATGCACGATTTCTGGGTGGTCTCGGTCTATACCCCGAACGCGAAGGACGACCTCTCTCGCCTAACGCTCCGCCACAAGCACTGGGACCCTGCATTCCTCGAATATATGAAGCGGCTTGAGGAGGAGAAACCCGTTATTTTCTGCGGTGATTTGAACGTTGCCCATACGCCGGATGACCTCGCGCGACCCAAGGAAAACGAGGGGAAGAAAGGCTTTACAGCCGAAGAGCGCGAGGGCATCGACAGCATCATCAAGGCTGGATTCGTCGACACGCTCCGTATGTTCAAGCAAGGTAATGGTCTCTATACGTGGTGGAGCAATTTCGGAGGCGCTCGAGAACGAAATGTAGGATGGCGTATCGATTATATCTTTGTGTCCAAGAAATTCTCGAAGCATATAAAGGCTGCAGATATCCATCCCGACGCAATGGGGTCGGATCACTGCCCTGTTTCTATAGAGATATAGTCCTAAAGGACATGTGGATAACTATGTCCTTTACATTGTCCTTTACAGGAATATACTATTCCTTAGCGGGGCACGCAGCTTGGTCGAGAAGACTCAAACGCTGCCCCGAAAACGGCAGTTCTTTGAGAGCTCTTTCGATCAAGCGCATAGCGTAGACAATGATGACCCAACGCCATCGGGACGTATTCCCTGAAATAAACCTCGGCCACCATCAAAAAAAAGTTCCACGTGAAAGCGCACAATGAGAAACTGATACCGTCCTCACATTCTCCCGAGGGTCACCAAACAAAGCCCCAGCTCCTTATTTAGGCCCTCAAACGAGGTCGGAATCACCAATAGAGGCCCTGCAAAATGCACGTAACTAGCTTATGTCCATCTTGTAGGGCCTCTTCTTATTTCCATACCGTGCAACCACAAGGGCACTATCAGGTTTCTAACTCGCTGCACTCCTAAGAAACCTTGGGTCGCATATGAAAAGCCCCGATATCGGAGCCTTTCACGTGGAACGCGGCTTAATGCTAGGAAACGTTGTGTTTCTTCATTATTTCCTTGATTTCGCGCTCCTCCTCCTCTTCCCTCTTCTTTTTACCTGAATCCCCCAATTCCTTTAAATCCTCATCATTCAGCTTCAACAGCTCCGCCGTCTTCGCATCCAAATACTCTAGGGTGTTCTTTTTCGGCTCATCAAGGACCTCCTCCAGGAGCGCATTGAGGACATTCCCTATCCGTGGGCCGGGTTGCACATGGAACTCGGTCATAATCCTGTTTCCATCGGTCTTGAGCATTCCCACTGAAATGGGATCTCGAAGGGCCTCATCCACCATTGCCTTGTACTTACGAAAACGGAATGGCTGTTCCTTCGGACGACCCGTTCCTATCCGGTCGCAGATCCGAAGATTCAGGAGGTCATCCATATTCTCAGGACCTACGTTCTGGATCATCCGGCGAACAGCCGAAAGGGTGATTTGCTCGGGGTCAGAGAAAAACATGTGCCAACGGACCAATTTGCTCACTTTTTCAATGGTTTCACGTGAAAACCGCATGTCTTCCAGAGCCTTACGGGTTACACGTGAACCAACCACTTCGTGGCCATGGAAGCTCCAATCCTTCTTTTCCTCAGCCCACCGCCTGGTTTCTGGCTTAGAAATGTCATGGAAGAGGGCAGCGAGACGTATATCGAGTGGCCACCCTTTATCAGCTGCATGCTGCATCGCACGGAGATTATGGCCGAATACGTCGTAACTATGAGCCTGGTTCTGGTCGACACCAATGCCCCGGATAAGGTCAGGGACAATGAACTCTAGGATACCGAGCTGTTGTGCCAGAACCAGGGCCATCATAGGCTGGTCCGATTCAAGAATACGCACGAATTCGTCCCGGATCCTTTCACGTGAAATGTGCTTCAAATTAGGGCCCTTTTCTTGTATGCCAGCCGCAGTATCAGCATCCAGTGCGAAATTAAGCTCGGCAACCAGGCGCACTGCCCGCATAAGGCGGAGCGCATCCTCCTCGAAACGCTCGACCGGAACGCCCACGGTACGCAGCACCTTGGCCGTTATGTCCTTTTGTCCTTGATACGGGTCTATGATTTGTCCTTTAGATTCATCAAGGGCAATGGCGTTTATGGTGAAGTCACGCCGGGCGAGATCCTCTTCAAGGCTGTCCCCGAATGAGACTGCGTCAGGCCGGCGTTTATCGGAGTATCCCGATTCGGTCCGGTAGGGAGTGACCTCTATGACTGCGAGTTTTGGCTCTTCTGACCCGGTCTTCACTCCTACCGTTCCGAACTCATTTTCGTAGAAGGAGTCGGGGAATACCCGCTGGATATCCTCGGGTGTGGCGTTCGTCGTTATATCCCAGTCCTTAGGCGAACGATTGAGCAGAAGGTCCCGTACGCACCCGCCCACGAGATACGCCTCGAATCCTTCCTTGCGGAGGCCTTCAGCGACTGTTTTGACCTCAAGGGGAACCGCGTAGTGCATTGAGAAAATACTAGCTCTTGCATAGCCTTTCTCCTAGCTCCGCTGTAGTATTCCTAACAAGCTCCTGTGGTGAAATGGATATCATTACAGCCTTCGAAGCTGCGGTTCCAGGTTCGAATCCTGGCGGGAGCACAATATGCGGGGCAGATTGTGCTAGACGGAAGCGCGATGGCGCTGAGTCGGGTCGACCCAAGATAAACAAAGCGCCCCCGTCGTAAGGGGCGCCAGTATAGGTATATTTCGAGTCAATAGAGAAAGGAGAGTTCGAAATCCATATGACCCCAGCCGACTGCGAGAACTGCCATTCCCATAAGAAGTGCTGACAAAAGTACAATTCCTCCCGTCCACGCCATCTTATGGTTGCGGAGGTCTCGGGGCTCTAGAGGAGGCGGATCGATAGGAATCTTGCACTCGATGTCCCAAAGAACTCTTCGGACCGCTCGCCACTTCTTCCACGCATTGTCGGCCAAAATGGAAGAGGTTGTGCCTGCCCCCAAGAGGAAGTTACCGCATATAAGAACGAATATATCGCTGATTCCATAGTGAGCAGAAGAAGCGCTCATTAGCGAATCCACAATGGTCGAGATTGAAACCAAAGCTCCATGCAGAAGACAGGTACCGCCCGCCAAATGAAGCATAAGCGCCCAACCTTCCTTATTCTCCGCCTCCTCTTTCCATTCCTCGCTTTTCCAAACCAAGTCCCGTGAACGATCGAATTCTTTACGCATCGCCGGCGGTAACCTTCTATCTATGAGCTGCATTGAACCCTCCCTTCAGTTCGTACCCAGAGTCGATTTTTAATTTAAAATTGAATTACGTCGATTGTAAAGACTATTTTTCACTATTTTTGCACTTTTAGTGCAAAAACTATATAGTCTAGGCACTATGCTTTTTAGCAAGAGTGAAGATCTTGAGGACTTGCTGGTACGGCTCGTTCTTAAGGAGCGGCACAGCATAAAATCGCTTCACATCCGCGCGCAAGAGGGCACTACGGTTTCAGAGCGAGCAGTCTATAAATCCGTAGATAAGCTCATTAAGGCAGGGGTTCTTCTGAAAGCAGGGAAACGCCTCCTCGTGGACGAGGAATGGGCACAAAAAGCGAGTACTGGACTGCGGCCTCTTGCGTTTGCGATACCATCGCCTGGCGAGCGTATGACCTATACATTCACTTCTATTTCGCGTCTCGACGCATTCTGGAAAACCATAATGTTGCCCATGGAGCTTTCCCTATCCGGGCAAGAGATATTCTTCTACAACCCTCACGATTTTTGGGCATATGTAACGGAGCGGAAGGAGAGCGAAGACAGGTATTATCATCATTTCAGCGAAACAAAACAGCACGCTTTCTTTACTGTGGGAGGGGAGACCGAGGCAGACAGGCAATTCAAGAGGGAGTATCAAAATGAGTACCTCCAAATAGACACGCGGGGCATCCTTGCCCTCAGTAGAACGGACCATGTGACTATAATCGGCTCGATCATCATTACCGTTCGTGTGAATAAGAAGGTAGCAGCGCAGATAGACCAGCTCTATGAATCCGGCGGATCGGTGGAGGCTATACTGCCTGGAATCGAGGCAATTTTGCGGAAGCCCGGAACCATCCGTCTAATCATCGAAGACAGAGCGCCAAAAGCGACCCAGTTAAGGAAGGTTCTGGCGAAGAATTTCTACTTCAAGCGGGGCGATTAGATCCTTGTTTCTTGTCTATATAAGATGCGTATGCGAATATAGCCCATACGCGGATATGGTTTAGTGGTAGAACGCGTCCTTGCCAAGGACGAGGCGGGAGTTCGATTCTCCCTATCCGCACCACGAGTCAGGAAAGAGAAAAGCTGCCTGTTAGGTAGCTTTTCTCTTTCGAGCGAGCGACAACGGACAAGCGTGCAGGCAATGCTTATTCGTACACTTCTTCATAATCACTCACGTATATAAGCCATATTTTCTTAGACAACTGTGGAAAAAGCTGTGCATAGTGGGGATAAAGGACATTCGTCCGAAAGAGGATTATCGTGCATGTCGAAGAGAAAACCTGCAGATAGAAGATATACTTAAAGAACGTGGAGCTCGCACACCACTCCAAAAAGGACATCGGCGCCTTGGGCGAAAAGGTCGCAGTGGAATACCTGAAACGCCAGGGAATGAAGATGGTTGCCAAGAATGTGGCGCGAAAGACCGGGGAGATCGATGTCATCGCACGGGAAGGGAATACGCTCCATTTCGTCGAAGTGAAGACGCTCGTCTGCGAGAACTTCCCGGTTCCTGGCGGAACTCGTGACGAATACGACCCTTCGCTCAATCTGCATGAAATGAAGATCCGGAGGGTTGCCCGTACCAGCGAGTGGTATGTGGCTACTATCGACTGGGAAGGGGACTGGCAGGTGGACGGGGTACTGGTGTGGCTGCGCAGGCGCGACGGTATGGCACAAGTCAGATACCTGCCGCAAATCCTGTAAACCTGGTAGGATGCTGAAACAAAGATGCCCGCAGGGGCATCCGGGCCGTAAACGGGGTGTCGTATACCGGTAGTACGCTACTTTTGGGAAGTAGATGACGGAGTTCAATTCTCCGCACCCCGACACTTTCAAGACTCTTCACCCGTTCTATTCTTTACTGCACCAATGAAGATCTACTCCTGGAATGTGCTGTGCTACAACCGGCAGATCGATACGGTCGCCGATCATATCGAGACTCTTGATTTCGACGTCCTGTGCCTGCAGGAAGTCACTCCCCATTTGCTCGGACGGCTCAAAGAGATGCCGTTCCATCTGGCATACCATCTGGATGTGATACGCATTTTCAAGCGCGGCAGGAAGATGCATAACTACGTAGCGATTCTTTCGAAACATCCCCTCGTGCACACCGGAACGCTCCAGTTCTTCGATTTTCCATTCCCGCTGCATACGCGGGCGTTCATTAGCCTGATGCCGTTCTTGAAACTGAATTTCGTGACGGAGCGCGGAGCCATCTATGTCGATGTGCCTTTCGGTACGGGCACGCTCCGGATCTTTTCGGTCCATCTTACGCTCTGGGGGCCCCACAACCGCGCGAAGGAATTCGAAGCGGTCATTGGCCATGTCGAGCCGGACCAGCCCACGGTCATCGGCGGAGATTTTAATGTTATAGAATACGGCCCGATGAAAATTCTTAATTGGCTATTCGGTGCCCCGATCAGGCAGGGCATGCCGTGGTATCCGGAACGCGATCTCTTTGAGGAGCGTTTCGCGAACGCCGGTTTTAAAAATCCGCTTCGTGGCACCATAACCCACAAATTCTCCAAGTCCCAACTTGACCATATATTAGTGACGGAAAATATCCGCGTAACGGATGCCACTGTCCATCCCGAAAGCTACGGCTCCGATCATCAACCTATTTCCATCGAAATCACTCGAGCCCGATAGCGTGCGCGAGGTAGGCACCGAGCGTCTGCGCGGTAGGCGCATAGACGTTGAGAAGCGTAGTGAGCGTCGTGTTACCGAAGTACGTATCGAAATCCTTTCCTGTGTCGGCTAGGAAGCTTCTGCGTATGTATCCTGCAGTAATGATGCGCATCTCGCGCGTCGATACCGCGCCGCTGATGGCGCTCGTAGTAATGATGCCGAGGAGTTCTCCATTCCCGTTCACGACCGCTCCGCCCGAAGAGCCCTCCTGCGAAGCGGCGCTTCCGGCTATGGCGAGTACGTCCACGGTATTACCGCCGAATGTATAGCGGTCTTGCACGGTACTGGCCACAAGAGTGGGGTACAGAGAAGACCGTACCTGCGCACCCGTAAGATCCTGCGCGCCATACGAGCCGATGGAGACCGAGTCTCCGATACGACCGGTCGCATTGGCGAGCGCAACCGCAGGAAAGGCTCCCGGAAGCGGTGCGCCTGTCGCGCTTGCCGTAATGGCAAGGAGCGCGTAGTCATGCTCGCCGGTGCCGGTCGGTTGAGAACTGATGAGCGTAGTCGAATTGTCCTTTACCCATGCTTCCGAGACATAGATAGGACGCGCGATGTACATAGTCCGTGCCGGGCTTCCGGTGCGAATAGTGCAGGAGACCTTGTCGGTTCCCAGGTATTCCTGAAGGAGGGAAGACTGCGCTACGTGCGCGACCGTGAGAATGATGCCTCGCGAGTCGATGATGACGCCAGAGCCTGAAATGGAGCGCAGCGAGCCATCGTGGGCGATGCAGATGATATTTACGATGGACTTCGCAAGCGTTGGAAGCTCATCGGTTGAGACCGGAGACGCAGGAGCGGGCGTGGTAGACGTTGCTGCAGGAGGAGCGGTGACTATTGGAGGAGGGGTCGGCTTCGGGGCAGGTTTAGCTGCAGGAGGCTTGGGCGTGTGTATCGTACTGGTCGCAATGACGGTAGGTACGGCTGTTTTGGCTGCTGTAGAGGTCGAGTGAGAGGAGAAGAGAGCCTGGAGGGTAGAAGTCGAGAGCGAGAACGCCGGAAGCGTCGTCGTGGCGAAGGGGGTATGGTCAGCAGCGATCGGGGTGAGCGCGCCGCTCGCTTGGCTCGCAGGAGCAAGGTGCACGACCGCGCCTGTATTGAAATACGAAATGAAGACCGCGATGCCCACGGCAGCGAACGCTGCGAGGAGATGCTCGATGTGTTGGCGCATGACGTCATGCTACCGTGAACCATTAAAAAAGACAGGCGGGGCTGTAGTATGGTATCCTCGGCACGAAGCGGGATTAGTTTAATGGTAGAACATCAGTTTTCCAAACTGAGAGCAGGAGTCCGATTCTCCTATCCCGCACTCGAGTGAGTAAACAGAAAACGACCTTATGGGTCGTTTTCTGTTTCGAGCGAGAGTGTAGGGACAAGCTGTGCTTATCCCGCACTCAAGCAGAAACTAATTTTGAAGGTATTTCCGCGTAACTAAATAGAAGACGATAAGGCTGGCGATCACACCGGAAAGCATTTCAAGGAAATTGAATGAATCGAATGAATTGGTGTACCACGTCGTTAGTCCCAAAAAGATGGTCAGGAGAATCGTAATTCCCGCATTTATAGCAACGCTTAGGCGCGCGACCTCCTCAGGTTCGATGACAATATAGCGACTTCGTACGAATCGCGTTCCATACCACGCGCCCGCAGCAGTAATCACTACATACACAAGCTGGGAAATGGCCTCTGAATAAGGTAGAGGAGGGAGTGCATACAAAAGAACTAGAAAGAGAAGTGTCAGTAGGAATTCAGCCAAAAGACCGCCCATAAGAAAATGCATCCGAGCGAGCTTCACGACTGTTGCGGACTTTTGGGATTTCATAGTGGCAGTATAGTTCTTTCTTGCTCTTTCCCCCACTTAACTTCCCGTATTCCATCCAGTGGTGATCTCAAAAATGAATAGGGCTATGAGAAGTACGAGGAGAAAATAGCCGCCGTACAGGTCCCAGAACGGCACATCCGGTTTTGTCCCGGTGGGCAGCAACCGGTATGCTGCCTCCTTACTGATCTCAACGTCCTCGGAACGCTTATCTCCGATGACGTACCATTTCCGCTTCATGGAAATAGGACAGAAAAAGAGTTCAACATACTTATACTTCAAGACGAGGGTCTTTCCGTCGGAAAGCGGCCACTCTCGGCTTTTAGTGCCTGAACCGTAATACATACCCGTATTGTATAGCACGCAGGTATGACCTCTTAGGGCTGAGCGACCTTCCACAGCACCTCGAAAAGCGCTCGCTGACTCGCTACCGCAGCCTCGCTCCGTACCCGCACGGTCATTATTTCCGGTACATAGATATTGAACGAGACGCTTGCCGGACGTATGGCGACGTTCACGATATCGCCGATGCCAGGAATCGTCCTCGATTCGTTCGTAATCGGGCTTGCCGTTTTGTTATGCTCCACGTCTTCGCCGGACCCGATGTACCGAAGCTTCATACCCTTCTCCTTGCGCAGTTCTTCCCATTCCTCAACGCGTCCTTTGAAAAGCTCGACGAAATGCATGCCTGCGCCGCCCATGATATCGAGGAAGTCTCCCTGCTTCGCTTCCTGTATCATCTGGAATTCGCCCTCGATGCACTCCTCGCTCCCGCGTAAAACTTCCACCACGCCGGCAGGGGAGCGCTCGTAGAGCTTCATAAGCTCTCGGACGCCTTCATGGGCTTCGAGCCGCTGCTTCTCGGCCTCCTGCAGGAGGCGATCAGGGCTGGTTGCCTGGTATTTGATACGCCGACCCTCGCCTACTTGCACAACGAGCCGCTTCTCTTCAAGTTCGTAGAGGCCGTCGTACACATACTGCCGGTGGAGCGAGGTCCGAAGGATAAGAGCCTTTGGACTAAGTGCCACACCTGCTTCAAGCAGGGCCACGTATACAGCGGTAGCCTTCCCGGAAAGGCCTGTTTTGAGCCCATTTTTCAAAATGTGTGCATTCTTTATAGTCATAGATATATGACTATATTATACCAATTCGTATATAAAACAAGTATTTAATGTAATTAATATTAGTAAGTAAAATAATGACTATATATTGACTTATTTAGTAATTATAGCTAAATTTATTTCATGAACGATAACGAATACCTGACCAAATTGGATACCGACCATATCCACGTAACGACCCGACCTTATTTAAATAAGGTCATGGCACATACCGAACCCTATGAAGTCTCCGTATGCGGTGAATCCATTACGGTTCTACCAAGTGTTATGTCACCTAAATACGATTGGGCAGGTCTGTACATGATTGAATATCTGCCAAAAGACTTCTCTCGTCAGGACGTGCTGGAATTAGGTCCCGGCTGTGGTCTTGTTTCGGTATTCGTCGGGCTTCGTGGGGCGACATCTATTACTGCGGCTGATATCAATCCTGCTGCGGTAGAGAATACAAACTTGAATTTCAAGAAGTTTAAAATTCCGAATGCAAAAACCGTAGTGTCTGATGTATTCTCAAATGTTCCAAAGAAAAAATATGACTCGATCATATTCAATCTTCCGTACCATGACGGTCTTCCAGCTAACGATCTCGAAAAAGGAGTCAAAGATGCCGGGTATGAGGTAATGGAAACGTTTTTCGCTGAAGCTGCTTCCTTTTTGAAGCAAGATGGAAAGATGTATATCGGGTTCTCCCGCTCGGGGAACCTGGAGAAGTTCCACGAAGCACTTAAAAAGAACTCCGTACGAATTGATGACATGGAGGAGAAAAACATGTGGAATAATCCCGACTATTCAGGAAAGGATTTCCATTACAACTGCCAGGTATATACATGCTCGTTCGAGACTCCTTAATGCAATGGATCAACCTTGTACGCGTATCCGTTTCGATGCTGTGCGTCCATTACTTGCGAATGTTTCTGAACGGACGCATCATTCGATACCTATTGCTAATGCGCACGCGTTAGAGAACTTGCTCGAGCAAACGAGTGAGTTATTGGTCGCAGAGTATGCAGCGGGGAGCGAAATCGTTCATGAAGGCGTAAATGTCTGCGAAGAAATTTCACGGAATTCGGAGTTCACCTACGCTCAAGTACCACTTGGCCTGATTCTGAAAGGAAATGTCGTTGTTCTTAAAGAAGGCAAAGGAACCAAGACCCTCTCAGAGGGTGATTTCCTCGGTCTCTTCGAGACGAGTGATTGGCTCGTCAATAAACGCACTCGTCATATCGGCGAATGGACGCTATTGGCTGATACCGATGTGACCGTGGCATTCTTTCCTAAAAGCGTTCTTTCAGAAACCACTCCAGCCATGCATGTATTTCAGGAATACTTGATAGAACTTGCACGAGTCGATCACGTGCCTCAGCCGATCAGTACGCTTCCACTTCTTGATTGGGTGGCGAACCACACGACCCGCGCTCGTCTTACCGACTGTGCAGTTGTGGTACATACGCATCTTCTGCCGAATAGCTTCCCATTCTTCCGACATCTCGCGTATCTGGTTGGATCAAGCCGTATCTTCATACTAGAAAAACCCTATTCCACCATACGGAGTGTTTTCGACAATCTTGTCCGTTCGGGGTACGACGTTACGCAAGTCCGCATGGAGGAAGGACTTCCGTATGCGTTCGCTACTCAAAAGAGCACGGAGATTCTTTGGCGTAAGGTAGTACAGAGTCAGAAGAAGAAAGGATTCAAGAAAATACTTATCGTGGATGATGGGGGTGATCTGTGGCTCTCTATCCCATGGCAGGAACTCGAGGGAGTCGAGATTGCTGGAGTCGAACAGACGCAACGAGGCATCAGTCGTCTTGAAGGGAGTAAAACGCGAATTCCTCCCATTATCAGCGTTGCCTCTTCGGGCATAAAAAAGCAAATAGAATCTGAATTCATCGGCCTCTCTGTAGTTAAGAAACTGAAAGAAATGGGAGCACTTGATGCAGCTACGAACATTGGAATTCTAGGGGTCGGCAGTATTGGGGGAGCAGTGGAACGTGCATTGAAGGCAGTTGGACGTAGCGCTCTTTGCTATGACCCGACCTACCACAGTGCCGGCATGCGGCCGGAAAACGCAACGAGTTCAATCGATGTTCTGCTCAATAAAAGTGACTTGATCATCGGCACCGTAGGTGCAGACTCGATCGTGGGAACGGCTCTTGAGCGGGTATCAGGAACTAAGGTACTCGTTAGTGCATCATCTGCTGATACAGAATTTGAATCCCTACTCAAACTCGCCGCACCTTCTGCAAATATATTCGGTACGCGCGTAGCAAAGGTACACCCTAACTTGGAAGTACAGATACTGAATGGTGGATACCCGGTGAATTTCGATCGAATCAAAGATTCAACTCCCGATGAGGACATCGTACTTACACGCTGCTTGCTCTACATAGGAGCTATGCAGGCTGCATACCTTCTCTCTGTCCATGAACAGGACGGGAGCTTCTATAACCTGGATAAAAAATCCCAGCAGCACCTTCTGAACCGTTGGTTCGAAGACAAGAAAGAACGGGGGCAGGGACACCACGTGAAAGAGGAAGATATCCCAAGAATAGTTGCTTATAGTTCGCTTAAGACCGCAAAGGAGACCCCAACTGTGTGGGACGAATGATTTAATTGCTTTTCATATTCTCCGGCGCAGGCTTCTCGTACTCCGCACTGGATCTGTCGAGTGAGTGCGCCCCTATCCATGCGAGCTCGAATATTTTCTTCATTGCGTCCGCTATCTCTTCGCTTTCGACGATAATGCCGAGTTTTTCGCGGAACGACGCAATCATAAGCTTGTTGTCGTAAACGTTTATGGCTGAATGTATCCCATACGTTATGGCAGGCACGAGTACCGACTCGCGATATTCGTTCTCGTTCGCGTCCTGCCGCGCACGTCCCATCGGCGTATCCGGGAAGATAGAACGCATGAATATTTTATTGCGTTTGCGACGCTGATAATACTCTGGGAAATAGTTCGGAATTGAGACGTGCTGGTCTTCTATAGAGGTGTACGCGATTATGCTCCCTGACTTCGCAGTAAGCGAATCCTCGAACACCGCCTTGATACCATCGGTTCCTTCATAGAAGCGCACCTGCGGCCGATCGCCGACTTTCTGTATCGACTTCAATTGAAGCGAAAGCTCGCGCGCCTTCACCTCCTTCTCTTTCGCCTCTTTCTGCTCGGCTTCGAACAGCGCCGCTAGATTGTCTGGAGATTCCGCTACATATTCCTGTTTAGGTTCCTTCCCCGAGATGCTTACAAGCCCCTTTGTGATCAGCGAGTCGAGGATGACATACCCGGTTGCGCGATTTATTGCCGCCTTCCGTGAGATCTGCGAAACCGTCGATAGGCCGAGTTCAAGTAGCGAAATATAGACCGCTGCCTCTTTCCGAGACAGTCCTAAAACGACGAGCGCTTCCTTGAGTTTGTGAGGTGTATTTTTCATACGTGAAAAGCTTAACGCACGGCCCCCTTTTGTGTCAATAGTATATAACACTAATGCTGTTTATTACAAATAACACAGAATAGAAGGCTTTTTTGATACAAATCATGTCAAAATTCTTTGACAATTATTTCTCCACTCATACACTCACTAACGGCTGCTCGCTTTAGGAGAGACAGCGATTTACTCCAAAGGAGACGATAGTGAGAAACAAGCAAGATGCCCTAGCGAAGGCAGCCGCAGCCCTTTGTCAGCTCGGCGTTCCGGAGCGGCTCCCTCAGCTACGCGAGACGGGGATATCGATAAGCCGTGAGGACCCCGGCCGGAGCCACTCAGTGGTCACCCAGCCGCCACTTCACTCGCTCCTACCCTATAACCCGGACACGGCGCATCCGATCCGTTTCAGAAACTCGACCGGGCTCTATGTGCATATCGCCTTTTGCGAGATGATGTGCACGTTCTGCCACTATACGGTGGATCTTTCTCTCGGAGAGGACGACATTTCCGAAAGCCGACGCAGCCGCGTCGAACGTTATCTTGACGCGCTCTACCGGGAAATCCGGATGCGCGGGAAGGAATTACGAAAGAGGGGCACGCGCATAGATTCCGTCTTCATCGGCGGCGGCACGCCTACTATCCTCTCCACCCTGCAGCTCCGTCAGCTCTTCAATATCATACGGAGCGAGTTCGACATCATTCCCGGAGTTCCGTGGTGTGTCGAGGCTAGTCCTCGCACCATAACGGCCCCAAGAGGTGAGGAAAAGCTGCGGTTCCTTAAGGAGGAAGGCGTCGGCCGCCTAAGTTTCGGCGTCCAATCCTTCGATAACGAAGTGTTGAAGCGCGCAGGACGTAGGCAATCGCAAGATGAAGCGATCGAGGCATGTATCCGTGCCGCATCGATATTCCCGAACTATAACTTCGATCTCATCCAAGGCCTCTACAAAGGAAATCCGGACGAGGTGTGGGACAACCTGCAGGAAGTCGGAAAGATACGTCCGCCGCACCTCACCTACTATCATGGGCGCTTCGGGGACGATAAACAGCAGTGGCAATGGTTCCAGGAGCACCCAGAACTCTTCGAGACCGAGGAAGAAACGCTCTTGGGACGCATGCTCATCTGGCATCGCATGGAAGAGCTCGGATATCGCCAAACTGACGGTAACCGGTTCGCCCGCGACCATAACAATGATCCGTTCAAGGTAGTGCGTACTTCGGTGCGCCATGACTTGCTCGGCGTCGGGGCATCCGCATATTCCCATGCGGATGCAGATGGAACAGTCGATGGTCTCTTCTTCCGCAACGATGTGTCCATCGATGGGTACATGACCCGTATCGAAAACGGGCTCCCTCCGATAGCGACAGTGCGTCCTATCGACGACGAGGAACGGCTCGCCGCTTCCTACGTGGTGGGTTTGCGCTCGATCCGCACCGAAGACCGATATGTGAAAGGCGTTATCGAGCGGCTCCCGGGCCTTTATCGCGAGTACCGCGTACTCGCAGCTCGTCTCACCGATCTCGGACTTATCGAACCTGTGCAGGAGGGTGAACGACTCTCTGAACTAGGGCGACTGTTCGAAGATGAGATTCTCTCGCTTTTCTACAGTCCCTCCGTGCGAAGTATGGTTGGGTAGCAGCACCCAACCGAAGGCCCGCAGCGATGCGGGCCTCTTCTTTGAAATAATTGGACCGGATATAGGGCTAATCGCCAATTAATTTCAAAAGCGTAGGATAAAAGAATGGAACCCTTGGCAAACAGGATACGTCCACAGACCATTGATGACGTGGTGGGGCAGGAGCACCTCGTAGGGATAGGTAAGCCGCTGCGTGTGGCTATCGAGAAGAAGCATCTCTTCTCGTTCATCCTGTGGGGTCCTCCAGGCACTGGTAAGACGACTATCGCGCGCATATATGCCCGAGCCCTTGATGCGGAGCTTTTCGAACTCTCCGCAGTTTCCGCAGGCAAGGACGATATTCGGAAAATAGTGGGAGAAGGCAAGAATAAGATGCTCGAGTTCCGGCCGAAGGTCCTCTTTCTGGATGAGATACATCGTTTCAATAAATCGCAGCAGGATTTC
>JAQBRL010000006.1 GCA_028286525.1 Parcubacteria group bacterium | reverse complement strand
CCGCGGGGTTCTGCTATCATTGCGGTATGGACGTATTCAAAAGTTTCGTCGGGAAAGTAGAGACCGCTATCATCAATCCCCTCATCACCCTCATCGCGCTCGCCGCATTCGTCGTATTCATATGGGGCGTGGTGGAATTCATCGCGAACGCAGGTAACGAGGAGAAGCGCGCGACCGGCCAACAGCATATGCTCTGGGGTTTCATCGGTCTCGTCATCATCTTCGGCGCGAAAGCCATCATCACTATCGCGGCGAATACCTTCGGCATCCAGGTACCGGCTGTATAAAAGAAGGGCCCGGCGCATCGCTGCGTCGGGCCCTTGGGTCTGTCTCCTGCCGCGATCTTACGGCGCGGAGTAGGTGGTCTTGCACGCCTCGATCAGGCAGACGTAGCGCCAGTGGGTCTTGGACGCGTTTTTATCTTCGTCCGTGCCCTTCCACCGGTGTTCCGTCCCGTCCGCGCTCGTGTAGTAGGCTTCCTCGTTCGCCGAATCGATGTCCGCCGATTGAGTAACCTCGTTGCCGCGCGTGACGCCGCTGATCGCGATAGGCCGCGTACCGGCTTTCCCGTACTCGCACGTCCAGCTTTCGCCGTCGTGCAGGGCAGGACAGCTGGAGCGCGGATCGGGTGGCGTCTGGACGACCGTGGCGCTCGCCTGCGAGACGGCGACCTGGTCACGGTTGTTCAGCGGAAGATACGCCCGGGCGTCCATCATGTGCGTGGCGTGCGAGACAAAAAGATAGATCGACAAGCCCACCACCGCGATGACCACATAGAAGGCGAAGGCCATGGGCGAGAACGGGCGCTTATGCGATGCTGCTGACATGTGCTGGCCCTCCTAGAGCCGATAACGGTTTATGTGCGGACGCTTTCTCAAGGTCCTTCCAATAATTATAGTATCATAAAAAGCGTGTCCCGTCAAGTAGTCCGACTGCTGCGTGGTGGTCACGAGTCACTAAGCGTTTGGCTCCAGGCGTTCGCAAACCGCTAAGTGCTCTCGACCCCGCCTCAGCGCCGTCGCGCTTCCGGCTAGCACAAAAGAAAAACAGCGCCCCGCGCTGCTTTTCATTTGTGCGCCCACCTGGACTCGAACCAGGGACCATATCCTTAAGAGGGATCTGCTCTACCAACTGAGCTATGGGCGCATGAATTAACCGCGAGCGGTATTTTCGGATTCTAGCGTTTCCTTCACGAATAGTCCATATTCTATAAAGGCCCAGGTGGTGAAATTGGTATACACGCCACGCTTAGGACGTGGTCCCTTCGGGGGTGGAGGTTCAAGTCCTCTCCTGGGCACTCTTTATTCAACAACCCGCTCCAGATGCGGCGCGAAGTGGGTGAGTATGACGTATTCGGTTTCGGCGTATTCCGGCGTGCTTACGGTGCGTACGATGTTGCTGACGGAGTTCGCGTCGGAGGGATTCCGGCTGACGGCGACTACGGTATCGCCGGGAGCAACGTCAGGAACATGCGTTACGTCGATGGAAGCCATATTCATGGAAACGCGGCCGACGATGGGGCAGACGACGCCTTCTACGAGCATCGCGCCTTTGCTCGAAAGCCTGCGGTCGATGCCTTCGTAGTAGCCCACGGGTACGGTCGCTATTTTCATCGCGTGATCCGCGGTATAGGTCGCGTTGTAGCCTACTGACTCCCCCGCCTGGATTTCGCGTACGGAAGCGATGAGCGTGCGTAACTCGAGGATGGGGCGCAGGGGAGCTTCTGCCGATGGCGAGGTATCGAAGCCATAGAGACCGATTCCGAGTCGCGCCACGTTCGTGCCGGTGGCATCGTTGAAACGCACGCCCTTAGTGGCGGCGATGTGGCGGTATTCGATGGAAGGAAAGGCGAGCAGAAGCTCTTTTGCAACGGCCTGCCATACATCAACCTGCGCTCGAGTGAACGTCTCGTCTTCCCCGTCGGCGTCCGCGAAATGCGACGCGATGCCGACGAGCTCGAGAAGCGGCTGGTCCTTGATGAGGTCCTCCGCGAAGGAAACATGGCTTTCGGGAATCCCGAGCCTGCGCATGCCGGTATCGAGCTTGAAATGGATGCGCACCGGATGCTTCACGAGCTCCGTAAGCGCGCGCAGTTGTTCCAAGTCCGTAATGCCGAAGTCCACGTTCGGGAGCTTCGATTTCGCGATATCCTCGGGACGCACGTACCCCATGACCAGGATGCGGGAGCGCACGTTCGCGCGGCGCAGACGCCGCGCCTCGTAATAGGAGTCCACCACGAAGAATGCTATTTTCTCATGGTCTAAAAGGCGCGCGATGGTACCGAGGTCATGCCCATAGGCGTTCGATTTAAGAACAGGGGCGAACTGTAGGTCCGGATACCGTTTCTGGTACGTTCGCAGATTATGGAGCAGGTTCTCTTTCGAAATACTTACTTCGACCAAGGGCGTATAGCCGGTGAGCGTGCGGCGGATCTTGCGAAGGGAAGTCCGGATGGTCATGGAATATATAACTTAGCACATCGCCTTTTAGTACCGGGGGCGGGAGTCGAACCCGCATGACCTAATGGTCAGAGGTGTTTAAGACCTCCGTGTATAACCAATTCCACCACCCCGGCGTACGGTATGACGATAGCACAATCAAGAGGCCCAGACGGAAATCGCATCCGTGCATGGCGGGTTTGCAATCCGCCGCGTTTCTACTTCGCCACTGGGCCGAACATTTCTATACTAACGCGACTATATGCCCTTTGAAACCTCGTCGAGTCGCTGGCGATTCTGCTCGCCGATATCCGCCTCGAACTTGATGAACGGCAGGAGGTTGAAGCGACCGTGCTTCTTGAGGAATTCGCGGAACTCGTTCACGTTGCGGTTCAGGAAGGAGAGCGCATGTTCGGTCTCTTCGAACGGGAACACGCTTACGAAGACGGTGGCGAATTTCGGGTTGCGGCCGAAGCCCACGCGTGTGGGCGTGATAAGCGTCGAGCGACCCGCCTCGCGGGCTATGAACTGGCCCGCGAGCGTCACGAGCTGGGAGGCGGCTTTTTCGTCGCGTAAGGTCATGTCCTACTTTTCGATGACACGGAAGGCCACTATCGTGTCGCCACCAGCCACATCCGCCTTCGTTTCTATCTGCATGCCGAACTCTCCTTCCACATGCAGCTCTTTCACATCGGAGCGCGCTACCTGCATGTTGGTTATCTTTCCGCGTCCCAAGTCGATACCGCGACGATCGACCTTCACGAGGTCGCCCACCGTGAGGGTGCCGGAAACCCACTTGGCGCCGAGCACCTGCTTACCGCTGGACGCATTGAACACTTTCAGGACTTTCGCTTCGCCGAAGTCCTCCTCCACCGTGATATGCGGGGCGCGTTCTATGACGAGCGCCTCTACCCGCTCCTTCAGCTCGTAGATGATGGAATAGGCGTCGATGGAGACGCTGGAGCGTTCCGCGAGGTCGCGCGCGTTCGAATCTATCCCTACATTGAATGCGACTATCTTTCCTCCGGAAGCGATGGCGGTCTTCACGTCGCTCTCGGCGACGGCGCCAATGCCCTCCGAGATGATGCGTATAGAAACGCGCTCATGCGCTATCTTGGCGAGTTCATGCTTGATGGCCTCGATGGAACCCGAGACGTCCGCCTTGATGATGAGCGGCAGCTCCGTGATGCCTTCTGCGGCGAGCGTCGCGACGACATTCTGAATATGGATAGGGGCGGTCTCGCTCGCGAGCTTCTCGGCTTCTTTCTTCGAGGTGGCGGTACGAAATGGGGTCCCAGCAGCTGGGAGCGCGCTCCAGCCCGCGATACGTACCGGTTGCGAAGGACCGGCGGAAGGGATGCGCACGCCCGCGAAGTTCTCGATGAAGCGCACGGGTGCGAGAGCGGCGCCCGCAACGACGAATGAGCCCGTGGCAAGGGTGCCATTCTTCAGGATGAGGGTAGCGGTCGCTCCTTGCTTGGCATCTTGGGAAGACTCGAGCACGAAACCATCCGCCGGAAGCGTTGCGTCGCCCGTGAGCTCCGCAAGGTCGGCAGTGAGCAGAACAAGGTCAAGGAGCTCCGGCACGCCCTCGCCGGATTTGGAGGAGACGCCGGTGTAGGCGATAGAGCCGCCGAGGCCTTCGAGATATATCTCGTGCTCGAGCGCCGAGACTTTCGCGCGTTCGATGTCGGCGCCCGGCTTATCTATCTTCGTGAAGGCGACGACGATGGGCGTGCCTGCTTCGACTGCCGCCTGATAGGCTTCCACCGTCTGCGGCTTCACGCCTTCCTCTGCGGCGATGACGAGGATGGCGACGTCCGCGACCGCCGCACCCCGCGCGCGAAGCGCGCGGAAGGCCTCGTGCCCCGGCGTATCGAGGAAGGTGATGACGCGCTCGGTGCCCTCATGCGTATGCACCGCTTCGTAGGCGGAGACATGCTGCGTGATGCCTCCCGCTTCTCCAGCAGTGACGTTCGCTTTGCGGATATAGTCGAGCAAGGAGGACTTTCCATGGTCGATGTGGCCCATGACGGCCACGATAGGTGGGCGAGTTACAGCAGCCATAATAGGCTTAGTAGACCACGCAGCTTGCAAAAAAGCAATGAAACCGCCATTTTATAGGCATGCATCTTCTCGGCACTACACGTACCTATCTGGACTGGGCGGCAGCCGCCCCGGTATCTCCTCGCGCCTCGCGTGCGTTTGCCGCTGCACTCGCGCATTTCGGTAATCCAGGCGCCCTTCATACCGAAGCGCGCGAGGCCAAGGCCATTCTGGAAGAGGCGCGTACCGCTATCGCGCGCATGGCCGAAGTGAAGACGGACGGGGTGGTATTCACCTCCGGCGCGACCGAAGCGAACGCGCTCGCCATCCTGGGAACCCTTCGCGCAAAAGGCGCAGCGAATGCTCATATGCTCTATCATCCGAGCCAGCACGCGTCCGTCATCGGTGCCATCGAAATGCTCCATGCTGAAGGATTAGAAACAGAAGCGATCGATCTCACTAATCTGAAAGCGCAGCTGCGTAAAGAAACCGCGCTGGTGACGCTCGACGCCGTGAACAGCGAGACCGGAGAGCGATTCGATACGCTCGCTGTGGCGCGCATCCTTGAAGAGTTCCGGAAGGAGACCGGCACGCATGTGCTGCTGCATGTGGACGCGTCCCAGGCGCCGCTCGCCCTCCCGTTCATGCTGGCGCAGCTCGGCGCCGACCTGGTATCGCTCGATGCCCAGAAGGTAGGCGGCGTGCGCGGCATAGGGGTGCTTCTCCTGCGGCAGGGAATACAGCTCAACGCGCTCATGCGCGGCGGCGGACAGGAAAGGGGACGCAGGCCCGGTACGGAGAATCCGGCGCTCGCCTATGCGTTCTCGGTTGCGCTCACTGAAGCTGCGGAACATCGCACAGCGTTCATGACACACGCTCACTCCATGCGGGCTACTCTTCTTGAAAGAATATCGGCACTACCACATATGGTAGTGAACGAAGGAAAGGAGAATGTTCCGCATATCCTGAACGTTTCGTTCGTCGGACGAGATACCGATTATCTCGTCGCGCTTCTCGACAAAGAAGGCTTCGCCGTCTCTACCAAGAGCGCCTGCGAGACGGATGAAGTCGGCTCGCGCGCCGTACTCGCGATGACCGGAGACGCAGCGCGCGCTGCGTCCACGCTGCGCATCTCGTGGGGACCCAGCACCGGCGAGCGCGAGCTGGAGCGGTTCGCCGACGCCCTCATGCGCAGCGTTCGATTCCTGGACGATAAAGCGATATAATAGAGGTATGAATCTCGAAGATCTAAGTAAGACCCAACTCCTGCTCCTGACGGTGCTGGTCAACTTCGTTACCTCCATCGCGATAGGCGTGCTTACGGTTTCCTTGCTCGATCAGGCCCCGCCGACTATCACGCAGACCGTGAACCGCATCGTGGACCATACGGTCCAGACCATCGCTTCGACCACGCCTATCCAGTCCATCATTCAGGCGCCGGCGCCGGCAACGGTGGTCATCCATGACGAGGATCTGCTCACGGCCGCGCTCGCCGCGAACGCCTCGCGTGCCGTGACCATATACGCGCACTCCACGTCCACCCCTGCGATCGCGGTCGGCACCTTCGTGCCGAAGGCGCGCGCGGTCGCTACCGCGACGTCCGTCGATCTGCCGAAGGAGGCCCTCATCGTGTTCGCGGATGGGTCGACGGTACCCGCATCGCTCTCTCGCTCGGGCGCCACGCTCTCGATCTATGGCTTTGCCGACAGCGCGACGCTTCCGAAGGTGCCCGTACCCTTGCTTTCGTCGAAGGCATCGCTCAAGCAGGGCCAGAGCGTGCTCGCCATCGCACGCGATGGAAGCGCGCTCACTGGCATCGTCTCACGCATCGATGACAGCATTCATACCAGCCTCACGAATGTGCCCGTAGGATCGAGTGCAGTGAATAGTTCCGGGAATATCATCGGCATCGCCATCGATTCGATAGGAACCTTCGCCTCCGCCGATAAGATAAACACCCTCCTGACTGCAACAAGTTCGCCCGCTGCGCCGTACTAGTATTCATACCCTATGCCACCATTCAAGAATTTCACCACCAAAGCGAAAGAAGCCATACGGAAAGCCCATGAACTCGCCATTGAGCGCGGTCAGAACCACGTAAGCCCCTTGCATTTGCTCGCTGCCCTCATCCATCAAGAGGAGAGCATGGTGTTCGCCGTGCTCGATCGCATGGATATCGACACCATGCTGCTTGCCGACACCGTCCTCGAGACGCTGGAAGCCCCGGAGAGCAACGCCACCCTCTCTCCTTCCTACCAGCTCTACCTCACGCCGGACCTCGCTCAGGCGCTCGAGTCCGCCGGGAAGATAGCGGCGCGCATGAACGATTCCTTTATCGGCACCGAGCATCTTTTCGTGGCCGTTCTCGAGAATCCCGGCCCCGCGCTCGACATTATCCAACGTTTCAAGATAGAGGATGAGACCGTGCTGCAGGTGCTGCGTGAACTCAAGTCCACGAAGGACGGGCAGGTAGGCGAGCAGAAGCGCTTCCGTGCGCTCGCGAAATACACGCGCAACCTCACCAAGCTCGCTGCGGACAATGCGCTCGACCCGGTCATCGGCCGCGATCAGGAGATCAGCCGCGTCATACAGATACTCTCGCGCCGTACGAAGAATAATCCGGTGCTCATCGGCGAAGCAGGCGTCGGAAAGACCGCTATCGCGGAAGGTCTCGCGACCCGATTCGCTACCGGAGACGTACCGGAATCGCTCAAGGGCAAGGAGCTGCTCTCGCTCGACCTCGGCCTCATGATCGCGGGCACGAAATACCGCGGCGAATTCGAGGAGCGCATGAAGGGCGTCATGAAGGAAGTCGAGAAGGCGCAAGGAAAGGTCATCCTGTTCGTGGATGAGCTCCATACCCTCGTGGGCGCCGGCGCCGCCGAAGGCGCCATGGACGCGAGCAACATGCTCAAGCCCGCGCTCGCGCGCGGCGAATTCCGCATCATCGGCGCGACGACCCTCAAGGAATACCAGCAGCATATCGAGAAGGACACCGCGCTCACCCGCCGCTTCCAGCCTATTTTCGTGAACGAGCCCTCGACCGAGGACGCGGTCGCCATACTGCGCGGACTGCGCGATAAGTACGAGCTCTTCCATGGAGTGCGCATCACCGACGGCGCCATCGTCTCGGCAGTGGAGCTTTCCTCGCGCTACATTACGGACCGCTTCCTTCCGGACAAGGCCATCGACCTCATCGACGAGGCCGCCTCCGGACTGCGCATCGCGCTCGAGAACAAGCCGCCGCAACTGGAAGACACCGACCGCCGCATCCGCAGGCTCGAGATAGAGCGCCAAGCGCTCCAGAAGGATATCGAAGGCGACCGCGCCAAGGAGATCAAGGATCGCCTGAAGGTCATCGATGCCGAAATAGCCGACCTGCGCGAGAAGACGGGCGAACTGGAGCTCAAATGGAAGAACGAGAAGGAAGTACTCGCGTCCATCCGCGAGATAAAGGGCGAGCTCGAGAAACTCCGCGTTCAGGCGGATAACGCCGAAGGAATAGGGGATCTGGGTACGACCGCGGAGATCCGTTACGGGCGCATCCCGCTTCTGGAGAAGGAGCTCGATATCAAGACGAAACGCCTCAAGACCCTGCAGAAGTCGCGTCGCGTGCTGCATGAAGAGGTGACCGAGCACGAGATAGCGGGAGTCGTCTCGCGTTGGACGGGCATCCCCGTCTCGAAGATGCTCGAGGAGGAGGCGGCGAAGCTCGCGCGCATGGAAGAGGCGCTGAAGGATGCGGTCATCGGTCAGGACGCAGCCGTGAAGGCCATTACGGACGCGGTGAAGCGCTCGCGCGTGGGCATCGCCGACCCGAACCGCCCTATCGGCTCGTTCCTCTTCATGGGACCTACGGGCGTGGGCAAGACCGAGCTTTCGAAGAAACTCGCGGAATTCATGTTCAATGACACCGACGCGCTCGTGCGCGTGGATATGTCGGAGTTCATGGAGAAGCACTCGGTCTCCAAACTCATCGGCGCGCCTCCTGGCTACGTGGGATACGAGGAAGCGGGCTCGCTCACCGAGCGCATTCGTCATCGTCCGTATGCCGTCGTCCTCTTCGACGAGATAGAGAAAGCGCATCCGGAAGTGTTCAACATCCTTCTGCAGGTGCTCGATAACGGTCACCTCACCGACGGCAAGGGACGCAAAGTGAATTTCAAGAACACCATCATTGTGCTTACTTCCAACATCGGAGCGGAGTTCATCGACCGCATGGCGAATATCGGCTTCGGCCACTCGAGCGCCGGCGATGCTGCGCAGTACGAGCAGGTGAAGGAAAAGGTGCTTGCGGCACTCAAGGACAGATTCCGTCCGGAGTTCCTCAACCGTCTCGATGAGATCGTCATCTTCGACGTGCTCGCGAAGGAATCGCTCGCACGCATCGTCGAGAACCAGGTGAAGGACGTGGTCGCACGCCTGACCGGCAAGCGCATCACGCTGAATATCTCGCCCGAAGTGCGTGCCTGGCTCGCGGATAAGGGATACAACCCGCAATACGGAGCGCGGCCGCTCAAGCGCGCTATCCAGGACAAGATACTCACGCCTATCGCGAGCCTCATGGTGTCCCAGGGCATCATGGAGGGCGGTACGGTGAACGTATCCATGAAGAACGGGGAACCGCACTTCGAAGTGAAGAAAGTCGCCGCGCGCGCTCGGAAAGTCGCGGCCACCGCGGTCTAGTTTGCGGGAATAGGCCCTATTTGCTAAGGTAGAGCTATGTCACAAGACCGCCTCGTTAAACTCCGCTCCACGAAATCGGACCACGTGTATTTCAGCCGCAAGAATAAGAAGAAAGTCGAGCGCAAACTCGAGTTCCTTAAATTCGACCCGACGCTCCGCGAACGCGTGATCTACAAGGAAGCGAAGAAATAGCACCGTTGCATGCTCTGCGTTGCAGGGTAGGAAAGCGGAAAAGCCGTCCCGAGAGACGGCTTTTCCCTTGTACCTCGGAGGCCGGCAGCCGTAGCTGGTACTTCTCCTTGGCACTCGCGAACAATACCAGAGGCGATATGAAGGAACGCTGAAAGCGCTATGATATGCGGATGGGAGTATTTCTGTACGTCGCGATCGTCCTTGGTTCCTGGGTATGCGCCTACCTGCTCGGTCTTCTGAACGGCGCGCTCTATATCCCGACGGACACAGACACGCTGGAGCGCATGATCGAAGCAGCCGACCTCAAGCAGGGCGATGTCCTTGTCGATATCGGGAGCGGGGACGGCAGGCTCGTCATCGCTGCTGCACGAAAAGGTATCGAGGCGAAGGGATACGAGATCAATCCGTTCCTCGTGTGGCTTGCGCGACGGAAGATTCGGAAGGAAGGTCTCGAGACGCTCGCGAGCATTGCATGGCGGGATTTCTGGAGCGCCGACCTCTCTCGCTATTCGGTCGTAACGGTCTTCGGCATCGGCCACATCATGAAGCGGTTCGAGCGAAAGCTCGATGCAGAGCTTGCACCCGGTTCTCGCGTTATCTGTAATCTCTTCGCGCTTCCGAATTGGAAAGGGGAAAAGCGAAATGGCATTTTTCTTTACAAAAAGCCCGGATAAATACTTTCTTCATACGCTTCCGTAAAATTTCATAAACGTACCTCTATATTCTGCGTGGGGCTGTCGCATATCGCGCCGGCACGTACAAAGGGCTTCCAGATGAACAAGATGCTTTTGGCCGGCGCAGCAGCGTTGGCCCTGACGGTCGCTGCAGGCCACGCGTCCGCTGCGACCACACTCGAGGTGACCCACATCGGAGGGAACACGTCGTTCACGGAACACCTCTTCCTGGCCGGCAAGCTGGATAAGGAGGTCTATCCGACTGCGCAGTATCTCACGGTCACCGGCTTCACGGACCCGATCCTCGCGCTCTGCTTCGGTATCCTGGGCAACGACTTCTTCGGCGACAAGACGCCACCGGAACTCTACACGACCGGCACGACCATCGTGAACGGCGACGGCAGCGCGCTCAGCATCGACGAACGGCGCCAGTTGAACCAGCTGATGCAGGACACGAAAACCTTCACCACCCTCGCGGACCTGGCCGGGATTCAGAACGCCGTCTGGCGTGTCCTGAATCCGGGACTCGTGATCGACACGCACGGCAACGTGCAAGTCGATGCCAGGACAGCCTTCTTCTTCAACGATTCGACTCGTTCGAACATCTCGTTCACCGCCCTGTCTTCGGTGAACGGGCCCGATGGTCAACCTCTCGGCATCGCGGTCCCGGAACCGTCCACCTGGGCTCTGATGCTCACCGGCTTCCTCGGTCTCGGCATGGCTCTGCGCCGGAGGCGCCAGACGGCAGCTCTCGCCTGAAACCAACGAGATCGGCGCATCTCGGAAACGCCACGGGGCCTCGACGCGAGTCGGGGCCCTATTCTTTTAAGCGGGCCCAGTAGGAAGTTCCGCTTCGCTCCACGATTCGGTCACCCATAAATCCCTGCTGGGATTTTGGTCGACCCCCGCTCGCCGTCGACACGGCTCCGCGCTTCGATTCCTACACGCAAAGTTCCCCAAACTTTGCTTGGGCCCGCAACGCAAAGACCGCCCTTCGGCGGTTTTACAGTTGCGGGCCCAGTAGGAATCGAACCTACACTATCGGTTTTGGAGACCGATGTTCTACCACTAAACTATAGGCCCCGAGTGAGGCAATAAGAATGAATCGAAGATTCGTTCTTATTCGCCGAGCGAGGGATCTATATCCGTGCAAGCAACGGATATGGGTCCGGTATTTCCCTCCTCATTTCGTACAGTATCACAATCTCAAGGGTGGTAACAAAGCCCGTTACGGGCAGCATGGGACGCTACAATAGGGCTATGCGTCGTTTCTTTGTCACGCTTCCTATCGCCCTTACTCTTTTCGTAAGCGCTGCGCTTCCGGTATACGCGGCGAACCTTCCGCTGCTCGACCCGAATTTCTCCATAGTTCCGAAAGAATGCAGCACGTGCCCCTGCAACTATTACGGTCTTCTGCAGCTGATACAGAACCTGATGAATGCCGGCATCTCCATTGGAATAATCGCGTTCGTGCTCGTCACCGCGTATGCCGGAGCATCGTTCATGCTGAACCCCACGAACCCTGAATCGCGCAGCAAAGCGCGCTCGATGCTCATTAACGTGGTCGTCGGCATGGTCATCCTGCTGACCGCGTGGCTCGTCGTCGATTTCGTGATGAAGGTGCTCTATGACCCGAACGCGACGCTTTCGGGAAGCGAGAAGTTCGGACCCTGGAACGAGATACTCTCGAGCCCCGACACGAAATGGTGCATCGAGCAGAAAAGCCCGACCGCCATCGGCGGCGTGATAGGAAGCATCATTACGCGCGAGCTCGCGGGATCGACCGGTCCGCAAGTGCTGGCGAACGGCGGAAGCGGCTCCTGCAATGCGAACGAGGTGCAGACCGCAGCCACCGCCGGCGGCTACCGTATCACCGCGCAGCAGGCCAATGTGCTCGCCTGCCTCGCAAGACCGGAGAGCAGCTGCGGACTGAATACGGCAGGAGCCAGGACGAGCGACGGGAAATCCACGAGCGCTTCCGGCCCGTGGCAGATCCTGCTAGGAGCGAACGATACTTGTCACAGTTTGAATATCCCAGCGTGTGGAAATCTTAACTGCTCCGCAGCGTATAGCGGCGGGCACGTGAAATCGGACGCAGCGTCGCAGGCGCTCGCTGCGCAGTGTCAAGCCGCCGCGAATAATCTTACCTGCGGTGCTGCTGCTGCTGCCTGCATCGTGCAGGCGAGCGGCGGAAGCTATAGCGCATGGACCGGCACGGGTGATGGATTCTCTCACCAAGCGCAAAAGGCCTGTGCTGGCGGCTAAGGTACACTTTATCTATGAATAAGAAGATTCTCATAGCGGCCGGCATTCTCCTCCTCGTACTGCTCCTGATAGCCGGGTTGGTGCTCGCGTTCGCAAAGAAGAGTGCAGCACCTGGTACTCCTTCGTCGCCCTCGTTCCCGCAATCTTCCGGAACCACTATCCCGAGCGGAACGCCAACGCAAACCATTACTACTGCGAATGGGAACGGTTTGATCGTAAAGGACTTCATCCATAATGGAGAGACTATTTCCGATACCCAGAACCCCGGCTCATACCTGCTTGCGGGACAGCTTGGGTATTGCTTGCCGAGCACGCGGTGCAGCGCGGCGACCTCTACGGATTTCAACATCGGCTACAACGAGACGAATCAAGCGTTTACGGTCGCGCTGCTCACTGAACCGCTCGGGCAAGCGCGTCTGAACGCGGAGCAATTTCTCGAAGATAGGCTTGGGCTTACTAAAGACGAGTTATGCAAGTTGAACTACTACGTCGGTACGACATACTGGGTGAATGAACGCTATGCAGCAGGGAATTTGGGATTCAGTTCCTGCCCAGGCGCCACGAAGCTTCCTTAGATCATGAAAGCCTTTTCTCGCTCGCTTGCTCTCGTCGCCATCGTGTTCGTGGTAGTCGCCGTACCCGTGGCAGCGCACGCGGCAAGCGCGAGCTTCTATGGACCTATCATCCCGGCCGAGTGCAATTGCCCGGGGACCGCTCCGAGTTACGGATGCGTCCTCGCGACCATACAGAACGTAATCAATTTCGGCATCACCCTGGGCGTCGTGGCTGCGACCATTGCGCTCATGTATGCCGGCTTCACGTGGATGACCAGCGGTGGGAACCCGGAAGCGCGGAGCAAAGGGCGGAGCATGCTTTTGAATGTGTTCATCGGCCTGTTCATTCTCCTGACCGCGTGGCTCGTCGTCGATTTCGTGATGAAAACGCTCTATGTCGGAGATGCGGGCTCGAAGGATTTCGGCCCGTGGAATAGCATTCTTTCCGCAAAGAGCGGTGACCAATGCATCATGGCCACGAAGCCGTCGAATATAAACGGCGTCATCGGCAATGCGGTCACGAACGAAGTGGTAGGGTCAGGAAATCAGGTCCATCCTGCGGCGACTCCGGTGAACGGGAATGAGGCGGCCGTCCGTGCGCAGTTCGCGTCTGCGGGAATCTCCATCAATCATCCTGCCTGCGCGGACGGTTCCGGAGGTCAGGGATGCACGAATGTGGGAGGCATGCGGCAAGCGACCATTTCGCAGGTCATCAATATCAACAACGCATGCAATGGGTGCGGTGCAGTGGTTACGGGCGGTTCGGAACCCGGTCATGCGTCAGGGCAGTATAGCCACCCGAGCGGCTATAAGGTGGACCTGCGCAATACGAATGGAGCCCTTAACGCTCTGCTCAACGGCCTTACGCATACCGGACAGCGTGGAGGGGATTCAGGCGGCCCTATCTTCAAGGACGCGTGCGGCAACGAGTACGTGAACGAGTCCGATCACTGGGATATTACGGTGTATCAGCCGTGCGCGCTTCGGTAGCGAGTTTGCGCAGCCACGCCTTCTGATGGCGCGCATAGTGCCACAGGCGCGATGAAAGAGTGGGCAGCAGGGAATCATGGGTGCGCTCACCGCGCAGGTATTCCCCGATGACTTTGTACTCAAGTCCGAGCTCGTTCAGGCGCACGTCGCCCACGTACGCGCGCACCCGCTCCACTTCTTCCACGAGACCCTTATCGAGCGCCTGCGCGAGCCGCGCGCGTATGCGCGCGCGCAGTACATCCCGCTCGGGATTGAGTACGACCCACTCCACCTCGTAGCGCGCCGTTTGCGTGTCGCGTTCCGGCACGCTTCCGTGCGTCGCGATTATCTCGAGCGCGCGAATGAGGCGGCGGCGGTTCTGGGGGTCGATACGGCTTGCACGTCGGTTGTCCTTTTCGCGGATACGTCGCATGAGCTCCTCGCTCGAATAGGTTTCGAGCTCTTCGCGCAGCACATCATCACGCGGCGCTTCCGCCGGAAGGCCGTAGAGCAGCGCGTCGAAATAAAAATTAGTACCGCCGGCGAGTATGGGCACATTCCCGCGCGTGCGGATCTCATTGATGAGCCGCTGCGCATCCGTCACAAAGTCTCCAGCGCTGTAGGTATCCTTCGGGTCGCGCACGTCGATAAGATGATGCGGAATGCCGTGCATCTCCTCGGCCGATATTTTTTCCGTACCGATATCGAGCATGCGGTACACCTGGCGCGAGTCCACTGAAATTATTTCGCCGCCGCGCTCCTGCGCGAGCGCTATGGCACGCGCGGTTTTGCCGGAGGCCGTAGGTCCCGCGACCGCGAGGAGCCGAGGAGGTGTGTTTTTTGACCCTTCATCTTCGGGTGGTATCATGACGGTAATTGGGCGAATGATTGCGAGCGCGTAATGATATCTATATGAACAAAAACGGACAGAAAAGCAACTATTGCGAGTATTGCGGCGATTTCCATGACATCGCCCACGAGTTCACGTCCTTCGTCCGTATCGGCGAAACCATTCCGGACTACGAATTCCAAGCGTACAAGAATGACGAGGTCCAGACGATGAAGTTCTCGGACTTCCGCGGCAAATGGCTCGTTGTCATGTTCTATCCGGGCGATTTCACGTTCGTCTGTCCCACCGAGCTCGAGGATATGGCGAAGCTCTACCCGAAGTTCGAGGCCATAGGCGCTGAAGTCGTGTCCTTCTCGACCGATACGGTCTTCGTGCATAAGGCATGGCATGACACCTCTCCGGCCATCAAGCAGGTCACGTATCCGATGGGAAGCGATCCTTCGGGAAAGATCTCGTACGCATTCGGCACCCTCATCGAAGGAGGCGAGCTTGAGCACACTCCGGACGAAGGACAGGCGCTGCGCGGCACGTTCGTCATCGATCCGGCAGGTGTCCTACGCACCATGGAAATTCATGACAACAGCGTCGGCCGCAAAGCAGCCGAGACGCTTCGCAAGGTACAGGCAGCGCAGTACGTGGAAGCGCATCCGGGGAATGTGTGCCCAGCCAATTGGGAGGAGGGAGATGACACTTTGGAACCCGGAATGGGTCTCGTCGGTAAAATTTAGGCGAACACGGTCAAATCCACTCATCTGCGTTGTTACGACAGCGCACTCACTCGTCACCGTACTATGTGTACGGCTCCTCGCTCGTACTTGTCGCACCTAGCATCTAAGTGCATTTGACCGCACTCGAATACAACGAAAATGGCGGCCTCATGGCCGCCGTTTTCTCCGGTCGAGTTTCTAAAACTTCGCATCTCTGGCTAATTCAAATTTGTGCCGGGGGTGGGACTTGAACCCACAATCCGTGAGGAAGCGGGTTTTGAATCCGCCGCGTATACCATTCCGCCACCCCGGCAATATTTCTTCATCCTACTCACTTCATGCGCCACCGTAAAGCGCTCTACGAGTGATACAATACTGCGTATGAGCGAGGGGAATTACGGCGAACCAACGAAGTACGACTCCGTCTATTGGGTGGAGGTGAATCGTATCGAGCCCAATCCCTACCAGCCGCGACGCGAATTCGATGAAACGGCCCTCAAGTCGCTCGCTGAATCCATCCGCCAGTACGGCATCCTTCAGCCGCTTACGGTGACCCGTAAGGAAGTTCAGAAACCGGACGGGGGACTGCAGAGCGTGTATGAGCTTATCGCCGGCGAGCGCCGTCTGCGCGCCTCGAAATTGATAGGACTGAAGGAAGTGCCGGTGGTCATCCGCCAAGGCGAGCAGACCGACAAAATGAAGCTCGAACTCGCCATCATCGAGAACCTCCAGCGCGAGGACCTTAATGCTATCGATCGCGCCAAAGCGTTCCAGCAGCTGGTGGAAGAATTCGGCCTCGCGCATGCTGAAGTGGCCGCGAAAGTCGGTCGCAGTCGCGAGTACGTTTCGAACTCCATACGTCTGCTTGCGCTTCCGGACCAGATACAGCAGGCAGTCGTCGATAAGGAACTGACCGAAGGCCATGCTCGCGCCCTTTTGATGCTCAACGATCGTCCCCAGGAGCAAGCGACGCTCTTCAAGGAGGTGGTGCTTCGTAAAAGCTCGGTGCGCATGGTGGAGCAGCTCGCGCGCCGCATCGCGACCGACAAGATACGCAAGCACGATAAGACTCCCGAGATGATGCAGCTCGAGAAGAGCCTTACTGAAACGCTCGGTACCCGGGTTCTCATCGAGAACCGTCCGAACGGCGGTCGCCTCCTTATCGAATTCTTCTCGGACGACGACCTCTCGCACATCGCTGCGATGCTCGCTGAACGGCAGGAGGGGAAAGTGCCCATGAGCCGTGAAGCCACTCAAGCGGTAGAGGAGGTGCGCGGCGAACCGGAGGTAGGAGGGCGCGGCGGATTTCCCATACATGAGAACACTACGCAGCTCGATGCGGCCGAGGATGAAATTCCACCGGCACCGCTACAACCCGCAGAGCCGAATCCTGACGACGATCTGTACTCCATTTCGAACTTCGCTGTTTAATTCCTTAAAATTACCCAGTTTTTTTGTTCAGAGCGGAGCGAGGTGGTGCGGAAATAGAGGCTCTCGGAGGCGGAGCAGCATGGTAATCCTGGCGCCGAAGGGAGGCTGCGCCAGGATTTGCGACGCCGAGAGCGCGCCCATAATCTCTTGAGCGAAGCGACTAGAGATTAGAAGTGCCCTTGGGGTGAGAGCGGCCACCCGCTGGGGTGGCCGACTCGTACTCTATTTCCGCACTATCGAGCGAAGCCCTATTTGAGACGCTTCTTAGAAGCTCGTTTCTTTTTTGCGGGTTTTTCCTCTACCACCGGCGCTTTCGGAGCGAATTGCTCGAGGGCATTGCGGATATGGCGCTTGGCCATCGATGTCTTCGCGTACTCGAGCCATTTCGCGGTCGGATGCGCTGACTCGCGCGTGAGTATCTCAACGACGTCGCCATTACGGAGCGCGGTATCGAACGAGACGAGCTTACCGTTCACCTTCGCGCCGTTCATGTGATTGCCGAGGTCGCTATGTATCGCGTACGCGAAGTCCGCGGGCGTGGATTGTACCGGAAGGTCGATGACGTCGCCGGTAGGAGTGAAGACGAAGACACGATGCGAGAAGAAATCGGACTTCAATCCATCGACGAAATCCTGCGTGCCCGCTACCGCTGCATGCGCGTCCGCAAGCTCCGTGAGCCAACGAGGGATATCGGACCCCGGCTTCTGCTTATGAGGTACGCTCGCGGGTGCCGGTACCGCAGCCTTCCTGAAGTTCAGTAGCGTAGGCACGAGGTCCCGTATCCACGGGAAGGAGAGCCGCTGGAAGGCGCCCTTCGGAGCCGCTTTTCCAAGCTGCTTGTACGACATATGCGAAGCGATACCGAACTGCGCTCGGGCATGCATCTCTTGGGTACGCACCTGCATCTCGACGATGCCCGCGTCCGCGGTAAGCACGGTGGTATGCAGCGACTGATAGCCGTTGGGCTTCGGGAAGGCGATGTAATCCTTGAATTCACCGGGAAGCGGCTTCCAGAGCGAGTGGATGATGCCAAGCACGCTGTAGCAGTCGTCCACGGTCGGCACGATGACCCGCAGTGCCGCGATATCGTGTATCTGGGTGATATCGTCATTCTTGCGCTTGAGCTTCTGATGCAGGCTCCAGAGGCCCTTCGTGCGGATGCTGGTCGAGAAGTCTTGTATCTTCTTGCGCACGAGCGCATGGCGCAGGTCTTTCTGCACGCGCAGCAATCCTTGTTCGGTCTCCTTGCTCTTGAGCTTGCTGACTTCGACCGCGTGCTGGTATGCATCCGGATCGACCACGGGAAAGGAAAGGTCCTCGAGCTCGCGCTTCAATCGTCCGATACCGAGGCGGTCCGCGATAGGTGCGTATATCTCGAGCGTTTCGATGGCGATGCGCCTGCGCTTATGCTCCGGTACATGCTCGATGGTCGTCATGTTGTGATAGCGGTCGGCGAGCTTGATGATGAGCACGCGCACGTCCGCGGACGTGGCGACGAGAAGGCGGCGTAGCGACTCCGCGTGGCGCTCGCCTCCTTGGTATTTATGCTTGCCGAGCTTGGTCACGCCTTCCACGAGGAAGAGGACTTCTTTGCCGAACTCCTTCTCCACCTCTTCCGGTGTCGCTTTGGCGTCCTCGATAGCGTCATGCAGGAGCGCGGCAGCGATGGTGGGCGCGTCCATGCCGAACTCCGCAAGGTATTTCGCGACTGCGGTGGGGTGTATGAAATACGGCTCTCCCGAGTAGCGGGTATGGCCCTCGTGAGCCTTCAGGCCGAAGGCATAGGCCTTTTCTATCAAGGCCGTATCCTCGGGGGTCGAGTTGCTCATCTGCGCGAGGATTTCCTTGACCGTCGTCATCTCACCAGGATACTGTGAGTTGGGAAAGCTGCAATCAGGAGAACGCCATGGTCATGCCGACCACGGGGCTGTGCCCCCACTGCAATGAAGTTCATGAAATGGGAGATGCACGCGACGGGAGCGACTGCGCTCGATCGCTTCCCGCTGTCGGTCTGGGCGGCGCGCAAACGACACCTGAGTTCGATGGTGTGTTTCGTAGACGCAGACGCATGGTGCGTTCGCCCGCAAAAGAGGAAACCTCGCCGTAAGGCGGGGTTCTCGGTTACTTCAAATATTCAGCAGCTTCTTCGGGCGTAAGCGCTTCGGGGTCCGTACTCTCCGGAAGATAGATACGTCGCAGGCCCTTCTTAAGGAAGAATCCAGCCTTCGACTTGTAGAGCGTGAGCTGCTTGCCGGTCTTCGGATGCTTGCCGACTTCGCGCACGATGTCGACGCCCTTAGGTGGCCGCTTCGGCTCGTTGAGGAGCGCGAGCGCCTCCTCGAAGGTAATGGTGTACGGGTCCAGTTTTTTTATGGAGCGGAACTCGCCGTTGTGGGCGACGAACGGACCGAAGCGTCCGGTGGATGCACTGATAGGCTCGCCGGTCACCGGATGGTTCCCGAGCGTGCGCGGAAGGGAGAGGTACTTCACCGCGTCGGCGAGCGTGACGGTGGTAGGGTCCACTCCAGCAGGGACGCTCGCACGCTTTGCGTTCACTTTGGGCTTCACGGCTTTCCTCTTGCGCGGCTTGCCGGCTTTCGTAAGCTCGGGTTCCGCAGGTACTTCTACGCTCGGAAGTATCATTTCCACGTACGGGCCGAAGCGTCCGGTCTTTACGAAAATAGGCTCGCCGGTATCCGGGTGCGTGCCGATGGGCTCGTCCGATTTCAGCTCACTTCCGTCTTCCTGGCGCGCGCCGGTGCATTCCGGGTAGCGCGTGCAGCTCATGAAAATCCCGCCGCGGCCGAGCTTGAACTCCATAGGCGCGCCGCAGATAGGGCATACGAATTCCGGCGGAACGGCGCCGAGCGATGTTGCCTTCGGCAGATCTTCCTTCGCCGCGACCGCTTTGGCGAATGGGATATAGAACTCGCGGAGCGTGGGCTCGTACTTGCGCTCGCCGCGCGCTATCTCATCGAGTTCGTCTTCCATCTCGGCCGTGAAGGTGTCGCTGATATATTCGGCGAAATGCTCTTCGAGGAAGCCGGAGACCACCATGCCGGTAGCAGTAGGGGTAAGCGTGCGGCCGGTCTTCTCTACATATCCGCGCGCCTGGATAGTGTTCATGATGCTTGCGTACGTGGACGGGCGACCGATGCCGCGCTTCTCGAGCTCCTTGATGAGTCCGGCTTCGGTGTAGCGGTTGGGTGGTTCCGTCTGCTTCTCCAAGGAGCCAAGCGTAACGACATCGAGCTTCTCGCCGGCTGCAAGCTGCGGCAGCTCCACGTCCTCGCCGCGCGCACGCGTATCGAGGGCGAGCCAGCCGGGGAAGATGACCCGGGAGCCGTTGGCGCTGAACACCGGAATATCCGCATCCGCTTCTATCTTCACGCTGGTACGCAAGACGGCTGCGGACGCCATCTGGCTCGCGATAGCGCGGATACGGATGAGCTCGTAGAGCCGATGCTGGTCCGGCTCGCTTCCGGCATGATCCTTTGCAGGGTCGGTCGGACGCACCGCTTCGTGCGCCTCCTGCGCATTCTTCGATTTCGTCTTGTACGCGCGGGCCTGGACGTACTTGTCGCCGAATTCCTTGCGTGCGACACCGACCAGGACGCCCACTGCTTCCTTGGAAAGATTCACCGAGTCGGTACGCATGTAGGTGATGTGTCCGGCTTCATACAGCTTCTGAGCCGCGCGCATGGTACGCGAAGGAGAGAAGCCTAGGCGGGTCGAAGCCGCCTGCTGGAGCGTGGACGTAGTGAACGGCGGACGCGGATGGCGTTCCTGCGCATTCTCATTTACGTCCGCGACTTTCCACTTCGCTTTCTCTCCTAAGGTGACGATGCGCGTCGCCTCTTCGTTGGTAGAGGGCTGCACGGAGCAGACCGCAGGGAATTCCGCGCCCTTGCCCTTGAAGCGTGCGTCGATGACGTAGAAGGTCTCGGGAACGAATGCCTTTATCTCGCGTTCGCGTTCGGCGAGGATGCGCAGCGCCGGCGACTGCACGCGGCCTGCGGAAAGCCCGTAGCGCACCTTCTTCCAGATGAGCCCGGAGAGGTCGTAGCCCACGAGACGGTCGAGGACGCGACGGGCCTCCTGCGCATAGCGCAGGTTCTCATCGATGGCGCGCGGATGCGCGATAGCTTCCTCCACTGCTGCCTTGGTGATCTCATGGAATACCACGCGCTTCGGATTCTTGAGTCCGACCGCTTCCTTTATATGCCACGAGATAGCCTCGCCTTCGCGGTCGGGGTCGGTCGCGAGATAAATATCGCCCGCGCGTGCGGCTGCAGCCTGTATCTTCTCGATGACGTCGCGCTTGCCCGGAGAGATGACGTAGCGCGGGACGAAGCCGCCTTCGATATCCACAGCGTCCTTATTGGACTTAGGGAGGTCGCGCACGTGGCCCACGGAGGCAAGCACCTCGTATTCCTTGCCGAGGTACTGCTGTATCGTTCGCGCCTTTGCGGGCGACTCGACGATGAGAAGCGTTTTCTTCGTAGCTGCCATTTGCCTATGCATAACGCGTATACCTATATATGGTCAAGCTCGACTTATGAAATTCCTTCATCTGTTGCGTTGTCAGTGTCACTCAAATCCTCGCCGTACTATGCGCCAAAGGCATTACTAATTTCTAATTCGCTTCACTCATAAGAAATTAAGGGCAAGTACGCGTCGGATTTTCGTTCGCCTCCGCCTTACATCTGAAGTTTTTTAGAAGTCTCGGATTCGCAACTATCAAATGCGACGCCACGCGCCGAATTCTTCTCTCGCAAGGCCCTTGAGTTCGAGGGTAACGAGCGCAGTAAGCGCGTCGCCTACGGAAAGTTTCGAGAGCCGTACCAGATCGTCGCGGCTCTTGGGTTCCGCGATAAGTTCGTATAAAAGCTTCTCATTTCCTTCGAGCCGGATAGCTGGCGCTGCCTCGCCATCGAGGCGCGGCGGGATGGCGAGCGCTTCGAGGATATGGAGCGGGTGGGTGACGAGCGTCGCGCCCAGGCGCAGGAAGAGATGCGATCCGAAACCGTGCACGTCTCCGATGCGGTGCGGCACGCAGAGCAGGTCGCGATTGTATTCCGCGGTAAGCCTGGCGGTGATGAGCGTTCCCGATTTTTCGCCGGCTTCTATCATGAGCACCGCTTGGCTCATGCCCACCATGATGCGATTGCGTGAGGGGAACTCTTTGAGCCACGGCTTATGCGTTGGTTCTTGCTCGGAAAGAAGAGCCCCGCCCGACTTTAAGATCTCTTTTGCAAGCCCAACATTCGATTGTGGATACAGGACCGATTCATCGAGTCCCGAACCCGGAACGGCGATTGTATGCAGGCCTGCAGCAAGCGCCGCACGATGCGCGGCGGCGTCCGCACCGAGCGCAAGCCCGGAGACGATGGAGATAGGATAGCCCGCGAGTCCTCCCACGAGCTTCGCGCACGCTTCGCGCCCGTAGCTGGTGAGGGCACGCGAACCGACCACTGCCAGCAGTTTGGTACCGGTCGACGGCATTTTACCTGCCACCCAGAGACGCTCCGGTGGCTCCGGTATTTCACGGAGCGACGCCGGATACTCATCGCGTGCGAGCTCGCGAATATCCATGGACTCTAGTATCGCACTTTTCGGGTGCCTATCCGTGAAGTATAGTGAATAGGTATGCTCGATATCCACTTCATCCGTGAGAACGCGGACCTGGTGAAAGCAGGCGCCGAAAAGAAGCGTATGACGGTCGATATCGATCGGCTGCTTGCGCTCGATGATGAGCGGAAGAATCTGCGCGGGCAGCTGGACGAACGGCGCGCAGAACAGAACAGAGCAAGCAGTGGCATCGCGCTCGCAAAGGGAGAAGAGCGCGAAAAACTGCTCGAAGCCATGCGCCATGTGAAGTCCGGAATGGCGGAACTCGATGAAAAGTACAAGGAGGTCATGAAGGAATGGCAGGAACTCATGCTCACGGTTCCCAACATTCCGGACATGTCGGTACCCGAAGGCGAGAGCGATGCGGACAATAAGGAAATAAAGACCTGGGGCGAGCCGACCAAGTTCGATTTCACGCCCAAGGACCATGTAGAGCTTATGACCGCGCTCGATATCGCTGACTTCGAACGGGGCACGAAAGTCGCGGGCTTTCGGGGCTACTTCCTGAAGGGCGACGGCGTGCTGCTGGCGAACGCCATCTCGCAGCTCGCGCTCAAGCATTTCGCAGGTCGCGGCATGGAGCTGCTCATCGCGCCGTCGCTCGTGCGCCGCGAGACCTTCATGGGAACGGGCTATCTTCCGCAGGGCGAAGAGGATCTCTATAAGACGCAGGATGGCGAATACCTCGCGGGTACTGCGGAAGTCGCGACCATGGGCTACTACATGGACGAGACGCTTGAAGCGGGTCAGCTTCCCATCAAGCTGCTCGCATACTCCCAGTGCTTCCGCAGGGAGGCGGGTGCGCACGGCAAGGATGTACGAGGCCTCATCCGCGTCCACGAATTCTTCAAGTGGGAACAGGTCGTGCTGTGCGAAGCGTCGCACGCGACCTCGGTCGAGCTGCACGAAGCTATCAATCGCAATACGGAGGAGTTCATGGAGCTGCTCGGCATCCCGTACCACACGGTCATCAATTGCGGTGCCGACCTCGGTCTCGGTCAGGTGAAGAAGTACGATATCGAGCTGTGGGTACCGGCAGAGTCGACCTATCGCGAGATAAGCTCCGCATCCTATTTCCATGATTTCCAGGCGCGTCGTTTGAATATCCGCTATCGGGACGCCGAAGGAAAACTGCAGTTCGCGCACTCGCTGAACTCCACGGCCGTGCCGTTCCCCCGCATCCTCGTTTCCATAGTAGAGAACTACCAGCAAGCGGACGGCAGTATCCGGGTGCCCGAGGCGCTGGTCCCCTTCATGGGCAAGGAAGTCATTGGAAAAAATGCCAAAAGCCTGGGACATACAGCCTAGCGCTCCGCAGCGCGGCCCGAAGAAAGCCGCTTCGGCACCGGTTCGCGCGGCCGAGCCGTCTCGCCCACGCATGGCGGACATGCATCCGAGGAGCGCACCTACCCGTCGCGAAGCCGTGCGCCGTCCCACGCCATCGCGCGTCCCGCTGGGGCGTCGTCGCACGCTTCGCCGTAAGCGACTGGCTTTCCTTATCCTTGCAGCCGTTGTTCTCGTGCTTATCGTCGTCGAGATAGTGCTCTGGCAGCCCTTGTTGCGCGTACAGACCGTGAAAGCGGAAGGGCTCGATGCAGCAGGCGTTGAGACATTCGTAGAGAAGGATCTTACCGGTACGCGCTTCTTCGTCATTCCGAAGAACTCCATCTTCTTCATTCCGCAGAAATCGCTGCGTGCGCACCTGCTCGCGGCGTTCCCGCAGATCGAAGCGGTCTCCATTGCTCCCATCGGCCTTACCACGCTCAAGGTGGCGGCGACGGAACGGGCGAGCGTGCTCTGGTGGTGCGGTACGGCTCGGGATGCCGCGGTCGCTCCCTGCTACGAGACGGACGCCGCCGGAATCGTATTCGCGCAGGTACCCGCGGAAGAAGCAGCGGCGTCGAGCTCCATGCTTTCGCTGTACGCGCCGCTCGCGCAGCCGATAGGGACAACGCCAGCGGGCGACTCGGTCGCGAGTCCTGCGCTCCTTCCTCCCTTGATCCAATTCGTCAAAGCGATGCGGACGCTTGGCGCGGATATCACGGCGGTCGCGATGCGCGGCGACGAAGCCGATCTCTATACCCGCGCGGGCACGCGCATTACCTATGTACTGGGTCGTGAGCAGCAGGCGGCCGCGCTCGCTACCTCTGCATTCCCGACGCTGAGCTTGAATGACGGCTCGCTTCTGTACGTTGATCTGCGATTTGATTCCAAAGTGTTTTTCAAGAAAAAATAAGGTAAGGTGCGAAGATGAAATCGTTCTGGAATGAACTCAAGAAGCCATTCTTCGTACTCGCGCCGCTAGCGGACGTAACCGACCCTGCCTTCCGCAAGATAGTGGCGCAGACGGGCAAGCCCGACGTCCTATGGACGGAATTCGTCTCGGCCGATGGTTTGTATCACACGCGCGAGAAGAAGAGGATGCTGGACGCCGAGAATCCGCTCGTGCGCGACCTCCTCTTTACGCCAGGCGAGCACCCCATCCTTGCCCAGATATTCGGGAGCAATCCCGAAACGATTGCCTACGCGTCCAAGCTCGCGGCAGAGCTCGGGTACGACGGCATCGATATCAATATGGGCTGCCCGGACCGTTCCATCGAAAAGCAGGGAGCGGGCGCGGCCATGATGAAGCATCCGGAAGACGCAGCCGCTATCATCAATGCTGCACGCGAAAGCGGCTTGCCGGTCTCGGTAAAGACGCGCATCGGCTACAACAAGGAAGAGATGGATACCTGGCTGCCGATTCTCCTGAAGCAGGATCTCGCGGCGCTCACGGTGCACCTGCGCACGCGCAAGGAGATGTCGCTCGTGCCTGCGCACTGGGACCTCGCCCATCGCGTGGTCGAGCTCCGCGACAAGCATGCTCCGCAGACGTTTCTGCTCGGCAATGGCGACGTGAAATCGCTTGCCGAAGCGCGGGAGAAGGCGAATGAAACCGGGCTCGACGGCATCATGCTTGGGCGCGCCATCTTCGGGAATCCCTGGCTCTTTACCGAGCGCGAACCGGAAAGCATTCCACCTCGCGAAAAGCTCGAGATGCTCGGTTCGCTCGCGCACAAATTCGACCAGCTTCGCCCGCGCAAATCCTTCCATCTGCTCAAGAAGCATTTCAAAGCATTCGTGAATGGCTGGCCCGGCGCAGCCGAGATGCGCGGCACGCTCATGGAAACCAATAGCTACGAAGAATTCGCGGACCGTTTACGCGAAGCGCTCGAATTGGTAGGGTAACGGGAGTTAGTGGAGGACCTTCCTATGTCCGAGGCATCGTTGACCCTCGAACAATTGAGGGACCTGCATTTGAATCTGGCGCTCGATTTCGAGTTCAAAGCGCGAAGCACCGCAGATTCAAGCGAAGAACCGTTCTATCTCGATAAGCGAGAAGAAGCGTTCGTCGGGGCGCTGTACTTTGAAGATCTTATCGAGGCAGGCATACGCGACATACCGCCGCGAACGTCTTCTTAACGCCTGGTCGCACAGCGGCCGGGCGTTCCTGCTTCATGGTAAAATCGCGAGAATGGCTCATCAGTCCTTATATAGAGCGTACCGTCCGCATACCTTCGCGGACGTAGTCGGTCAGGGCCAGGTCACCGGGCCTCTGGAGGAGCAGATCCGTGCGGAGAAGGTCGGGCATGCCTATCTTTTCGCTGGCTCGCGCGGGCTCGGAAAAACATCGGTCGCGCGCATCTTCGCGCACGAGCTCGGTACGACCGAGAAGGATCTCTATGAGATAGACGCCGCGTCCAACAACAGCGTCGACAATATCCGCCAGCTCACGGAGAACGTCTACACGCTTCCATTCGAGTCGAAGTACAAGGTCTACATCCTCGACGAGGTGCACATGCTCTCCAAAGGGGCATGGAATGCATTCCTGAAAACCCTGGAGGAGCCTCCGGCGCATGCGCTTTTCATACTCGCCACTACGGAGCTGGAGAAAGTCCCGGATACAGTGCGTTCGCGCACCCAGGTATTCGAATTCCGGAAACCGACTCGCACCGGCCTCGCCACGCTTATAAGCGAGGTCGCAAAGAAGGAGAAGTACACGCTCGAGCCTGCTGCTGCAGAACTCGTCGCGCTTCTCGCCGAGGGCTCCTACCGTGACGCGCTTTCCATACTCGAAAAGGTATTTTCCGTATCGAGCGATACGAAGATCTCCCTCGCCGAAGCGGAGGCAGCGACGGGCGCGCCCAAGCGCGCCCTCGTCCTAGGTCTCGTGTCCGCACTCTCGGTAGGGAATGCGGAGAACGCGCTTATCGCGATACGCAATGCGAGCGGTCAGGACGTCGACATGCAGCTCTATCTCACCTTGGTACTCGAAGCGCTTCGCGCAGTGCTGCTCATCCGCCATGCTCCCGAGTTGCGCAAGGAGCTTGAGCGCGAAATGGGAAGCGAGGAATATGCAGAACTCCAAACGCTCGCTTCGGAGGCTTCATCGAAACTCTCCCATGAGACGCTTAAAGTATTCCTCGATGCAGCGAGCCGCATGCGCTTTTCGCCCGTCCCCGCGCTCTCGCTTGAGCTCGCCGTGCTCGAATTGAATTCCTAGGAATGAAACGCCTCCCGCTCTATCTCTATGCGCTCGCTTTGGTCCTGGCCATCGCAGCTGCAGGACGGTATTTTTACGAACGTCCGCTGGATTTCAATAGCATTTCGTTCACGGCTCCCTGCGCTACGCCCATTGCGTACACGATAGGCACCATCGACCCTCGGTTCCATCTGACTAAAGCGGAGCTCCTTACGAAGCTTGCAGCCGCATCTGCCCTGTGGAATACGGCAGCGGGCAAGACCGTACTGGCATATCTACCGGACGATCCGCACGCCATGCCCGTGAACTTCGTGTATGACGCGCGACAGCAGACCGTGACGCTGGGCCAGAAGATCGATTCCACGGAAGCTTCGCAGAATGGCGAGCGCACGCAGCTTCGTTCGTTGCAGCAAAGCTACCTTGCAGCGCAGCAGGCATACGCTGACGCTATCGCAAACTTCAATGCGGCCAGCGAGCAATACGCGCAGGAAGTGCAGCAATCGAACGCGGGCGGCGGAGCGGATAGCCAAACCTACGCCCGGCTGCAAGCGGAGCAAGTCCGCCTGAAAGGCCAGCAGACGCAGCTGCAGACACAGGGCGATACGCTCGCGTCGCAGGCAGCGGAATTGAAATCGAGGATCGCGGCCTTCAACGCGAGCGTGAGCCAGATAAACCAGATAGTGAACACCTTCAACACGTCGGTGGGCGGGGATTTCGAGGAAGGCCAGTATGTGGAGGATACGAGCGGAAAGCGGCATATCGATATATACGCGTACAAGAACCAGTCCGAACTGCTGCATTCGCTTGCGCATGAATTCGGCCACTCACTCGGGCTCAGCCATAACGAGAATCCGGTATCCATCATGTTTCCGTACAACAAGGACGGAGTGAAGCTTTCAGAGGATGATATCGCTGCACTCAAGGTGGCATGCAAGCTTCCCTAGGTTGCAGCGCGAGCGCTTATCAGGCAAATTGAAGAGGTAAATCCTTGGGAGATCGTCTAATGGTAGGACAGCGGCCTTTGAAGCCGTGAATCTAGGTTCGATCCCTAGTCTCCCAGCACTTAAATGTAATGCTCTGCGGCTGTTAGAATATCTCTATGAAAAAAGATTTTCATTTCGTCCCATATTGGGTCTTTCTTACGATTCCTTGGTCGCTCACTTTTCTTTGGTTTGTGAACATAATCGCAGGTGGCCGAACGTATGTCCTAAATGAATATATTCAAAATGCCCTCGGACTTAATAGCTGGTGGAGCATCCTTTACTTCGTAGTGGCTTACCACCTTACCTTTCGCGGTCGCTGGCGTTATTACGCAGCAGGTATTGTATTTCTTGTACTTGCGTCAATTTCAGGATTCTTCATATCTTTTGATAATGGAGGGTTAATTGTTCTCGTCGCTTGCGCTTCTTTTTCAATTCTGCTTACTGTGTTCGGAGCCTTGGATTTCTTCATCACTCGACCACCAGCCCAGAAAAAGCATTCAATTGAAATTTCATAAACGTTCCAACATCGACCCAGACAGCCAGCAATAATTGCTAAATATCAGTATAATGAAGGTCTTAGAAAAACGTCCAATCTCATATACTTTCTATTGAACCTTTGACCAATTGTATGAAATTCTCTTTTGACGCACCAAAGTATAGAAAGAACCTAGCACATGAATTGCAAGAAAAAAGAACGATTGATAAGGAAGGAGCAATAAAATTGCTAAAGGAAGAACAAAAAAAGCTTGAATACATTGTCTCAGAAGATATCAAGACTGTTCAGGTAAAATTAGAGAAGCGGATTGATGCAGGTAGAGATAACAGTAAAGAACTTATTCAAGAGGAGGAGAAATCACAACCAGAGCTAATTTCAGCAGAGACTTTAAAAATGGAAGGTTCGGATGGAGCGCAGTACGAACTTGAAGTACAAACACTGGATATATCGGACCGTATTCCAGATTCTCTTAAGCTTAAATTTGATATCTCTCGCCTAATGGCCTTAGATAAAGAGTTGTCTGATCTAGGAATCGGGCCAAACATCGCAAATCGACCTAAAAAAGAGTTGGTTCCCGAGCTTGGAACTTTTGACCACAGTATAAATAAATATTTATACGAGAAAGGTATTGTGAAAACTGCTTCTTTTCCATTAGATGACTACCTAGCGTCTTTAGGTGTAAACCCGCAAGAGATTGACGATATGGGTAGAGAATATTTCAAATTACGACATGATGAAATGAACAAGCTTGTAGAAGGGGCATATTCTGATGAACATACTTTTGTGCACGTTCTTAGTCCGTATAATTCTGAAAAAGATGAGAGGGAGAGTAGGAGTAAATTTACTCCTTTGGAGCGCGAGACTCTTTTAAATCGAATGCCACATTCTTCGCAAGAGAATGTTGCTGATGAAGAAGTGTTTGATGTGCATCATGCCTATTCAGACAAATTATGGTTTGGAGTTGGAGAGAGTTATGGCGCAAAACCCGACAAAATTACAATGCTATGTGATTCACGAAAAGAGCGCTTTAAGAATGAAATAAAGCAGATTCAACTAGGGGGAACATTTCTTACTACTGAGGATATTGATAAAGTATTGAATGAGGTTAGAGCCAATCCAGATAAAGAGACTTTAGAAGATAGAATTCAAGTAGCTCTTAAAGTTGGCTCTCGTAACGGAGAACATGGAATTCGTATAGAGTTTAAGAAAGAAGAGCCATGGTTACTTCTCGCTGACTGGATTATTGATATGTATCATGGGCGACTATATAAAATCACTCAAAAGAATCCTCAAATAACCTGTTCATAGTCGAAAAAGGTTCCCACGTCGTACCAAACTCCCAGCATTCAAAGCGTGTCATAATTGAATATATGAAAGCTGTCATTATTGGTGAACCGTCCGGAAAGACCATGGAAGAGATCATGGCCATATTTCCTCGACACAAGGCTGTCTTAGATAAATATATAGAGAACGGCGATGTTATCGGAGTCGGTCCATTTTCGGACATGGGTAATATGGCAATATTTAGATCGCGTGCAGCGGCAGAGGCGTTCGCAACCGAGGATCCATTCACACTCGAAGGAGTCCTGAAGTCATTCGTTATTCGTGATTGGAATGACCAATTGCTGAAATAAAATCCCAACATCGTCCCATACTTCCAGCACGAGCTGATATAGTAATCAGTATGAAAATATTTATTTTGCTTGCTTTGCTTCTGGCTATTATCGTTGTGGGGTATATGTGGTACCTAACTAAGAAATCGCCAAGTATCATGAACGGCGGCTACGACGCTGAAATGCAGAAGAATACTGGAGTTCCTAAAGGGAAGTAGGTTCCAACGTCGTCCCAGATAGCCAGGAATGGCGGTTAATCGTAGTTCGGATAGGTCCAATGAGCGAGCCCTATCGAGCGGTATACTAGAGGATATGACATCAGCTCGCCAAACCATATTGGATATCGCCATAGTGCTGGTCGCGGTCCTTGCCGTCTTCGGATACTACTATTTCAATGGGATTTCTATATGGAATGCTGCGTCCAGTCCGTCCGCCTCTACTATCCCCTACGAACTTCGTAGCATCATCGATGGCAACAGCACCATGACCCTTCCCTACATAACGAGCTACCCGAATGCTGCGGTCGTGAAGGAGGTGAATCGCCAGGTCGACGAGATATCCCAGAACACTTCATGCATTAACGGCAGTACCGATGCCCAGTTGCGCGATGAATTGCTCAACCGAGTGCCTTCGAGGTCCCTGACCAAGGCTCAGATCGATCGCATGACTCGCGCGGATGTCGTCAAAGCGCTCGACTGGGGCAGCGAAGTGGACACGTCCGATATATACGCCAAGAATGGCATCTTCAGCTTCAAGTATTCCTACAGCGAGAACTGCGGAGGCGCGCATGAGTATTTTTCTAACCAAGGCGTCACATTCGATATGCGGACAGGAAAGAATATTGGCTCGAAGGATATGTTCAAGAATTTCGATGCGGACAAGGACGCTATCCAGAACGTCCTTTTGCAGGCGTATCAGGCAGAGTTGGAAAAGCTGTCTACCGATCCCCAGACCGGCGTGGACGACACCACGTGCTTGGACGCCGTGGCGTATCCGGATGCCTTCAAATACTCCCAGTTCTATGTCTCAAGCACCAGCCAACTCATCATGACTCCCGACTTCGCGTATGCGGCACAAGCGTGCGCGAACGATACGCCGGTCTCGATCGATGCATTGCGACCGTATCTACCTCAGGATAGTCCGCTCCTGCATCTCTCGGTAACCAGATGATGGCGTTTGGTATAGTGAGTCATGAAAGGAGCTGCTTCTGGCACGATGCACAACATGCCGCAGGATCTGCGAACGGCTTTGGCGAAAGCGCCAGGGGCGCGAACAACGTGGGACGATATTACACCGCTCGCACGCAATGAGTGGATCTGCTGGGTTACCTCCGGAAAAAAAGCGGAAACGAGGGATATCCGCATCAGAAAGGGGATCTCGAAGCTGAAAAGCGGAATGCGCCGTCCGTGCTGTTGGGCTGGTTGTCCTCATCGTTGATGAGTGAAAAGATATTGGCATCGTCCCTTCCGGCAGTCCGTAAGCCAGTCGCTGTCCCCGCTCGGGTTCATGGCTTCTTTCCCGAGAAGCGGTACCCTGCATAGTATAAAAATTACCTCAATATACAGACTATGAATAAATACTTCGCACTCTACCGT
>JAQBRL010000002.1 GCA_028286525.1 Parcubacteria group bacterium | reverse complement strand
AGGTGGAGATGAACACGTCGCGCGAGGCGACCTCGCCCACGAGCTCTGCAAGCCTGCGACGTACGGTCCGAGCGGCCGACTCGGTAAAGGTGAGTACAAGGATATTGGTCGCGTTCGCCTGGGTCTTTCGGAGGATATTAGCTATCCGCAGTGTGAGGATATGGGTCTTTCCGGTGCCGGGGCCGGCAATTACCAGGACCGGCCCCTCAACGGCGTCTACGGCCTGTTTTTGGGCAGTATTGAGCTTTCCATACGCCTCGGCAAAGGCCTTTTCGTCGGTCATTCTCCTATTCTACTCTACTGAAATAAGTGCACCTCGACGAACGGTAGCATCGCTCTGGGCGTGCAAATGGTATCCTGGGGATACTCCCGAACAAGCCCGCCAGAAGATGCCCAGCCGAGCTGCAGGCAAGAGGGTCGTGAAGGGATGACAAGCTGTACCGAAGGTTTCTTGCGGATCGCTACCGGCGTCTCAACGTATTCGCCCATGACCAAGGTAGTCCCAAAGAGAGCCCCATGGCCAACGTGACTCGTCACCATCTCTGAAGTCCGCCCCACCCCGGGGCGGACATTTCTTTATGGAGTTACCGCCCCTCTTACTTCTCTTCTTTCGGGCTGTGACACACCGAGTCTATCGCGGAAACGATGGTATCGAGCGATTCGTCGGACTTAACGATGTAGCCGCGGACGCCGAGCTCGGCACCCTCGCTCACCTTGTCCAGATCATTCAAGTTCGAGGTAATGAATACGGGAATTTTCGTATCAGAAGGGCGATCGGCCTGGAGCTGCTTCAGGAAGCCGATGCCATCGAGCTTGGGCATCATGATATCGAGCAGGATGACGTCGGGCCTGCTCTCCGCCATCTTAAGGAGGCCGGCAGCGCCGTTGAGCGCAAGATCGGTCTCGTACCCCTTCTCCTTAAGCTTTGCGCTCATGACCGTCTGGAACGTCATGTCGTCGTCGATGATAAGGACTTTTGGCATATGGTTTTACTGGGTGGATTGGGCTAATGGTAGCACGAAGTAGAATACGCTTCCCACTCCCTGCTCCGAAACGACCCCGATGAAGCCGCCGTGCTCCTCGACCACTCCCTTCGCTATCGCAAGGCCGAGGCCGGTGCCCTTCATGCCAGTCTCCGACGTAGTCTGCAGCTGCTTGTACTTATTGAATAGCTCTTTCATGCCGGCCTCGCTGATGCCGCCGCCGGTATCGGAAACCGCGACAATGACCGACTCGGGCGCGCTCGCGAGCTGTTCGGGAGCGAGCGCGAGCGTTGGCGCGTCCTTCAGCCGCGCGAGCTCGTCGGTAATAGCTCCGCCAGCGGCATGGTGCAGCGCGAAGACTTCCACGATTCCGCCCGCTTTCGTGAACTTGATGGCGTTGCTGAGGAGATTATTCAGTACCTGCTTTATCGCGAGCTCGTCGAGCGGGACCATGGGCGGCAGCTCCTTGTCGTACGCGACCTTGAGCGAGAGCTTCGCATCTTCCGCGGACGGCGTGAAGAAATCGATGCGATTAGCTATCACTGCCTTGAGGTCGGTGGGCTGCTTCTTCACATCGAATTTCCCTGCCTCGAGTTTCGCGACGTCGAGGATGTCGTTTACCAGGTTGAGCATGCCCGCGCTATCGCTCGATATCATGCGCACGTATTCCGCGTATTCCTTCTTTCCCACTTTGGTGGGGCCCGCCCGAAGCAGCTCGCTTATCTTATTGATGCCCGAGAGCGGCGTTCGCAGCTCGTGCACGATCATGGACGTGAACTGCTGACGGATCTGCTCTACGGAGCGCTCCGCGCTCACGTCATGGAAGATGACGACGCCGCCCACGACGTTCTTCTCGTCAGGCGTGCCCGGTACGCTCGTGGTCACGGGGAACACGAAGATCTTGTAGAAATTGTCGCGAATTAGCACATCCTCGGATTTGAAGGGCTTATTGAGCTTCACCGATTCCTCGAGCCTGCCGCGGATATCGAACTTCCCTTCCAGGTTGTCGATGAAATCGAAAATGGTTATGTCCTTCTTATTCGAGAGGCCGATGACCTGCCGCACGCTCGGGTTCGCGACCAGGATGCGGTAGTCGGTGTCGGTCATGACGACGCCGTCGGCCATGGATTCCACCATGGCGTTCACCTTCGCCTGTTCGGCCTTCACCACGCCCTGCAGGCTCGTCACTGCTTTGGACGCCTGCTGGATGATCTTATAGAGGATGGTCATTTCCTCCTCCTTGTAGAGGCCGCTCTTGGTGTCGGCTACGGTGAGCACTCCCACCACTTTCTCGTCGATGACGAGCGGAATGTTGAAGAAGGAGCTCACCGGCTCGTCGAGCTCCTCGATGATGATGGCGCCCGACACTATTTCCTTCACGTCCTTCTTGTCGAATTCCCGATCGAGCAGCGCCGAGAGGGAACCGAGCATACGGTCCCGTATCTCGTTCACGAAGCGCTGATGGACCGAACGTTCGAGGTGGATCTTGAAGATGACGTTCTCCGGACCGATGAGCATGTAGGACACCGCCGCATACTCGATGAACTGGTGCAGGGAGCCCGTAATGATGTCGACTATCTGCTGCACGTCGAGCGAGTAGCCGATGCGGTCGCCGAGCTCCTTGAGGATGGCGAGCTCGAACATGCGACGGCTGACGTCCTGCTCGCGCTTCTCGAGCACTTCCTTCGCCTTCTTATCCTTGATGTAGAAATAGATGCTCGTCCCCGCCCCGCCCAGAGCGAGTGCTATCGAGAGTGCCGTTATGATCGCAAGTATCATGCTGAGAGACCGCCGAGAGCCCTACGCGGCTAGGACGGTTTCGCGAATGATTTGAGGCGCAGGGCAGCCATCGTGACGCAGATAGCGGCGATGGTAAGGAATATCTTCTCCCCGCCTTCGCCCTGTTGGCTCGTGACCATGACCACTTTCCAAGACTCGTTCAGAAGCTCCCAGAAGTGCTGGAGGCCGAGCGCAAGTATGGCGATGAGCATAGGGTTCGCGATGGCTTTGCCTATCTGGCCGAGATTCTTGCGTGCGGTGACCAGGTACGCAGCGACGACTCCAGCGGCGGCGAACGCCAAGAAGTGGTGGAGGCCGAGACTCGAGAACATCGAGTTCATATATGCCTGCACGTACGTGTCGGTCATGCCCGGGAGGACGAATACGAGCACGAGGAATACGAGAGCGAAGATGCCCCATCCACCCGCACCCTTGGGCGGCGTATCGCTTCCAAGCTCGGTGAGCGCGCGGAAGCCGAGGAAATAAGAGGCCATCGCGAGATAGAACATGAAGTGCCACCAGAAGTCCATCGAGGTGTCCTCTATATGGAAGAAGCCCATGCCGAGAGATTGGAAGACCGTGATGACGAAGAAGATGCCGGTGCCGATGAAGAGGTACGAGAGGACGGTGCGAAGCGCCGACTTCCCTACCTTGGTCCAGGCGAGACCGGTGACTAGGGTCGCGATAAGGAACCCGATGGTCGAGACCCAAAACCCTATCTGAATAAGTGTATCGAGGCTCATAGCTATTTGTTAATTTCGATGTTCGGGTACTTGGCGAAGATAGAGCCGAGGGCGTTCTTCACGATCTGGCCCGAGAGCTCGACGTACTGATCGACGAGGTTCTGGAGCGTATCCTTGGGCGAATCGCCCACGCTCGTCACTTTGCCGTCATTGTCGACTTGGAGGCCGCTGACGCTGCGTGCTTTGAGGATGGCTATCTCTGGGCCGAGGATGACGGACTGCTTTTTAATGATCTCAGTGATAAGAGCGGTGTATTGTTCGGTTTCGTTCATACGAATGATTGGCCTGGTAATTACGTAGTACTTGTCTTCATAATCATATCACCCGTCAAGTGGACCGAATTCCGCGGGAGGTACATCCCCGCCCCCCCTGGCTGCAGCTGCAACGTTGGCGGATATGGGGAGACGGTGACGCGAGCGTCGTGACCGCTGTACTAGCGAAAATCGATGAGGCAAGGCTCGTCAAACTCGAAGGCCTGTCCCGTGCACGGGCCGGACCTTCTTTGACATTCATATATGTATGTGTTTAAGTGCTTCGGAACGTTCCGTGCGTAACGCATTCAAACCAGACCGCCCTGGAGGGCATCATGAACCTGAGATATATGTTCCTTGGCGCTGCCCTTGTGCTCGCCAGCTGCTCGCCCAAGCCGGTGAGCGATTCGGGTCCGCCCGGCGTCGTGTCGGAAGACCAGATCACCGAGCTCATGGCCTGCATCACGGCCAACAAGTGCAAGTCGCCGACGGTCATGCAGAAGCTCATCGACGGCGACACGATGCACGCCATCGTGGGCGAGAACGAAGGCGGAGTCTATCGGTACTTCTACACCGATAACAAGCGCTTCGGCATCATGATCACGGACCGGCAGAAGCGCATCCTGCTCCTCGAGGACAACAACCTCGATGGCAAGATCGATTATGTCGAGTATCGGCAGGATGACGGGAAGATGGGCGGCGGCAACATCACCGAAGCCAACTCGTCCTACCCCTCCAGCCAGCGGACCTATGTGAAGTCCATGGCGATGGTGGCGGGTGCCGTTCCCGACGACATCCATGCGGCGGTGAAGGCCACCCATTAGCGGGTGGGCAGAGTGCGAGACAGGGCGCCCGGAACTTCCGGGCGCCTTTTTGTGTCTTTTGACGGATACCGGGAGTTCTAGTAGCGTGCGATAAACCCAGTTCTTCACGGAGGGCGTCATGTATACCTATCCCGAGTCCGACGCTCCCCAACGGAGCGCGGTCCACGATCTTCTTCCCTATAAGTACCAGAATACGGTACGCGAGCTTACCGGCCTCGGATTCGAATTCATCGGAGACGATGGTTTTCGATTCTCCGGCACCGTCGCGAGCGTCGCCTTCATGCCGAATGTCTTTCTCCAGGTGGTGAGTACGGTCACTGACCATGTCGAGTGGCGCTACGACCGGAGTGCGCACGCATGGGGCAAGGCAACCGGCTATAAGCACCGATTCGGCGGACACGAGGGGCATTTCATCCTCGACCGCCACCCGTTCACGCGCGCATAATGCGCATCTTCCCCGCCCGCGGCTGTGCCGCGGGCGTTTGGTTTCTCCGTTCATAGACAGTCGAGCATACATATCGTACGGTGAGAACAGTTTCAGCAGGCAACCGGGGAGGTTCAGGTGGCTGCAAAAGTTCTTGTCGTTGCGATGGCGTACGAGCTCAAGCAAAATGTCGGAGGCACAGTGCAGTGCGGCTTCGGCACCGCTAAGGCCTGCGCGCAGGCAGTCGACGTCGCGCACGAACATCCCAACTCCGAGATTTTTGTCAGCGCAGGAGAGGCTCCGGATTACGGCAATATCCACATGGCGCAAGTCATGGGGCATTACATCCTCAGCATGACCGCTACCCTTCCGGTACGCATCGGAAAGGCCACGGTCTTCGACACCATCGGCGAAGTGATGGCGACGGCCAAGCACGTGAAGTGCGAGCAAAAGCACGCCGGGCCGGACGCGATCGCCAAAGTCATCTTCGTGGTGAAGGACTGGCACGCCAAACGCGTGGAAATGATCGTCCAGGACATCTGGGAGCGCGAAGGTCTCATCGTGCCGTTCGAGACCGGCACGCATCCGCTTGCTGCTCCGCGAAAGGTACGCTGGCTTGAAGCTCCGAAACGGTGGGTGACACCGCTCATCATCGCGATGCGTTACCTAAAGGTCGCCTGACCGAAACCGTTCCTTGGAGGGCCGCGCGCAAGCGCGGCCCTTTCCATTGTCCCGTTTTGACAATGCGGGGCGAAATGACTATATATAAGTACCGGCGCTCATGCGCCTTGTTGATTTAGCGGGGGCTATGATGATCTTTCAAGAGAACGAAGCCGTGTACGAAGGCGCACGGTTGCTCGACGATGTGAAGCCGGGTTGGGCCGACCGCATCGATCGCGAAATGCTCGCCCACACGGACGTGCTGACGCAACTCTACGGCGGCTACCAGAAGGGCATGTCCGCCCTGAATCTGTGCCCCGAAGAGGGCCTGGAACTTGGATTCCGCATCGAGAACGGATGGCTGGAGTGGCTCTGCAATTCTGCCTCGAAGGTCAAGGCCGCCTGGGTCAATGAGATCGTCGCTCGCCAAGTGACCTCGCATGCCGAAGTTCGCGCCGCCTAGCGGCGTGAGCACACCGACGAAGGCCGCCCCCGGGCGGCCTTTTTCCTTTTCCGTACCGCTCTCTTATACTGAAGCCATGATAGCGAAGCAGTATTGGCTCGTGAAATCCGAGCCGGAAAGCTATGGTATCGAGCACTTGAAGAAAGATACGAAGACCGCCTGGACCGGCGTACGCAATTTCCTCGCGCGCAATTATATGCGCCAGATGAAGGTAGGCGACGGAGTGCTGTTCTATCATTCGAGCTGCAAGGTGGTCGGCGTATACGGGCTCGCAGAAGTCGTATCGGCTCCCTATCCGGACCCGACGCAGTTCGACGCCAAGAGCCACTATTATGAAAAGCGGGCGACGAAAGAGAAACCGGTATGGGACGTGGTAGATATCGCCTATGCCTCCACCTTCGCGTGTCCGGTCCCGCTTTCGGAAATTCGCCAGAATACGAAGCTTCATGGCATGGAAATACTCGCACCGCGCAGCCGTCTCTCGGTCACGCCCGTGACCGCTCGGGAATACGAGGAGATAGTGCGGCTCGGGTCCCGCTCGACGTAGAGCTTGAATTAACGTAGTCTAGCTACGAATCAACAGTTCTGGGAGATACGCATGAATAAGTACAAATTGATCGTCGCTGTTTCAGGCGTGGCCGTTTTGCTGGGGCTGGTCATGAACATCGCTGATTCTTCTGTCGCCATCGACGCTGCCGGCGGCCTCATGGTCCTGATCGGCATCTCGATCGGCCCGCCGGTCTACATCCACAAAGTGCGTCCGAAGAGCACCGCACACTGACCGATCCGCACGCCCCACGTCGAAAGCGGCCGCCCCCACCCGGGCGGCCGTTCTTCTTTTAGAACCGGTACGCGTGCAAGTGGGTGCGCAGTTTTTTCGGATGAGGGATCGCCTGCGCAACGAGTGCCCAGAACGCTGGGGAGTGATTGTGCTGCCGGATATGGCACAGCTCGTGCACGATGACGTAATCCGCAAGGTGCAGCGGCAGGAAGCCGAGGCGATAATTAAAGCTCAAGTTCCCTGCCTGCGAGCAGCTGCCCCATCGGGTCTTCTGCTTGCGTATGGATATGGTTCCGTAGGGAATGCCGTAGACGCCTGACCAATACGAAACGCGCTCGGTTACGAGCGCGCGGGTTCTTTCCACCGCGTCCTTGTGGGGCTTCGTTCCCCGCCGTGTCCGCGGAAGCTGGATCATTGCGTATTCTCCATTTCTGCACGGCTCCCGTACCCCATACGATCACGTAGCGAGATGCAACCGCAAAAAAGTAATGAGGGGCTCCAGTACTCCGGAAACGGCAGTGAATGCGGACGCGAGCAGCGAGCGGTAACCGGCCGTGTAGGAATTCCCTGCCGTCGCGATGATCACTCCTGAGAACGGTCCGTATACGGAGTTGGGCGCGAGGCTCGGAGTGCCGTTGACCGTGCTGTTCTGGAACAGCACATCCTTTGCCTGGATAGTCAGAAGCGTGGGAGATTCATTCCAGGTAGCGCCGCCGTTTATGACCGTATTGTAGAACAGCACGTTCTGGACCAGCTTCGTACTTCCGGTGACGCTGCCTCCCATGCTGAGCGCAACGCCTGGATACAGGGTCGTCACCTGGGACTGGTCATACACCGCGTTGAGTCCAGGCCCCGCAAATCCACGTGAGTGCATGTTATCGGTCGCGATCACGCGATAGCGGATAATACCGATCTGGTCTGCGATGGTCTCCATGCCATAGTAGTGGTCGACGTCGGGGTGCGCGCCCGCAAACGCAGAGCCTGGATCGATATTATGGACGGTAACGTTCAATGCCGTGATAGTACCGGTAATGCCTTGCGAGAACGACTGGGTGATAACGTCGTTGCGCAGGAGCACCGCGGTAAGCCCGAGATCGTTGCCTCCCTCGGTCGTGTCCGTGATATAGGTCGGGTAATTAGCGGTCCAGGGGTCATACTTCCAGCCAGTAGCTAGTAACGTCCCCTGCATGACTGAGTTATCGATCCAGAGCACGTTCGACTCGTTGTTCGTGAACGGTCCGACGATAGAAGACGGCAGGAGCGTGATGTTCTTGAGATGGACGAGCCGGGCGCCGATGCCTTGGTCGAGACCATCGACGATGCGTGCGGAATCGCGCGAGACGCCCGGCGCCGTGGTAATGGTAAGGAATGCGTTGAGGGTCTGCGCTCCGCGGCCGTTCACGGCAGGATCGTCCGAGAGGAGACTGAACGAGTAATCGCCTGCAAGCATATAAACAGTGGCCCCGTCCGCGTTCGGAAACGAGTTCGCCGCCTTGAGAATCGTTTTATAGGGTTTTGCGACGGTTCCGTCCCCTGCGGTATCGCTCCCGGAGGGCGAGACATATGCGACCGAACGGACCATGCTATGGTGCGCGTTGTTATAGAGCTTGAGCGTCGTAAGGGTACGGGTAATGCCGTTATTGGGTATCGCTTCAGCCGCGATGGTCATGGGTCCGTCGCTGTAGTCGCCCGGCGTCAGCTGGAAATAATATTCTTCGACATGCGTCTCTGGATTCATGACGCGCGATGTCACGTCTATCCAGGAGCCGCCATTCACCGAGTAGCGCACCTTACTGATGCCGCTGATGTGGTACGCCACTGCACCGATGCTGCGGTCGGATTCCACGATATCGTACGGAACGACGTCCCACGCGGCCATGGTTTTTTCGTCCGAGCCTACCCCGCCTACCGGCACCGGAGGAAGGGTGCCGGGAGGAATGACGGTGACCGGAGGTGGCGTTCCGCTGCCCACAACGGCGGCGGGCGGCGGAGCAGGAGGCGCCGAACCATCGGTAACGATGGTAACGAATACTCCCGCTCTACTTGAGCCTCCCGTACCGCTGCACGTAATGGAGAACGAGGTGCTTAACACAGGTTTTGCTGCGGCGCTTCCGCTCGTCTTGCCATCGGTCGGAAAGCCGCCTGTTTCTGACTGGCACGAGGTTGCATTCGTGGCGCTCCAGGAAAGCGTGACGGTATCCCCCAGGTTAATGGTCCTCGCGTTCGCGGAGATCGTCACTACGGGCGCGGGAGTGGAGGAAAGCGCAGGCAGATTCACATGTCCGATGAGAGGCACATCGATGCCGGAAGGTTTAGAAGTAGCGGTGACGCTTCCGCTTCCCGCGGTATATCCGGAGCCACTCGAGTGCGCGGTCGCGGGTATGGGATTCTCTCCATGGGTCGCAGGCGTGGACGCGAATGGAATGAATGAGTAATTCCCTCCCGACCACGGCGAGCCCGAAAGCGAGGTGAGCGCGCGCGATGCCTTCTCGTGCAGCAGGGGTGCATAGAAATACGCGGCGAGTGCCGCGCTACCGCAGACGAGCACGATGATGATAGCGGTCCATGGGAAGGAACGCGTAGGTAGTACGACGTCTGCGGATGGTTTCGCGTATCCGATGGGACTGTTCTGCATTCGCAGAACCGCGAGTGATCCATTCACGTCTTCGGGAGCCCACCCTTTCTTCGTGGCCTGTATGGCTGCCTCCTCAAGAGAAGCGCCGGCCTGCGTCTGATGGATAAGGAAGGCGAGCAGTTGGGGAGAAGCCATGGAAATACGAGCCCTTATATGGTATCACGCGACTTTCGGCGCTTGAGCCACCACGTTTTCAGGAGCGGGAGCGACTGCGTCGAGAGGACGAAGCCGAGCACCGGAATGAGCGCGGACAGGAATGGGCGTGAGACGCCGATAACGAGCAGCACGAGCGCTGCGCATATATAGGTGACGAGCGCGATGGAGGCGATTCGCGTGAGCGAAGTCTCCCATGCCTTGTCGCCTTCCACGCGCGCGTTGCGCTCCAGGATACGCTCGAGGGTATCGCCGATATGCTCTTCCATACCGGCAGTATATACCGTACTTTTTACCGAATGCCCGTGTCTATGGAAATCGCGAGAGGCGTCGTTGCACCGGCCTTTATCACGAGGGTAGCTGGGACGCCGGTCGCACCTCCTATTTTTGGCTGCGGTTGCGCCATCGTGACGTAGTAGGTCCCGACAGGGAGCGATGCGGAGAATGCGCCCTGCGCGTTCGGGGTGAGCGTCTTCACGAGCGTCGTCTTGTTCGCGGCATATACGGCCACTTGGTGCGCCGCATACATTTCAGGGGTCGGCTTGCACGGATTGTTCACGTTCTCGACGGGACACACCGGGCCGATGGCCATGGTTCCGGAGAGCGTGCCCGTGGTTACGTCGCCGCCCATCCCGTAGCTGACGGAGAAGGTGAAGCGGTAGTTCGAGGGCGTGATCGTCGTCTTGGAATTCTTGGCGGGCGTCACGCTCATGAGCGTCACGTGCTTATTCCCGAACGAGACCGGACTGCCGAGCACCATCGTCTCGATCTGGGTTCCGCCTGGACCTTCGAGCTTCACGCGAGCGCGCACGGTTCCAGCCTGGATGCACTGCACGTCGGAAGGGCAACGGCTGTCTTCAAGAACCTCGAGCGGCGTAATGTGCACGTCCATGCTGAGGATGCGCTGATTGAGCGCAGCGACCGTGCTCTCCTTTTCCGGAGTAGTGCCCGTAGGGCACGCCGCGAATTCGCAGTTAGGACCGGTCCGGCCGACCGCAGTCCCGTCCGGGCAGATCTTCGCTTCCTGGGTACATACGGAAGGCAGCGTCGTGGTAGCGACCGAAGCTGGCCCCATGCCGAATAGCCCGGTTCCCTTGTCGCTGAACGCCCAGACCGCCCCGACACCTGCAGCAACGATAAGCACCGTAACGAGCACCCCCATGAGTAAGGTTTTGTTCATATATAGAGTATAGACGCTCCGGCCCCCTCTTTCTGACACCCCCTTGTTCACGGGGAGTTAATGCCGAGCGGATTATAGTGACGGCACTACGTGAGTAGTTTAGTAATAACTCCACCTCTCTATGTGGCAAGACTGGATAAACGGCTTTCTCGGAATATGGCTCGTTCTCCTTGCGGCTCTGGGCTTGGCTGGAAATACCCTGGTCTTTCTCGCGGGTCTTGCTGTTGCAGTCGCCGGCTTCTGGGGCGCATGGCGCGACCATGCCGCACTGCAGAACGATGTGAAATATCGTCGCGATGCGGGGCTGTATTCGGAATAGGTTTCCTTCCTGAAAAGGCCGCGCTCGGGGAGAGCGCGGCCTTTTCATTTCCCTAGCGCGCGCTATTTGACAGTCGCAGGCGCGGGTGGCTAAATACCTTCGCAGATCTTTCAGGAGCAAGGCAATGCAGATACGCACATTCGCCCACCTTGCTTCTAATTCAGGCAAGGTCATACGATGCTGGCTCGACCACCAGGAGAAATGGCAGTACGGCAGGCTTGCGTTCGAGCCCATCACCGCCGGGACCATGGGACCGGGCTACGTGTTCTACTTCCGTTCGTATCAATCGGCTGGAAGCAGGCACATATCGGAGACCCTTCTGAACGAAGGCCTTCGCTGCCAACACATCTTCATCCGTCCTCGCGATAGGAAGAAATGGAACATCCCGTCGCTCGAAGAGATACGGAACAAGAAAGGAGAACTCTAGGCCGCCCTCCCGGGCGGCCTCCTCAATTCCCCGCTCTCGTTAGAACGAATACTGCGGCCAGCAGATCACCGGCTTTTCTTTGGTAAGACGTTCGAGTTCCTTCTGGGCATCCTTCTCGAAGCCAAGCTTGTCCACGAGACCTTTCTGGAGCGCCGCTTCCCCGAGCATCGAAGAACCGTCGGAGAGACCGCGCACCGTCTCCTCCGAAAGGTGCCGATTGACCGACACCGAAGAGATGAACTGATCGAGCAGTATCTGGAGCTGGCTCTGGAGATACGCACGTTCGTCGGTCGTCAGCGGCTTATCCGGGCTTCCCGTATCCTTGTACTTCCCCGTCGTGAGCTGATTGTAGGTAATGCCGGCATTCGCGTCCTGCTTCGAGTTATCGACATAGGATTGCGTGACGCCGATGCTTCCGACGTCCGACGAGGACGCGGCGACGATGCTCGTGGCCGCGCTGGCCACCCAGTACGCTGCCGAGTCTCCGTAGCCGCGTATCCACGCGACGCTCGGAAGTCCCGAGGCATGCAATGCGTCCCCTATCTCTGCAGCTGCCTGCGGCTCGCCTCCCGGGGAATCGATATCAAGAAGGATTCCCTTTGCGCCGCTGCGCTTTGCTTGGTCGATATACCCCACGACATCCTGCGAGGAAGTTATCGTGTCGCAGGACGGATCGAATGAATTCCCCACGTACGTCGCTATGCACCCGTGTATCTCGATGCCCACCGTATTGCAGCTCGTACCGAAAGGCGCAGTGGCTGCACGCGTATAGGTGTTCGAGCTGCCGAACGAGTCTATCCAGTTCGTGGCGAGCACGCCCGTAAGGCTCGCGAGTCCGATAAATATGAATAAAGCGATCAGCACGGCGAGCCCCTTCAGATAGCCTCCTAGTTTCCGCACCAGTTCTCCCATTTTCGAGCGTGGTTCCATATCCCTAAACTATAACCCCCTCCCGTTCCAAATCGCCGCGCATGCCTGTGTCTTAGCTCTTGTTGAGCTGGTTCCAGATCTTCGAGAAGACTGCCCCGACGACGAAGCCGATGAGGAATGACAGGGTGATGACGGTGAGCGACGCGGCAAGGTCGAACGGTCCGACGATATGCGTCGCATGGACCATATGAGCCCACATCACGAAGTCGATGACCGCCTGGCCCCATCCGAACGCGACGATAAGGGACCATATGACATGCACCGCTGCGAATAGGAGCCCGAGCGTAAGGCCTGTTTTCTTAGGATTGAGATGCATACGAACGAATTATGGCTATAGATAAAGTATAGACCCTTCCCACCTCCACTCCTCGTTGCTACTACGCCGCTGTCTTTTAAAATCGCTCTGTAGTATGGTTCGTTTGAAGTTCGATTTGAACCTTGAGAGGGCGTCATGACATACGATCGAATAGCGACCGGAAAGGTCACTTCCCTATCCGTGAACGGCTACGCCGTACGCGAGCTCTTCTTCCAGCCGACCGGACCTGACGGCGACAACCACAAGGGTTTCCTGCGGCAACTGAGCGGCCACGACCGCGACTACCTCCGCACCTCAGGACTGCAGCGCGGCGACCAGGTCTTCAACTGGAGAAGCTGGACCGGCCTCTCGAAAGAAGAGCTGGAGGAAGTAGAGGCTCTGCTCGATGCCCGCATCCCGCAAGGATGCCTGCTCGAGAATATGATGGTCGAAGGCATCCCGAATTTTTCGAAACTGCACCCGACCACGCGACTCGTGTTCCCGCACCGAGACCAGCCCGAGCTATTCGACGAGCGCAAAACGGTCGGCCAGGCCATCCTCGCCGTCTGGGAGGAGAACGGTCCCTGCAAGACCGTCGGCAAGCGCCTCGAAGACCATCACGGCATCGAGGGCCTTATGAGCCGCTTCGTCGAGGCTGCCAAAGGCAAACGAGGCGTGATGGGGTTCGTCCTTTCGCCAGGCCTCGTCCAGGTAGGCGATACCGTGCTCGTCTATTCGCCCGTCGGTGTGGAGAATGTCCTCAACCGCCAGCATGAACGCGAGCTCGCCTAGCCCATGCAAGTAAAGCGTAGCGAAGGGCCGCCCCCACCCGGGCGGCCTTTTCAATTCCCCACCTCCCTCCTCATCCTTCCGAAAAGTGAAGCATTTGAAACATAGGAAATCGGTGGTATGGTGCGACCGGATTGGAAACACATTGAGGGGGCCAGAGATGGACCGATCGCCGACTCGAATGGAGGTGAACGCCGCCATTGAACGACTTATCTCAGGGGAGGGCGACTTTGTTGAGGATGCTGCGCTCGTTATCGAATACGGGCATTCACTACCGGAAGCGAGTGTTGCTCAGATCACGTGGCGCCGGAGTCGAAACAGGAAACCGCCGACGTCTGCCAGCGGGTACGCGCCCGGACTGGGGAACGTAGAAATCGACACTGCCGGCCCCCGCCCGGAGCCGGAGGAAATAGAGCTGGGCGTCAGGAAAGAACGCATCGGCCACTACCGTCTGTGGCACGGCGCGGGCGACGGCCATCTTTACTTCCAGCACTTCTGGAAATCCGGTGTTTCTACGAGAGGAATCTCCGAGCAATCTCCGACCTATTGCCTCGGGTTCCATCCCGCTACGCTTGAACCTCGTTTCTTGGGGCTCGTGGAAATACAGCCTCTTTTCCAGCTCGGACGTTTCCGCATTTCTTATCCGAGGATGAAGGTTCTGCACGGGACGTTCAGGGGACACTTCTTCGGTCTCCACATAGAACATCATTGGTGAAAGACCCGGTCGCGCTCCCCCGAGCGCGATCGCTTTCTTTTCATTCCTCTTAATTCCCACCCGATATTCAATTTCAATAATTTTGACAGAACAATTTTGGATGGTATTTTAC
>JAQBRL010000032.1 GCA_028286525.1 Parcubacteria group bacterium | reverse complement strand
CGCGCGCTTCGTCTTCGGACTCCGGCACATGCGACGGATCATATATATAGGAACCGCCGGACGTGACGACCCCGAGCGTGAGGCCGAGGTATCCGTAGATCTGACCCATCCACGCGCCGTCACGCCTGGCGAGGTAATCGTTGACCGTAACGACATGCACGCCTTTTCCGGCAAGCGCGCGCAGCGTAACGGCAAGCGTCGCGACGAGCGTCTTTCCTTCTCCCGTGCGCATCTCGGCTATCTTGCCGCGCGCGAGCGCGAGCGCGCCCATCAGCTGCACATCGTAGTGCCGCTCCTTGAGCGTGCGGCGCGATGCTTCGCGTACTAGGGCAAATACCGAGGCGATGTCCTCGTCCTTCGTAGGGGTGCCGTTCGTGCGTGCGCGCACTTCTTCGAGGCGCGCCTGAAGCGCTTCTTGCGAGAGGGTCTCGAGCTCGGCAGCAGCGGCGTTCGCGAGCGCTACGACCGACGCCGCGCCCTTCAAGAAGGCCGCCGATTGGTTCTGGGCGAACATTTTATTGAGGAAACCAGGCATAGATATGCACTATACCTTTTCTCATGACGGCCCGGAAGGACCCATGAAAACGAACGAAGCTCCCCGAGGGGAGCTTCGTTCGTTAGTCGTGAAGACTATTTGCGCTTTGCGGACTTCCGCTTTGCTGCCTTCTTCACCGTCTTCTTTGCGGCCTTCTTCGTCGTCTTCTTCGCGGTCTTGCGCTTGGATGACTTCTTAGCGGCCTTCTTCTTTGCTGCCATAAGTATAGGTAATTTTGTACGACTGATATTGTCGACCCACCCGCAAAAGATTTTCTAAAAAGAAATTCCAATGCAAATGTGTTCTATGTATTATTATTGCGCGCAAATATAATTTTTGTGTGAATTTTTTTTAATGTGTGGATAACTTTTAAAACTTTTATGAAAAAATATTTCCGTTACGATTCATGTTTTGCGTTCTCATCCCGGTATTCATGGAACGTAAGATCCCTCACTTCGCGCTCGATCGAGATTCCCGTCGCGTCATATACTTTCTGTTCGATGTTACGCGCAAGCGCGTCGACGTCCGCAGCGGACGCATGCGCGTCAGCGACGAGTACCAGCGGTTGGTTTCCGAAGAGGAACGTGGGACCGAGCCGGAACCCGCGCATACCGAGCAGCTTATCGAGGATGAACGCGAGCGGTATCTTCACGCGTCCCGGCACCGGGTACAGCGGAATGCTTCCATAGGGCGCTATCTCGGTACGGTAGCGTAGGGAGAGCGCATCATACGCTTCCTGGGTAAGGATAGGATTCTTGAAGAATGAGCCTGCGGTACCGTAGGCTCGCAGGTCAGGGAATTTCGCGGCGCGGACTTCGCGCACCGTCTCCCCTATCGCACCCGGTGTGGAGAGGTCCTTCCCTGCGGCACGCGCCGCGATGAGGTCCGCGTAGTCGGTGCGAGGGCTCCCGTCCGGCGCGAGCGTGAACGCGACCGACGTAATGATGAGGTGCGGCTCGTGCTTGAAGCGGCTGTCGCGATAGGAGAAGCCGCACTCGTCGCGCGGTATCGTGCGCGCTTCCCCGTTCTGCGCGTCGTACACCGTCACGCTCTCTATGATGGTGTGCACTTCCGCGCCGTACGCGCCGATGTTCTGCACCGGCGCAGCTCCCACCGTCCCCGGGATGCCCGCAAGATTCTCGACTCCCCAGAGCGCACGGGATGCAGCGGCGCGCACGAACTCATCCCAGGGAACGCCCGCTCCCACGCTCGCCCGGGTGTGGTTCTCCGCTTCGCTCCAGAGAAGCCCGGGTATGCGCATGAGCAGCACGACGCCTGGATACCCGCTGTCCGGCGCAAGCACGTTGCTGCCCTGCCCGAGCACTACGAACGGAAGGCCGCGCTCGCGCGTGAACGCGAGCGCGGCCGGTATCTCTTCGGGCGATGAAAGGGTGAGGACGTAGCGAGCGCTTCCGCCCACACGCAGCGTCGTGAGCTCACTCAGTGCAACGTCCTCCCGTACGGTCATGGAACCTATTGCCCAATGTTCTTGAGGAAGTCGGCCGCCTGGGCCGCAGCCTCCGGATGCTGCGCGACGGCTTTCTGGATCTCCAGACGCGCATCGACCGGCCGACCACCCGCCATGTACGCGGCCGCAAGACGGAAGTGCGCATTCACGGCTCCATTCTGGTCACGGACCTGCTCTTCAAGGGCGAGTATCAGGTCGTTGTAATCCTTCGCCTGGTAGTACGCGAGAATGAGGGCTTCGTTATCGACCGTGGTAGTGCCGAGCTTATCCATGAGCAGTTGCTTGCCTCCCGCGAGATCTCCTGCGGCGATATCGCCCGCTGCCGCGTACGCGGCCAGTTGCGGGAACGAGGTATCGAGCTGATACGCCTGCATGAACGAATCGCGCGCCTTCGCGAACTGGTTCGTCTGCCAGTAATCGAATCCCTCTTCGAGCAGGATGGTCTGCTTCTTCGGCGAGAGCTCGCGTGCGATCGCTATTTGCGCGAGCGCATCCTGATAATCGCCGCCGATACGGTAGCCGAGGGAATATTCAAGGCGCAGACGTGCATCTTTGGGCTGGAGGGCGATTTCCTTGCCCATCTCGGTTATGGAGAACGACAGCAGTTGGGTGAGCGCCGGCGAGGCTTGCTGCTGGGCGCTCGCGATGGTGCTCGTGAACATGATGAGCTGTTCGCGTATCTCTTGGCGCGCGTACGTATGCTCGCCCAGCGCTTGCTGGAACAGGACGACGTTCGGCGTGATATCCGTGCTGCTGATGCTGATGGCCTTTACGAGTTCGCTTGCTGCAGCGATGTTCGGAACGTTTATCACCCAGATGAGCGCGACCGCGACGACCGCCGCGATAGGAGCCGCCACCTGCGCATTCATCTCCGAAATGGCGGGGAGCGCTTCGAGTCTCTTGTACGGGCGCGAGGATATGGCGTGCGCCGTCGCGAGGATGGCAGCGAGCGGCACGTACGTGAAGAGGTTGTCGAACACGACGACGCCTTGGATGCCGTACGCTACGAGCGCAGCCACCAAGAGGATGCGTTCTTCGCGCGTGGCTCCGCCTCGATAGAGCGCATAGAGCGCGCTCGCGAGCGTCGCAAGGAACAGCAAGAGCGCAGGGATGCCGCCGGCCACGAGCCAATCGAAGAACACATTATGGGCACGGTCGAACCATGGTTCCTGCGCATACAACGAAGGCTCATAGAACTCATTGAATATGTAGTTGTAGCCTTCTTGGCCCCACCCGGTGATCGGACGCTTCGCGACTCCTTCGAGCGCCATCTTCCACAAGGTCGTACGGACCGTGAGGTCGGACGGGCCGATGGAGGAAATCCGCGCGAGCGTTGGTTCGGATTTCACGAAAGAGGTATCGCGCGCCAGATAGAAGCCGCCTGCAAGTACCACGACCCCGATGAATGCGACGAGCGCCATTTTGCGGGTGCGACCGCCGGTCTCGAAGCCCCAGAGAAGCGTGCCGACGGCAGCGGCGCCTACAAGGCCCAGAATGGCGCCGCGCGTGGCGGTGAAGAAGATGAGCACGACCTGCAACGCACCGAGCGCGAACAGCAGGTAGCGGAGCCAGCCGCGCGAAGCGATTGCCTGCCAGAGCGTGACCGCAAGCGCGAAGAGCAGGTACGCCGCGAGGTACGCCGCGTTACCGAAGGTACCGTCGACGCGCACCCCGCCCTGATGGATAGCGATGGCTCCGGAAAGCTGCAGGAGACAGTACGCACCTAGAAGTCCGGACGCGCTGATGAACGTGAGCCACCAGCTGCGCCAAAGCTTATCTACGGAAATGACTCCGCTGGTCACCACGAAGAAGAGGAAGACATGGATGAGGGTCACCCACCCTTCCATGCGCTCGAAGTTGCTCCAGAATGCCTTATGCGGATTCACTGCGAATGCGTCCGCGATGAACATCCAGGCGACGAATGCGGTGTAGAGCACGAAGGTCCAGGAGAATCGCGGCCGGTATTTCGGTTCCGCAAGGGCGAGCACCACGTACGCGCATGCGGCGAATTCGACGAGGATACGGAACGCGAATCCTTTCCCGGTTATGAAGGGGAAGAAGAGATCGTTCGCCACGTACAAGGGCAGGAACGGAATAAGGAATAAGGGGATGTATACGGCCCAGCGAGCGCCAGCGATTATATTCTTCATGATGGGGCCATTATAGTACAGCGGTTCGAGAGCGCCATGGTGCCCTTCTAACGGGCGGGCGGGCGGTTCCAGAGCTGCTCGCGCCTGGCACGCCGGAAGGTGAACAGGAAGTTCAGGGTGAGATTGAAGAACGCGACGATGCTGATGCATACTGCCTGCGCAAGCAGGTACCAGCCCCCGAAGAAATCGAATCCGAGGTATTCGAAGGCCGCTTTCGCTCCTGCGAGAAGCAGCGCGTTCAGTACGAGTCCCGAGATGGCGACGCTCGCGTAGGAGAGCAGTTGGCGCGAAGCGGTGCGTCGTTCCCTATCGCGGAAGGCCCAGAGTTTCTGGAGCGCGAACGTGACGACGAGCGCGAGGATGAACCCGAGCGCGAGACCCAGCAGGTATAGGTGCGCGAGACCCAGCAGCGAAACCCATATATAGAGGAAGAGGATCTGCAGCACGCTGCCGATGAGGGCCGCGCAGGTATACCGCACGAGAAACCAGAAGCGCGCCTGGTGCGTCATGAAGAAATCCTTCGTGAGTACGGAGCGTATGATGCGCATGAATTTACTCATGCGTCTGGAGGGAGCCGTCCTTTCGCGGCGTACGCGCACGGATGAAGAGAGACTGCGATACCCCTCGCACGAGCGGCAGCTTTTCGAGTATGTCCCCTATCCGTATGGAAGGCTTGATAAGCGCGTCCGGTATGCCCGGAAGAAGGAAATCCTTATAATCTATCTCGATATCCTCGAAGCCGGCACGGGCAAGCGTATCCCGGATGAAGGGTTTAGAGAACGCCATCTCGTCGGGCTCGAGATGCGCGAGCGTACGCAGCCAGGGATAGGTGAAGATCAGGTACACGTACGGATTGTAGAGGTTGGGCTCGAGAAAGATCATCTTTCCGCCGTCCTTGAGAAGGCGGCGCATGCTCGCGCATGCCGCGTCGAGTCCCTCATATAAATGATGGAGGATGCCGTTACCGACGATGTAATCGAAGCGTTCGCCCGAAAAGGCGGTCGCGTCGTGGAAATCGACCACTTCGTACCGGAGGGTGGGTATCCGGTACTTCTCCCGCGCCTCTTCGATGAACGGCACGCACAGGTCGGTTCCGACCACCTGAGCCACGGAGCGCTGCGCCATCCAATAGGAGACCTCGCCGGTACCGCACCCTATCTCGAGGATGCGGGTGGCGGGTGTGATCTCCATCTGCCCGAGCAGCCAGTCGGTCCTGCGCTCCATGCGCACGGTGCTGCTGTGGGCAAGGGCGAATCCTTGGTTGTAGCCCCGATCGTCCTTGATGCTCGCCATATGGTAGAGTCTACCCAACACTAACGCCCACTGTCCATGGACACTAAAACCGTTTCGGCCATCATCGCCTGCTACAACGACGGACAGGCCATCCCCATCATGCATGAGCGGCTTACGAAGGTCTTCACGGCCATCGGCTGCAACTATCGCATCATCTTCGTGAACGATGGCAGTCCGGACGATTCCGAGACGGTACTCCGCGCGCTCGCGCGCGCGGACAGCCACGTGACCGTGGTCACGCACTCGCGCAATTTCAGCTCGCAGAACGCGTTCATGAGCGGCATGCGCATCGCGCAGGGCGACGCGGTCGTCTTGCTCGATGGCGACCTGCAGGATCCGCCGGAAATGATCGAGCAGTTCGTACAGAAATGGAACGAGGGATTCGATGTCGTGTACGGCGTGCGCGTAAAGCGGGACGCGACCCTCTTCCTCCGCATCGCGTATAAATTGTTCTATCGCATCTTCAGCTCGCTCTCCTATATACGGATCCCTCGGGACGCGGGAGATTTCTCGTTGATGGATAAGAAGGTCGTCGCTGCGCTTATCGCGATGCCCGAACGGGACCTCTTCATCCGCGGGCTGCGCGCGTGGGTGGGCTTCCGCCAGACGGGTGTTCCCTACCACCGGCCCGAGCGCATGTTCGGACGGACCACCAATAACGTCTTCAAGAACATCCGCTGGGCGAAGAAAGCCATCTTCTCCTTCTCCTACGAACCGCTCGAGCTGCTCTTCTATACCGCGTCGCTCATATCGCTCATCACGTTCCTCGCCATCGTCTTCTATTTCGTCTTCTACTTCCTGCATCCGGACCAGCCGAAAGGCACTACCACCATCATCCTGCTTATACTCTTCTTCGGCAGCGTTCAGTTGTTGAGCATCAGCATCATCGGAGAATACCTCGGCCGCATATTCGAGGAGGTGAAACGGCGCCCGCACTTCGTCGTAAAGGAGATACTCAACGCTCCGGATGCTCCTACGAAGTAGGCACGTAGTAGTCCCAGGTCTCCTTCATCCCTGAGGTGAAATCGACTGCAGGCTTCCAGCCGAGCTCGCGCTCGGCTTTGCGTGAATCTATCGCGTAGCGAAAATCGTGTCCGGGCCTATCGGCGACGTATTCGATAGCGTCCTCGCCAGCGCCCGCAAGCGCGATCAGCATGCGCGTTATATCGATGTTGCGCAGCTCGTGCCCGCCGCCGAGGTTATATATTTCGCCCGCGCGTCCTTTGTGGAAGGCCGCATCGATGCCGTCGGCATGGTCGCCCACGTATATCCAGTCGCGCACGTTCGTGCCCTCGCCGTAGAGCGGGACCTTCTTCCCCGCGCGAAGCGCGGTAATGAATCGCGGGATGAGTTTTTCCGTGTGCTGATACGGTCCGTAGTTGTTGGAAGCGCGCGTGATGATGGTATCGAGGCCGTAGGTGGCATGGTACGCGCGGACGAGCAGGTCTCCCGCGGCCTTCGAGGCGCTATACGGGCTATTAGGGAGAAGCGGCGCGTCTTCGGTGACGGGCGCGGCCCCTGCGGTCAGCGAGCCGTACACCTCGTCGGTCGATACTTGATGAAATCGCTGTACCTGGTGCGTTCGTGCAAGGTCGAGCAGGACCTGGGTGCCTACGATGTTCGTTTCTATGAACGCCTGCGGATGCTCGATGGAATTATCGACATGGCTCTCCGCGGCGAAATGCAGCACATGCGTCGGGGCGTGCTCCTTGAAGAGCCGCGCCATCGCATCGCGATCCGTGATGTCCGCGTGCACGAAAACGTAATTCGGCGCGTCCGCAATCGTAAGGTGCGCCAAGTCAGCCGCGTAGGTAAGTAGGTCCAGGTTCACGAAGCGGTACTGCGGATACCGTACGACCGCGCGATTGAGATAGTGGCTTCCGATGAACCCTGCGCCTCCGGTCACGAGTATCGTCTTCTCGTACATACCCTATTATTGCTTCGATTTTCGCTTCTTCGTTCGCATGTACTCCCCTGCGTCGAGCAGGCTATCGAACGTTCCCACGTCGAACCATTCCTTCTCCAGCATCACCGCGTCGAGCGTGCCTTCAGCGATATATTTATTATTGAGATAGGTTATCTCGTACTCGCCGCGTGCGGACTTCTGCTGGTCGAGCATCTTATCGAAGACGGTCGCGTCGTACAGATAGAGTCCGGTCACCGCGAGATCGGACGCAGGTTTCATCGGCTTCTCCTCGATGGCGGTCACCTTCCCGCTGGAGTCCACCGTCGCCACACCGAAGCGTTCGGGGTCCGGGACTTTCTTCAGGAACACGCGCGCGCCACCCGAGAAGCTCTTGATGTGCGATTCGATCTCGTCTTCGAAGATATTATCGCCGAGGAAGAGCGCGCAATCCTCCGTGCCGACGTATTCTTTGGCGATGTAGAGACCGTATGCGACGCCGTTGGGCTCGTTCTGTATGGCGTAGACTATCTGCACCTGGCCCCCCTGGGGACGCTTGAAATGCTGGCCCGAGCCGAGCAGCTTTACGAAGTCGCCGATATGCTCGCCGGAGGTCACGATCATTATTTTGTCGATGCCGGCGGCGAAAAGCTTCTCTATCGCGTAATAAATGACCGGCTTGTCATAGACAGGAAAGAGGTGCTTGTTGGTAGCGAGCGTGACCGGCTGTAGGCGCGTCCCGCTTCCGCCCGCAAGAATGACTCCCTTCATATGAGGCGCAGTATACTACGCGCGAGCGCGCCCGCTTCGAGGCCGACTTTTTTCAGTAAATGATCGCGGTCCCCTACCTCTTTCGAGAATGACTCGGGCGGCAGTCCGAAGGCATGGAACTTCCTGCCGTCGATACCGTGCGTAAAGAGCGCCGAAGCCGCAATGGCGCCGAGTCCTCCGGTGGTGCTGTGCTCCTCGATGGTGAAGATGCCTTTCGCCTTTTTCGCGTACGACAGAAGGAGCTTCTCATCGAAGGGCTTGAGGCTCGGCATGGAGAGCACCGCGACGGACCGTCCGCTCTTCTTCTCTATGAGCTCTGCCGCCGCAAGCGCAACGTCGAGCACATTGCCCGTGCAAACGAGCACGACGTCCGCGCCTTCGCGCACGACGAATCCCTTCCCGAGAGCGAACGAGAACCGCCGCTTCGTTTCGTAGGCGACGCCTGGACTTTTTCCGAGGCGCATATAGACCGGGCCGGTATGGCGGAGCATAGCTTTCGTGGCTTCGCGCGCTTCCCAGGAGTAGCCGGGCGCGAGCACTTTCATATGCGGCAGAACGTTCATGATGGCGATGTCTTCGACCGTGTGGTGCGTCGCGCCGTGGCTCGCGTAGTTGTAGCCGCCGCCGGTGCCGACTATCTTCACGTCGAGATTCTGGTAACTGACGTCGTTCCGGATCTGCTCGTAGGGACGCATCGTGGCGAACGAGGCGATGGAGTAGGCGATAGGTTTCTTTCCTTCGAGCGCAAGGCCGGCAGCCATACCGATGAGATGCTGCTCGGCGATACCGACGTTGAGGAACCGGTCGGGAAAGCGTTCTTTGATGGACTCAAGCGCGTTAAAGCCGAGGTCGCCCGTAAGGAAAACGATGGAAGGGTCCCGTTCCATCTCCAGCAGCACCTGCGCTACGAAATCGCGTCTCATTTTTTCTTACGGCTAGCTACGGGCATCTCCGGCACATGGTAGTGCGCGCCGAGCGTGTTCTCTATAGCCGGTATGCCCTTCCCTGAGACCGTATCAGCGATGACGACGAACGGCTTGCGTGCCCTCGCGGCTTTCCCGAGTGCCTGCTCGAGCGCGCGGCAGTCGTGGCCATCCACCCGCAGCGTCTCCCAGCCGAACGATTTCCATTGCTTCGCAAGGTCGAATGGATTGGTTTCGCTCGATGGTCCGAATCCCTGGAATTTATTGTCGTCGATGATGGCTACCAGATTCGGCAATCGTAGCGCGCCTGCGGAAAGCGCCGCTTCCCATATCGAGCCTTCATTGCATTCCCCGTCGCCTATGAGGACGTACACCTTGCTCTTCGTATCCTTAAGCGCGTACGCCATGCCGATACCTACCGAAAGCCCATGCCCGAGGGCGCCCGTGGATGCTTCGATGCCGGGCGCCGCGCCCTTCGAGGGGTGCCCATGGAATGCACCGCCGTTCACGCGATGGCCCAGCAGCAGCTTTTGCGGAAAGAACCCACGGAGCGCGAGCGCAGCGTAGAGGGCGGCCGCGCCATGACCCTTGCTCAGCACGAACCGGTCGCGGCCGGACCATTCCGGCTTCTTGGGGTCGATGCGCATCGTCTTGAAGTACAGCACCGCGAGCAAGTCGCTGATAGAAAGCGAGGACCCGGTCTCGCCCGAGCGGCTGCGTGCGGACATCTCGATGACGAGACGCCGGATCTCTTTTCCCATTGCTTCAGTTTTTGTAGCCATGATGCTCGTTCGCCCATTCTATCGTCTTTGCGAGGCCTGCTTCGAGGGTGTGCGCTGGTTTGAATCCGAGCCGGGTCGTCGTCTTCTCCATATCAGCGACCCAGACCGGCGTATCGAACGTGCGATTGCCGTACGCGCCAGCAAGCGCCTTTGAGCTGCTGCCCGTGAGCGCGACTGCGGTATCGAATGCCTCTTGGAGCGTGTGCTGTGTGCCTGTTCCTATATTGAGTACTTCTCCGGAGAGTTCCGGTTTCAGTGCGGCCGCGCGGTACGCATCCACGACATCATCAAGATAGATGAAGTCGCGCGCGACGGTAGGGTCGGCGAGCGGTACGTCCTCATTCGCCCGCATCTTCTCTATGAGCGTGGGGATGAATCGCGTCGGCTCCTCATAAGGACCGTACACGGAAAAAAGCCGGAGCGTGACGATCGGAAGCTTTTCTTCGCGCGCGAATTGTTGACAGTACAGGGTCTGCGCTGCCTTTCCTACTGCGTAGTAGCTATTGGGCTCGATGAGTTCATCCTCGCGCATCGGGTGGTCCTTCGTGCCGTATTCCGAGGAGCTGCCCGTATTGACCACCATGCCTACTCCCGCCTCCTTCGCGGCGTCCAGCAGCGTCATGGTCGCACCAAGCGAGCTGCGCAGTATCAGGTCCTTATCCTTCTGGGTGGGGTACGCGCCGTACACGCTCAAATGAAAGATGGTATCGGGTCGTGATTCCTGCAGAGCTTTTTGTACCGAGAGGGCGTCAAGCAGGTCGCCGCTATGCAGATGCAGCTGATCCTTGATGTCTGCCAGCCGCCATAGATCGGAGGAAGGACGCACTAGTCCATGCACTTCGACCCCATCCGTAAGGAGCGCTCGAGCGAGTCCGGCGCCCACGAACCCGGCAATGCCTGTGATGAAGACTTTCATGGGCCGTATAGGTACCGCTTATGCTAGCACGATTCGAGCCTACGATTCCTTGACTTATCTATATAAAAATATCATAGTAACTCTCGTCATCAAGCAGGTGCTTGGTGCCTCTCCACCTGTGCTGGAGAGAATTGCCCCTTATCAGAAGGAGATGCTGAGTGCGCGCTATCGTCGCCTATTCATTCGGCGGCTCCGTGGGCCGTCCTGGTCCGAGCAACCGAGCTTTCGGAAAGATCATAGACGGTCTGGCCGACCACGGCGAAGAGTTCGTCGTGGTGGTGCAAGATGCATTCATCGAACGTTCCGTCACCTGCACCCCGGACCTCGTCGTCACTGAAGCGGGTCCGTACATCAGTACCGAGGACGTGACCGATACGCTCACACCCTTCCTCAAGGACAGGCATGTACGCGAGGTGGTGCTGGTCGCTCACCCGTTCCTGCACGGGCGCAAATGCCAGCGCCTGCTCTTCGAGCAGGGGTTCACGGTTGAGCGAGCGCGCACCGGATGGGTCCCGTTCGACCCAGACTGCGAGAACTGGTGGGTTCGAAACCCGCTGAACTTGCTACTCTATAGCGTGCTTCAAGCCACCCTCGGCCGCTACGGCCGCTAAAAAATGTCTCGTTGCTTCGCTGCCGCCCTACTCGGGCGGCAGTTCTTTTATCCCGCTATTTAGGTGAACCAGGCTGATACCCGCCGTCCTCAACAGGCGTTATAGTACGTATCGCACGCCAAAGGCAGGTTTTGCTTTGGTCGTGTAACGGCTACAGAAGTAACGATTTTGAGAAAAAAATAGAATTAATATCATGTTACGATTTCGATACTCAATAGATTCTATGGAAGCTAAAAATACCAAGAAGAACCTCCTAAGGACCATATTCCTAAGGCTTTATTATGAATCGGTACGATTAAGGGCTCTCTTGCGCATGCTTCGAGAAATACACCCCTTAGTCAAATCCGGCTTGCTTACGACCCCCTTCATTCTTAAGGATGGCACGGTCGTACACCTGAGGCGCGAGTATTATGACTATCTCGCTTTTTGGGAAAACTTCTGCAAGCGTGAATACGAAAAATACATACCGGATGGCTTTACTCCCGAAGTGATTCTTGATCTAGGCGCACACAAAGGGTTCTTTTCGCTCGCTATAGCACGTCGTTTTCCAGAAGCTCACATATATGCCGTCGAACCTTCATCTGAAAATTTCGAGGTACTCGTCATGAATACACGGCACCTGAAAAATATTCATTGCATCGAAGCGGCGATTTGGAAAGAGAACGGCGTGGTCACGCTCAACACAAGCTCATCAAGCGCGGTTATGCATTCGGTCACCCGAAATGAGGGGACTGATGGAGCGCAGCAGGTTAAAGCCATAACCATGGCTGACTTGCCGAAAGCGGATATCATCAAATGCGATATCGAAGGAGCAGAGCATGAGCTTTCTTTCACGGCCCCGTATGTAGCTTTTGAAGTACATGAAAACGGTGGTGATCTTAAGGACGCAGTCTTCTCATTCACGAATAAGCTTAGACAGGATGGTTACTCCAAGGTAATTGCCGAGGGACCGATTGTATATGCTCTAAAAGCATAAGCTCACGATGGTACGAAATGCCTTCATATAAGACATCTGGAGCGCGGCACTTCCTGCCTGGTTAACGGTTATAGTATGGGTACGACATGAATTCACGCATTCGCTCCATTATCCGTTTTGCTGAGCAACGACTCCAGACCGACATATCTTATCTAATTAAAGGCAGTTTTTGGCTGCTCGTCGGCTATGCCGTCCAGGTATTTACAGGCATCATACTTACATACGCATTCGCGAATTTCCTACCAAAAGAAGTGTATGGGACCTATCAATTCATTCTTTCGATGGCCGCCATCGCGTCTATTTTTACGCTTACAGGCATAGGGACGGCCATTAATCGTGCCGTAGCCCAAGGAGAAGAGGGTGCACTACGTTACGGCATGCGCATGCAATTCATGTGGAGTATAGGGATTTTTCTCTGCGCAGTTTTGCTTTCGATCTACTACCTGCTTCATGCGAATAATGTCCTAGCGCTTGCATTCGCTATAGTCGCTTTGTTCCAGCCGGTAGTCACGACGCTTGGTTTGTATCGTGTCTACTTTCAAGGTACCAAGCGTTTTAAGGAAGGGTCCATTGTCGACATTCTACAAAGGCTCTTTCCATTCGTAACGCTTATAAGCGCGTTTTTTTTGACTCATAACCCCGCCGCCCTCATTGGGGTCTTCTTTGTTTCGCAAGCTCTTTCACTTGGTGCTGGATACATGTATACGCTCTTCCGCCATCGTCTCGGCATTACGGTTGTACCGGGATTAATTTCATACAGCAAGCACCTGAGCATTATGGAATCAGTCAGCGAGCTTGCGAATGCTGCGGACAAGGCGCTTGTGTGGGTTTTCCTGGGTGCCGCACCCACAGCAGTTTATTCTCTTGCGCTCCTCCCTATTGTGCATCTCCAGGCCATATTCGGGTTCGTACGTCAGCTTGCTTTCCCTAAGTTGGTTAATCGAAGCTTTTCCGATTTAGCCGAAACGCTTCCTCGAAAAATTCGACTTTATTCTTTTGCCGCATTCATTACGGTAGGAGCCTATATAATCGCGGCACCATTTATCTTCCACATCCTATTCCCGAAATATCCTGAAGCGGTCATCTATTCCCAAATGCTTGCGCTTGCACTCTTGGCCGTACCCCGCTCGCTTATTACCCAGGTCTTTCTCGCGCATGAGAAGAAGCATGAACTCTATCTTGTAAACATCTCTACTCCCATCATAAAACTAGTGGCTCTCGCTTTCGGTGTTGCCTTGTTTGGTTTACCCGGAATTGTGGCAGCATTTCTCTTTTCAGAATTCTACGCCGCAATATTGCAAATGTATCTTTTCAAGCGTGCGAGCAGCTTGGTAGAAAATTAACCGAACAGCGCGCTTGGAGGAACGAATTCAGCATTGAGTTCGTTCGCTCGCTTGATGACTTGCAAGAGGCGCGCTTTCTTCTCTTCATTAAAGAAATGTAGGTGGGTAACCACAACGAAGATGCCCTTCTTGCGATGGGCATATTCCATCCCGTCGAATACATCCGTGTCCTCGAGCCGGTATGAACAAACCTCTTTATGCTTTCCGAAATCAAGTACATAGGGATACGCAGGGGTCTTTTCTTTTCCTAGATGCGACAGTTTGTGCCACACAGCTTTTATGAAAACGACGAAGTACGCGAAACGAGGAATGAAATTACGAAGACCGGCTCCGCGGCCGCGGATAATGTCCATACCAGCTGCTTCCACCGACAGGATACCGCTCCCGCCTATCCAGTCATGCGGTGGAACAAAGATACCGATCGGGCTCCCGAACGCCCGCTCAAGCTCCATGCGTCCTCGTGCCGCTTCTGTCAGGGTTATGTGGGGATTCTGATATTCATAGATGCTATTCACGGTCGCGTGTGTCGTGCCATGCTGGAGGATTTCGATGAGCGGATGCTGCTTCACGTATGAAGTAAGTTCCGTATTAGCTCCGATAGGGCATTCTTCCTCGCTCGGTGGAGTATCCGCGGTATAGACATCACTCGCGGGTGTCACGAACGGGATCGCAGAAAAACCTACTGGAATTCCCTGATCAAAAATATCCGTGTACCAGCGCTCGATATCGGCAGGCTTCGAGAAATAATTCAGGTCATCGTCGCGAATAAGAAATTTCATGCTGTGGGCGAGCGTGGGCTACTTTGAACGCGAAGTTCATCGAAAAAACTTTGTACTTCTATCATGAGGGAATAGGCAGTATTTTGCTAGTACGAGGACATTTATAAACAGGCAGCTCTTTCGAGAACTACAATTCCATGAGGAAAGTTGCATAATTTCAGTAGCTTATTAGTTTATTGTAACTTGCATGAAAAAACTCATTCTGCGTATGTTTGGATCGAGGTTTTCGGCAGTGCCACTTACGGTTCTTGGATTGCTTTTACTGGTGCCTATGGTCTCGGTAGCGGCAGGTCTGTTCTACATAGATAGCGTTACGGGATTCGCCGGTTTCGGTAATACCAATCCTCAGTCGCAAGTGGATGTCTCTGGTGCAATCTATAGCCGTTTAGTAACGGCAAGTTCATCCTCCATCAATTGGAACCTCGGAAATGTGCAGAAAATGACATTAGCGAGTAATCCAACTTTAACCTTCTCAAACGGTCAGGCTGGAGGAGAATATACATTAATTCTTAGTCAGGATGGTACTGGGGGTCGGTCGGTCACTTGGCCAGCTTCAATATTGTGGCCGGGAGGAATTACTCCAACCCTAACGTCGACATCGAATGCCACCGATGTTGCAAGGTTCGTATACGACGGTAGTCACTATTTCGGTTCGCTTAGCAATAATTTTATTATCTCCACAGGATCAGTAAATGTACTGATCGTGGCGGGCGGTGGCGGTGGCGGGTTTAATCGTGGTTCTGGTGGCGGTGCTGGTGGCATGCTCGCAAGCTCATCCGCAATAAGTTCCGGAACTGGGTATGCAGTTGTAATAGGCCAGGGTGGCCACAAGGAGACGAGTGCAGTAGGCGACCAAACAAACGGAGGCGACTCCTCGGCATTTGGTATCACTGCGGTAGGGGGCGGTCGAGGCCAACACGCATCCGGTGGTAATGGTTTCTCCGGTGGCTCGGGCTCGGGAGGTGCAACTTCCGGTAGCGGTGGCTCAGGCACGAGCGGTCAAGGAAATTCAGGAGGAACTGGTTCTGTGCAGGCTGCGGGCGGCGGAGGGGGAGCTGGCGCTAACGGAGGAGCCGCAAGTGGCGTGACTGGCGGGTCTGGTGGTACAGGTAGTTCCTATAATCCTGGAAGCGGGTCGGTCACTTACTCTACCGGTGGTACGGGTGGCTCTAATACCGATGACAATCCCGCAGGAAACGCTGCAGCCAATACTGGTAACGGTGGCGATGGTGGAGATGGCCTTACCACAGGAGCCGATGGCGGTACCGGTGGTTCCGGCATCGTAATTATTTCTGCCCCGACATCCCTTGGAATCACAGCAACTGGTGGTACACACACCACAGCGGGTGGGAATGACATATGGACATTCACCGCTGGTGGAACGTGGACTCCATTCTTTTAAAGCTGGAGCGAATGTCAGGTAAGAACTGATAAAAACGGGAGAGGCTAACGCCTCTCCCGTTTTTATATTTGAGGCTCTTGGTCAAGATAATTTCCTTATTTCTTGAATACGAAATTCATCTCCGCGCGTCGTTCGGTGAGCCAGTCTTCAAGATAGGCCCGGGTCGTTCTTTTCAGTTCGCCCGAGGGCAGAATGAAGAACGGCTCGTACCCGAGCTCATCGAAGAGGCGCAGGACATTAACGGAATACACGCTTCCCTCGCCCGACCACAGCTCGACTGCGACGACTGGTGACTGCGTCGTGAGCATGGTACGGGCACCGGCGAGCACCGCACTCTCGCCTCCTTCCACATCCAGCTTGATAATGGTCGGTGCGCGGTGGGTCTGTCCGTACGCATCGAGGGTCGTAGCGGTAACCGTCGTCGTTGCATACTGCTCCGGATGCTCATGCGTGGCGACTGCTTCGACGAGCGTGCTTTGGCCGCTTGCGTTATCCGGAGAACAATCGAAGAACGATACTTCACCGCTCGAATCGGAAAGAGCGACTTTGTTCAGGAAAAGGTGGTCACCTCCTGAACTCCCTCGAGAGAGATACGGGAACACGCGCTCGCTCGGCTCGAACGCATGTATTTCTCCTGTCGTAACTAGTTCCGCGGCGAGCGCCGTGTAGTAGCCGTAGTTGGCGCCGATATCGTAGAATACCGAATCTTCCGTGAGTTCCCGTATGAGGAAGCGCGTCAGCCCGTCCTCTTCCGGAAAGAGCGTCGTGTACTGACGAATGATGCTCGCGTTGCTGTCGCGCGCAGGGAGGGTCATTTCCCTTCCCCAGAAGGTGCGCGCCGGCGCGTCGCCGGTCCCGACAAGCCCCAGGCGCATACGCAGCTGTTCCCAGAGGTGCTGGGCATATACCCCCCGATAGCGAGCGAGCCGACGCATCTGCCAGGCGAGGCCGGTACCCATATATTCGGGCGCGACCATAAGCCGCGGTGTCTTCGCCACGGCGCTGTCGAACGCAGCAAGGAGCTCTTCTTTCCTCATACTCTCATCATACCGAATGGAACACCTGCACGAGGCCTTCCGCCATCACCCGGGTCGAGAAGAGCGTCGCGGCGCGCACCCGAGCGCTCCGCGCGAGCCGGTCGCGGAGCGCTGGGTCGGTAAGCCTGCTGATCGCGCCTACGACCGCGCGAGGCTGGTATGGCTCGATAACGAGCGCATCCACATCCTCCCGGACATAATCCACGAGATATTGCTTACGACTCGCGACCACCGGCAGGCCGTTCGCCATGGCGTCGAGCAGTACCGTCTGACCGGAACAGTCCGAGCCGTCGAGGTAGGAGTCGTCATGCGTCGAAAGCACCAGCATACGCGCGCGTTGGTACATCTGCGTAAGCTCCGAAAACGGGATGTTGTAATGGACCGTCACATTGGATGGAACCGGCTGGCTGGCTGGCAGGTTGTGCGGACTGCAGACGATGTCGAAGCGTTCCTCGGGCATGAGCACGGCAGCAGCGAGGAGCGTCGAATAATCACGGCCACCGTCGCTCCCGACGGCGAGGATGGTTTCGTTTCGTCCCTCGTAGATCGGATGATAGAACTCGGTATCGACTCCGAGCGGCACATACCGCAGCTTGCCCGTAAGGAACGGATATCGTCCGGCGAGCCAGCTCATCTGCGCATGCGAGAGGCAAACGATTGCGGCGAATTCTTTCAGGAGCGAGCGTAGGAACCGGCTGCGCAGCGGCCGCCCGGCGTTCGCGCGTAATATGCGAGTAAGCTCGATATTGAGAAGGACGTACTTCGCCTTACCGCCCAACAGCTTCTTGAGCGGCATGAGATAGAGAAGCGCGCTTCCGAATACCAGATCGTAGGCACGTGCCTGAAAGTACAGCAGCAGGTGCCGTAATCGGAATCCAACGAGCTTCCCGAGCGGACTGCGCAGCAGCGATGCCGGCAGGGCGTCGTCGCGTCCGAGCAGGTCTGCATCCACTCCGAACGATGCGAGATGATTGTACCCGTAGAGCTGGGTGTCGGGAAAATCCACCCCTGCCGTTCCTTTGAACTTTCCGCGCGGAGCGCTTGGATGGATGCAAAGCGCCTTCATCGCCTGCTACTCGTCGAGCATCGCTATGCAGGTCAGGTTCGGATTCTGCAGGCGCAGGAGCATCGGCGCGTATTTGAGTATCCCCTGATGGCTGCCGGCGATGTACATATTATAGAATCGGCACACGAATCCGAGCCGTTCGAGGCTGAACTGGAGGCTCTCCTGGTCCCAGAGGAAATAATGCTTGCCGTGCTCGGGCAGCCAGACGCGCGCCTCGTTCCCGAAGCCGTTGCGGTTGGGCGTGACGATCATTATCCTCCCGTGCTGATTCAGGATGGATTTTATGGTGAACAGGAGCCCGAGGGGATTCTTGATATGCTCGAAGACCTGGTTGAGGATGACGAGGTCGAATTTTTCGTCCATCTGGAGATTCTCAAGGTCCTGCTTGATGAACTTCACTTTCTCCGGAAGCTCTTCCGGCTGATTATAGAAATCGATGGCTACCATCTTCCCTACTCCCTTCACTTCTTCGGCGATGGCGCGAGAAAGGTGCCCGTTGCCGCATCCTAGCTCGAGGACGCTTCCTCCTTCTTTGAGGTTCTCACGGACAACGGCAAGTAACTGCTTCATACAGGAATATTAGCGCTTGTAGGTTCCTGTAATGTAGCACGGCTGGAACCTGCACGCTCTCGCGCCATGATCTCCTCGTATAGTGCATATACGGCCTCACCGAAGGGTTTCTTGCGCTCGACGGCCGCTCGCGCATCCGTTCCCATCTGTACGGCGATGTCCGGGTGCCGATAGAGGTATTCGATCTTCTCCTTGAGGGCAGCGACATCGCGTATGGGGACCACGAAGCCCGTCTTCCCGTCTTCTACGATTCCGCGCGCATTTTCCGTCGTGATGACCGGAATGCCGCACGCCATCGCTTCGAGCGTCACGCGCCCGAAGCCTTCGGTAAGCGAGGGAAACACGAGGAGCGAGCTGCGACGATACTCTTCTTCCGGCGTAGGGGTGGGTCCTACCCAGGTGATGCTCGGGTTGCGCGCGATGATGGCGTCATATCGCTCCTTGAGCGCTTCGGGCATATCGCCATATCCCCCTACGATGGCGAGTTCCGCGTCCGGAAGCGCAAGCTGCTCCCAGGCGTCGAGCAGATAGTGGAGACCTTTGAGTTGTGCGGTGTAGGCAGCGTAGACGACACGGAACGTACCCTGATGAGGATTCGGTGCCGGAGAGAAGCGTTCGGTGTCGATGTCCGGTGCCGCGACCGAGATGCGTTCGGGGGGAAATCCTGAAGCGATGTACGAATCCTGCACGAAGTCCGAGAGCGCGATGACGTACTCGAACGCATTCGAATGCGTATCCTCGCGCGCAAGGCGCACATACCAGCCGTCGTAGTCATCGATCCCGAGCATCTGCAGCTCTTCTGCCTCGAGGCGTGCGTTCGTTGCAACATGAGCCGATACAGGAATATCTATACGAATGGAACCGAACGTACCTGCGCGGGAAGCGGTCTTGGGCAAGAAGTATCCGCCATGGAAGAACGTGGCATCCGTCTGCGTGAGCGTACGCGCGGCTCCTGAATCGAAGAGGCGTTCCATCGTCTGTCGCGCGAGCGGCCTGCCCGAGAGCTTTTCCCACAGCCGCAGCGGATACCAGCGATAGGCAGGAATCGCAGCGTACGTGTGGGGAAATGGGAATCCAGAGTGCAGCTGGCATATCACCTGCCGCAACTCGCCCGCGTCGCTGAATGCATCGATGACCGGCACGATGTCCGATGTTTTAAGATTGCTCTTCTTTCCTAGATTCGCGAATGTGACGATGGATACCGGCATGGCATTATGCGTTGCTCTCAACACTCGCGTGCGAAGAGACGATCTCCCACTGCTGGGAGCGCGCATGCTCGGCGAGTTCTGGTTCGGGGTCGACCGTCCATACATTCCCGACAAGCGAGAGGATGGGAATATCCGAGACGCTATCGCCGAACGCCCAGCTCTCCTCCCAATCCACCTCGGCGCTGTCAGGGAGTTCGGCTCGTACCCGTACGACCTTCCCTTCCCCAATAGAATCAACCCCCTGGACAGCGCCCGTGTACCGGCCGCGGGCATCCTTTTCGAGCGTGGTTGCGATAAGCGTGGCTCCGAGCGCGTGCGCGAACGGCTTGAGGTAGGCATCGAGGCCTGCGCTCACCAGGTAGATCTCATGGCCGCTCGCCGCGAGCGCACGGAGCTTCTCGACGACTGCCGTTTTCTTGCGATCCAGAAGCCGGTCCCGATACGCTTCGGCAAGCGGTGCGAGCTCCTCTTCGGTGTACCCCTTGTAGAGGTTCACCAGATGACGACGGTATGCGTTCGGACGATCCAGATGCAGCCTATGCTCTATTCTATGGGACTGGTGTGACAACCATTTGAAGATGCTGAAACGCGGGTTCGTGCGAGGGGAGAGGAGGAATTGCTCCGTGAAATCGATAATAGTGGTTACCTTCACCAAGGTGCCGCAGATATCGAACAGCGCGACCTTACGTCGTGGCGAGTTTTCCATGGTCGATAAGATCCTTCACGATGGCGAGGAACCGCTCCGCGGTCTCCCGTCTCCCCACGGTCACCCGCACATATGCTTCCATGCCCGAGAGGTGCCCGAGGTTGCGTATGAATACATCGCGTGCGACGAGCGCAGCGCACCACCCGGTCGGATCCGGAACGCGCAGCAGTATGAAATTAGCAGGGGTTTCTTTCGCCTCGATGCCGAGCTTCTGAAGCTCTTGGCTCAGGAATATCCTGGTCGCACGCACCTCCTTCACGTAGTCGGTCATGTAGGAAGGGTCCGCCAGTGCGGCAATGGCCGCGATCTGCGCGAGCGCAGGAATGTTCTTGCCGTTCCTGATCTTATTGAGGTGCGCGATATTCTCCAGCGCGGAGACGACGTAGCCGAGACGGAACGACGCAAGACCGAATGCTTTCGAGAAGCTTCGCCCCACGAGCAGGTTCGAGTAGCGATCGACGAGCGGCATGACCGAAGTGCCCGCGAATTCTCCGTATGCCTCGTCCACGACGAAAAGCGTAGTGGGAAATGCTTGCAGGAGTTCCTCCACATCGTTCAAGGAATAGAGCGTACCGGTGGGGTTATTGGGATTCACCAGATACACCATTTTCATCCGCGGCGATATCTTCTCTTTGAGCGTGGCCACGTCCGGCGAGAAGAGATCGTTCCCATACAGGAATACAGGGATAGCGCCGACCGATTCAACGAATACGCGGAAATTATCATAGGTGGGCGCGACAAGCCCGACCTCATCTTCCGGCGAGACGAATGTGCGGACCACGTACTCAAGGGCGCTATCTTCCCCGCCGAAATACTGGATGCGGGAAGGAGACATGCTGGTGTACCGTGCAATGCTCTCGATAAGCGCGCGGTTGGCGATATCAGGATACCAATGGGTCGGGCCATGCGCGATGAAATCCGCGACCGCGCTCCGTACGCTCTCGGGGAGCGCCAGATCGGACTCGTTCCAGTCCATCTTTAGGACCTGGGACTTATCCTTCGCTTCCCACGCCTTATGGGACGCGAGCGGATATTCCTTCAGTTTTTGTATGAATGCATTAGGTTCCATGTTCGTTGTGTTTCCAATACCCACGGACGGCGTTCCACCAGCGTCCTGCCTCGAAATCGAAGGATTCCGGAATGAATTTCTCGGTACCGCTCCCGTGGTAATGCGTGAGTTCACCGAAGTATATACGGCCGTTGGCGTTGTACAAATCGACGCGGACGTAATCGAAGGGTTGAGCGAGCTTCTCTGCGAGGGCTATCATCTCGGCCAGTTGGGGCGGGGGCGAAACGTACGGCCCCTGCGGATGCTTCCACCCGACCGGGAATTGCTTCCAGGCCGGATCGAAAAGGCTTCGACGCCCGGTGCGCACGCCATTGATCTTCGGGGTGGTATGGATGAACCGGCAGACGCCATGAAAGACGTGGAATTTATAATCCTGCGCGAGATCGTTCTCCTCGTTCCGGAGCAGCTTCTCCACGAGTATCTTGCGGTCGCGGATCTTGCTGTACGCCCACTCATGCTTCAGCACGCCATAGGTCTCGCGAAGATAGTTCGTAAATGTACGGATGACGGCCGCGCGATCGATAGGCTCTCCCGCTCGTTTTATGTAATTGCCGCCGGAGTCATGATTCGTCTTGATGATGTATTCCTCGGGTAGCGTATCGAACGGTATCGCGCGCGCATCTTCGACCACTGCATGGAGCGGAACGAGTATCTCGGTACCCTCCGCTCCGAGGACTTCTTCTACGTATGCGCGTACCGCGTATTTGTCGGAGGTGGGGACGAGAAGCGGGTTGCGATCGTACAGCTTCTTCCATACGATCTTCTCGTTGAGGCTTTTGGGGTGCGCAAGGTCCAGATCGTATCCCATCTTCTCCTTGAAGGTGCGGCGGGTACTACGGTACTGCGTGAGGTGCTCCCCGATATCGAAGGCCGCCGCGTACAGCGCGGAGAACCCCAGCAGACGCCAGAGCGGACGTAGCGCAGTTTTCACTGCACCCATGAGGCCTTTCGGGGATTCAGGCGGTTGCTCCATACGCTTCATTAAAAAGGTCCTGATACTGCGCTACCGTGCTCGCGATGTCGTACCTGCTGGCGGTTGCGCGCGCAGCGCGCCCCAACTGCCCGCGGTCGGCACCGGCGAGCTTCTCGAGCGCGGACGCGACGCCTTCCGGCGTCGGCTCCGCAAAAAAACCGTTCACGCCCTCTGCGAGCGCTTCGTCGGTGCCTGCTGTTTTGGTTGCGACCACCGGAAGCCCCGCCGCAAGCGCTTCGAGAAGCGAATTGCTGAAGCCTTCGATGCGCGAGGTCGCGATGAACGCGTCCGCCATTCTATAGAATCGCGCGACATGCTCCTGGTGCCCGAAGAACGTGACCGCTTCCGTAAGGCCGAGCGCTCTCGCGTGCGCGCGCAACCCAGCTTCCGAAGGGCCCTCGCCCACGATCATAAGGTGCGCGTCAGGAACGCGACGAATAAAGCGCGCGAA
>JAQBRL010000026.1 GCA_028286525.1 Parcubacteria group bacterium | reverse complement strand
GGAATTGGTGCAGCTAACATTCGACAGGGTATGGCGTGAGGAAATGCATGATCTAAAACGACAGCAGTTATTAATGAAACGGAGTGAGGCTGAGTTAAAAGAAAAGGTTCGTGGACTGTCTGAGCTTGCTCGTACAACCAGATCAGAAGAAGTGAAAAGGGCGTATGAGGATCAGATAGAAGAAACTCTACAAGAACTTAAGGGCGCTACGGAGCCCGCAGAAAGAGACATCGGAGTGTCTTATCGAACCGCACTGTCTAAGTGCACTACACTCCTAAATAACCCAGTAGTTATATGGGATAAGGTTGGACCTGTAGAGAAACAGCGTCTATTCTTCTTCCTCTTTGAGAAGCGACTTGCCTATACCAAAGGAAGTGGCTATCGAACCGCTAATGAACTAAGCACAGTAAGGCTATTTGAGGACTTTACTGAACAAAACTCGGACAATGTGGACCGTACAGGATTCGAACCTGCGACCCTCTCATTGCAAATGAGATGCTCTACCAACTGAGCTAACGGCCCGTTTAGGGCTTGGATACTATAACACGATTTTCCCGTCCACCAACAACTGCTTCACGAATACGTCCAGATCCTCCAATTCGGCGAGTTCACTCGGGGTTACCCACCGATATTCGGTGTTCTCCGACTCATCCAGCACCGGCTCCCCGTCCGCACGAGCCACGTAGGTAAGTCGTACGACGTGCCGCTCGCCGTCCGGCATGATGTCCTGCGCTCCTACCAGATGCGGCTCAGAAAGCATATCTAGCTGGACTTCTTCCTGCAGCTCCCGGCGCAGGTTCTCATCCAGAGAAGTGCCTGGATCGATACGGCCGCCAGGAATATCCCAGATACCGTCCGTCTTACCGTATTTCTCCTCGGAGCGACGTACGAGAAGTATCTTGCCTTCTTTATTGAAAAGTACTGCCTTCACACCGACCTGCAGGATCATAGAAGGTCTATCTTGGCGGCAAGCACGAAGTCGTTCTCCGATAATCCTTTGAGGCTATGGGTCGTGAGCTTGATTCCGACTTTTCCCCAGCCGAGCTGGATATCTGGATGATGTCCTTCCTCTTCCGCGAGCGCTCCAACCTTATTGGTGAATGCGAGCGCTTCCTTGAAATCCTTGAAACGGAAGGTGCGATGTATCTCGGTCGCTTCGTCGTTGATGCTCCAGAGCGGGACATGCGGCAGGAAGTCGCTCGCCTGCTCCTTGGTCAAGGCCGGGAAGCCATCGTCTTCGCACGGCACGCACTTCTTGTCCGCGAGGCTGCTCATATCTACACAGATACCCGTCCGAGCGAGAGCTCAACGATGTGGGAGAGGAAATCCGGGAACTTCACGCCGACGGCAGCGAGCGACTTCGGAAGGAGGGATTCGCTCGTAAGGCCCGGAAGGGTATTCGTCTCGAGGAAATAGATGCCGCGCGGAGTGACCATGAAATCGCTGCGGGAGTAATGCCGAAGCCCCAGCGCTTCGTGCATGAGGCTTGCCTGGCGCATGAGTTCATCGCTCTCCGATTTGGAGAAGCGGCCCGGGACTATTTCGAGCGTCGAACCATCGTATTTGACCTCTCGATCGAAAAAAGCCGCATGAGGTGGCGGGACTATCTCCACTGGCGGAAGGCGATAGAGTCCTTCGCCGCGCATGCGCTCCACCACGCCTGCCGTGGCTTCCCTGCCGCGGATGTATTCCTCTACGAGTACCGCGCCGCACGCGGCCATGAGCGTACGGATAGCCTCGAACACCGGCTGGTACCCGCCCACGACCGAGACCCCGACGGAAGAGCCGAGCGCGACGGGCTTCACGATGACTGGCTGATGGAACTTCCGGATGATGTCGCGTGCAGCCGCTTCTATATCGGTTTCCGGTTCGATGAAATAGTATTTCGGCGTGAGCAGCCCGTGCTCTTTCGCCTTCTCTTTCGTAAGCACCTTATGCATGGCGACCGAAGATGCGAATGAATCCGCCCCCGTATACGGCACGCCGTGGCGCTCGAGCAATCGCTGCACATTCCCGTCCTCGCCGTACTCGCCATGCAGACCGATGATGACCGAATCCAGGGAAGGCAGCACCCGCTCGGGCGTGGTGGGAGCGCCCCACTCATGCCAGGTACCTTGCCTATCTATGTAAATATCCCGAGCAGTGTATCTATCCTGCGGCAGATTGGTGAGAATGGCATGACCGGTCGCAAGCGAGACATCGTGCTCGCTCGATGGCCCTCCTCGAAGAACTCCTACTATGGTGCCGCGCATTGCTGAAAGTATAACCCGAAGCACGTGCAGAAAGTGCCGGAAACTCAGACGGCCGCCCCCAGGTGGGGCGGCCGCAAAATCTTCAGCATGCGCACATAAGAGCGACCAGCCGCTTCTCACGAAGCACCAGGTAGCGATGGTGCGGATCGATAGCCTTCAGATGCCGCTTGAAGACCGTCACCGCAGCAGCGCGCTTGTGGCCGACGAACTCCTCCGGATACCGGCAGACCGTTCCCTTGAAGCGGTCGATAAGCTCCCGCACTTCCGGCGAGTCGAGGTCCCGGACGACGCACGGCATGGGTGCGTTCGCGAACCTTCCATCCTCGAGCCATTCGATCTGCTGCGAGGTGACTACGATTCCCCGTTCAGCTCCTGTTTTCAGCATGTACCATTCCCCCTAAAACACTTTCCAGCCCACACCTAACCACGCCAACTCAAGCGGCGCAATGTTCGACTACTTTAGAATCTTCAGGCTGCGCGAACGGGCTTTGCGATGGTTGGCAAGCGAGAAGCGATGCGCTTCGGAGTTCGCCAGCACCGCGTCCGAGTCCGTAATGCCTGCACGACGGCCGCCGAGCACCTCGCGCGGGCGGTGCTTTTCGTCTTTCACTACCGCAACGACCGGTATACCGATGCCGAGCTCCTTCAGCACCTCCTCTGCCGCCTTCTTATGGGTCGTGCCGCCGTCCACGACGAACGCCCGCGGGAGCTGCCATTCCGGATGCCCGAGCCTACGGGAAAGTATCTCTTTCAGAGAAGCGATATCGTTATTGAGGGACTTGCCTCCGACGCCGCGGATACGGAAGGTGCGGTAATCACTCTTAAGCGGCGTGCCGTTCTCTATGACCGTCATAACGCCGATGGCGTTCGTGCCGCTGATGTGCGCCGTGTCGTACGCTTCGATGCGCGGGCCAGCTTCTTCTTTGCGGAATTCGTCCTTGATGAGCGAAACGTCCTGGATATGATCGAGCGCGAAGAGCTGCCGGTTAATGACTGCCGCATCTTCGAATCGCTCTTCCTTGATAGCAGCCTTCATATCGCTCTTGAGCGTGGTGCGGAGCGCTTTCACGCGGCCTGAAAGGAAGAGAGAGACGTTCCGGATGCTCCGCAGGTACGCGCTCTTGTCCATATTGCGCGGATACTGCCCTATCTGCCGGTTGAATTCGACTTTGGCTTGCAAATGCTTATTGCCGCCGTCCACTCGTCTGCCGAGAATACCCTTCTCCTCCGGCACGATGGGGCGTGGCGTGTCATAGAAAGGGAATATGCGCCGTATGAGCCGAAGTCCTTCGCGCAACTGATAGCCGGACGGAAAGGGACCGTACACGTCCTTCAGAGCAAGCGTACCCGAGCGGCATTCCTTGAAATCGATATCCTTGCCGCGTATCGCGAGCACGCGCGGTATCGCCTCGTCAGTAATGACCGCGTAGAGAAAGGTCTTATCATCCTTGCCCATCGCGTTGGCAGGTGGGTCGAATTTGCGGATAAGCGCTGCCTCGCGCACAAGCGCCTCGAGCACGGTAGGTGTCGTCTCGTGGCTGATACCGTCGGCACGCGTGACCATATCCACGAGACGCGGGCCCCGAGTGGCGATAAGGTCATCATCGAAATACGAGCGCACGCGATCACGCAGCGACGTGGCCTTGCCGATATACAGAACTTTCTTCGCCTTTCCCTTGCCCTTCGTGAAGAGATACACGCCCGGGCAGTCCGGGAGGTCTATTTTCTTGAGTTGCTCGCGCTCCATAAACTCATCCTACCTAAATAAGAAGAGCCTCGCACGCGAGGCCCCTCTCTCCTTGTTGAAATCGGCTTACGCCGCTTCGGGTAGAACCAAGAGCTCCCGGTACACGGGATTCTCCCGCTCCAGTTTCTCCCGCAACATCGCGCCTACGAATGGAAGGAGGTGCTGCTCGTGCTCCTCGATCACTCGATTCACGAATTCGATGTCATTCATCGAAAGGATTGCGTTCGGTCCCAGCAGCCAAAGGCGTCCGAGTTCACCCGTTGCCAGCCGTACAGGGTCTCCACCCATTGAGCCAGTGCAAGCAAACCAGATGAGGCGAACGCTCCGGCCTGGTACGTTATGTGTGTACATGTCCGTCTCTCCCAAGCGAGGCCACGACGGTCCCTAAAGTAGAAGTATAGCAACTGTTCGATGGATTGACTGCGCGAGTTCGTGTTATATAGTGCGGGCTGTTGCACACAAACCGCTCGGGAGGGCGAAATGACTCTTTATATCCGCTGCGCTCTTGCGAACCGGTGGTTCCTCTTTGGACTTGCGGTTGTCATTGGGACGCAGCTCTACTTCTCTTTTCACTACAGCAAGATCTGGTGGTGGATGCCTCTTGATCTTCTGCTCAGCGCAATCGGCGGCGGACTTATCGGATTCACGCAGTTGGGACTTGGAACCCGACGCGCATACCTACGCACAGTTCGCCACTATTATCGATTCAAAAGAATCGATTCCGAATTCGAGCGGCGCTACGAAAATGGAGCCTATTGCTACAAGGTTGGATTCAGGCTCGCACGCAAGGATATCCGAGGCGGGAAACTGGCGTGCTAGGAAACTAGCGCGCCTTTTATTTTTTTCTTTTCGCCTTCTTGAGCATCTTGGCGAGGTATTCGCCGGTGTACGAACCCTCCGTTTCCGCTATTTTCTCTGGGGTTCCCTTCGCAATGACCTTCCCGCCCTTGAGACCTCCTTCCGGACCGAAATCGATGAGATAGTCAGCGCTTTTTATGACGTCGAGGTTGTGCTCGATGACGACTACCGTATTCCCGCGACGCACGAGCTCCTGCAGGATATCGATGAGTTTCTTCA
>JAQBRL010000023.1 GCA_028286525.1 Parcubacteria group bacterium | reverse complement strand
CATACTGGTCTCGCGCGCATTCTTCGCTTTAGCGAGTGAATCCGGGTTCACGCCTATAGGCATGAATCCTGGTATCGCTTCCTTTTCCTGCTCTGCACTCCGGTTCCATTTTCTCTTATATGCTTTTAGACGTTTTGAAGATACGGGCTCCTTCGCATAGGGTTCGCTTTGAGAATCGGTATTGGCGTTCGTGTCTTCTAGAAGTCGTACCTCCCCATTGACTTCCATCTTGGTGAATTTCACCATGCGGCCGTTCTTACCCGCCACCAGCTTAATGGGTTTCTTTACTTTCAATGCATTTTTTATTTCTTCTTCCCGTGCCGCAAGCGCGGCTTTCATTACAGGAGTCGCCTCGATCACGATCTTTTTCGAGGTTCCTGGTTTTCTACTATTTCGACTTTCAAATCCTGCTCCGCCGTCAGCCATAGGTAAATTTAGGAAAGGTATCGAGCCTGTATCGATGCTTCAACAGTAGCACGGTCGCGGCCGTACGTGAGGTACGAAAGCTGGCGCAAGTCATCTATCTGCGCTTCGTTCCCCTTCGCGAGATCAAGCGTCGTTATATTGAACGGCTTCTGCGGCACGCCGCCCGCGAGTATCTTCACGTACGCATTGCGATTCTCGATGGACGTGAAGTCGCTCGCCTTGAACACGGGCGAGAACTGCTTCTCGAAGAACTCGCCATCCTCTTGGCCCACGCGGAAGACCGACATGCTTCCCACGTTGCCGAAGACGGCGTCCCGTATCTTCTCATCTATCTGCGCAAGGAACTGGTGGGCGATAGTGAGGGAAAGCTTGTATTTACGGGCTTCCGAGAGGATTCCCGGAATGGAGTCCGTAGTAATGTTCTGGAATTCGTCGATGTAGAGATAGAACGGCGCGAAGTCGCCGCGCGGATTGTCCGCACGCGAGAGCGCAGCCATGAAGAGCTTGCCGACGAGGATGAGGCCCAGCAGGTTCGCATTGCGCTCGCCGAGGCGCCCCTTGGAGAGATTCACCAGAAGTATCTTCTTGCTGTCGATGAGGTCGCGGAAATGGAACGAGGAATGCTGCTGGCCGATGATGGGGCGCATGAAATCGTTCGCGGTGAAGTCGTCGAACTTGTTGGTGATGTAGGGCACGATGTTGGCGAGCGAGGCTTCGCCTTCGGCCTGGGTGGCTATCTCGTTCCAGAATTGGTTGACGATAGGGTTGTTCGATTTGGAAAGCTTGAGGTCGCGGAACGGTTTATTGGAAAGCACGCGGCCGATGTCCATGAGCGTGGAGCCTGAGGCAGGGTCCTCCATGACGAGCAGCGTCGCGTTACGGAAATACTGCTCGAAGGCAGGACCCATGGACTCCGGCACGTCGCCGTAGAGCCTGCGGAATATCGCAAGCATCTCGTTGACGATGAAGGTCTTCTGCTCCGGATGGTCGGCATCGTATTCCAGCAAGTTAAGCCCGAAGGGGCGCGACAGCTCCGCAGGATCGAAGTAGATAACGTCTTCGAAGCGTTCGGGCGGTACGTACGAGAGCACATCGAGGATATCGTTGCCGTGCGGATCGATGAAGCACACACCGTTGCCTGCTTCGATATCCTGCTTGAGCAGGGTCTTGAGGAGCCCGGTCTTACCGGCACCGGTCTGACCGATGACATAGAGGTGACGGAGGCGATCCTCCGGCGTAAGGCGCACGGTGGTCGCCGACCCGCGATAGTCGTTGGTACCGAGGACAATGCCGTCAGGGGGCAGTGTGGTGGGTGCCGCCGCGGTGGTGGCGCGGGACTGGATGAGATGCGGCGCGGATTCGATGCCCTTGGGCGGGAAGTGATAGACGGTCGTGAGTTCGCGCAGCGAGAGCGGAAGCACGCTTCCCTTCGAGAATAAGCGGAACGTGAAGTTATGGAGCAGTTTCTTCGCGTCTCCCTTGGCGACCTCCTTGAACGCCAGGCGATTGCCGATGGTGTTCTCGAATTGGTTGAACGCGGCCTCGATTTCCGAGCGAATGGAGCGTGCTTTGGATTCGTCCGGCGACGAGACGATGATACGGATATTGGTGTCGACGATGGGCGCCGCGATCTTCTTCTCCATCTGCTCGATAGCGACCTTATCGGCCTCTGCAGGATCGAGCTTTTTCTTGCTAGAACCGAGCAGGCCGAACGCCTCGCGTGCGAGGTCGCCAGCGAACGTCTCCGGAAGATTGAACGCACGGTACCGGTTCTCTCCCTTGCGCAGCTCTGCAAGGACGCGCCGATAATGCTCGGTGTAGTGATTCCCTGCCGGCCGGATAAGGATCTGGAGCGACGCGCCCTCGCCCTCGGCGTCTATCTTCGCGAACGCATTCAAAATCGAATTGATGGGGTCGTAATCGAATTCCGCGTAATCCTTCAGAGGAAGCATGGGACGGTCCTTGAGCGTGGCGAACGAACCGATAGAGACGCCGTCTTCGACGAAGACGTTGTAATCGTTCGGTTGCGCGGCGACACGGGCATTCGGGAAGATAGCGAGGAGCTGCTTCTCGAAGAGGTCTTTCTTGCCGTTGGGGACCGCGGCGTAGAACTGGAGCGTCGGCGAATTAACGGCAACCGCAAGCTCGAGCGTGAAGTACGGTTGCTCGTTCTTATCCGCATGCTCGACCGACAGCATGCCGGAATAGAACTGCTCCATGGCAGAAATAAGTTCCTTGAGTGTCTTCATGCGGCCATTCCCGTCATCAGCCGCAGCTTCCGGAAGCGCTATCTCGTAGAGGGTCATATGCAGGGCCTTCCACGTAGGCTGACCTTCGGCCAGCCCCGTCGCGGTCATGCCGGACATGACGTACTGCACCAGGAAACGATGGAAATCGTCTTCGAGATGCGGGTTGTTCAGCTTTTCGAGGACCGCGAAGGCATTCTTGACGCCTTTCTCCTGCATGATGCCTTCGAGCTCGCGAATGGTCTCATCGTTCTGCTCGGGACGCAGACCGCGCGCCAATTCATGCGCCGCATCCGGAGCGATGCGGTATTCGGGCGCGAGCACGGTTTCCGGTGCGGTGCGGTGCTGCATGAGCCGTTCCTGCACCACCTCCTCGCGCGCCGGAGCCTCCCGCATCTGCGCGAGCTCGGCTTCTTTCATCGCTACCTGCGCTCGCAGGTATGCGAGTTCATCCTCGGGATTCCCGAGCGGGCGAAGTGGTCCCTCCATACAGTAAGTATACGGCACGAGAACGCCGCGCAGAGAGCGCGGCGAGGATAAAAAGAGACCGGCGGCCGCGTTTGCACGCGTCCGCCGGACGTCGGTGTCAGGAAACCTGCCAACGAGGAATCTTGAGCACTTCCATCTGGAATTCTCGCAGGGTCAGGCCGGTCGTTATGCGAAGCGACTCGAAGCTCAGGATTTCGAGTTCCTCCTGCTCGTCAGAAGTGAGACGAAGCTGCTTCGCTTGTTTTCGGTGCTCAGGGTTCTGCGGGTCTAACCCTTTGATACCGAGCGCCTCGAGTTTCCAGCGAAGCCAATCCTTGTCCACGGGTCGATCGAACCAATCCGCCTTGCCCATATCTTGAGCTCGACGAATGCGGCTTGAATCGAATGAGCCGATTTCATCGCATACCGCGATAAACGGCTGCTGGTATTCTGGCGGTCGTATCCAGCCGAATTCGAATTTGGAGTCGCAGTACTCCGCTTTACCGAGACATTTGGTCTCTTCGTTCATTACGCCAAGCACAAGGAGCGTAAGCCCTCTATGCTGGGGATACCTCGTTTCCACGTCGTCAGCCTCAAGCGGCTCGTCATGATGGCCCGGAGGCGCCTTGGTCGTAGGAGTCCAGAGCGGGGGCGAAAGCAGCGCACCTTTTTCGAGCCCAGGTGCAAGCTGTTGTCCGTAGGCCAGGCCGTTGTTGTCGCGATATTGACCGAACGCGGAACCGAGTAGGCGATTACGGCCGATGTCTTCGACCAGATCCATTTGGGCGGCATGCACCCACACGAAGCGTTTCCAGAGCTCCGGAATACCAGCAAGAGGGGCCGGCATGATGGAGTCGATGTCCCGACCATAGTAAACCAAGTCGGTGACGATGTGACGTTCCTCGAGCTTCAGTTTCCAATGGATGCTGCTGGCGTTACGAATCTGGCCATGCTGACCCATTTCAAATCCGAGTACATGGTCATGACTGCTGATGCGGTCGGTACCCAGAACGCCCCGATACTGCGGAAAGTTCGGATGCCCATAGGAATCGCGCGCCTTGCCTGGCGGCAAGGGCACCAGATGGGTACGCAGGAGCTCAGTGAGTTTCTCGAGCTGTTGGCTCATCGCGCACCTCCTGTGCGGGTTGAATTGCTGTATACGGGAAAGTCCCGCAGAACATAGGTCCGGCGGGACTATACCACTACGCCGAAGATGCAGCTAGACGGCTTTCCGCGACATCATCCCGAAGAGGGCGGTCACGAGGGAGACGACTATCGAGAAGAAGAATGCCGCCCAGAAGCCGTTTACATGGAATCCTGGGACTATCATCGCGGCGAGCATGATAAGGAGCGCGTTCACCACGAGAGAGAAGATGCCGAGCGTCACGATGTTTATCGGGAGCGTAATGAGCGTGATGATGGGCTTGAAGAAGACGTTGATTATCGCGAGCACCACCGCAAGGACGAGCACGGAAACGAGCGAAGTGATCGTAACGCCGGGGATAAGATACGCAGCAATGAGAATGGCGACTGCAGAAACGAGCCAGTGGATAAGGGTCATGGAATGACGCTAATTAGTAACGTATATAAGTATAGCGCTGGTTCGTGAAGCGCTAGTGGCGCCTGTGCAGAGTGGCTACGGATGCAGGAAGAACGCCACCGCCATGATGATATACGCCACGATGAGCTGGAATCCTTCGAACCACGTGCTCTCGCCGTCCTCTACCACCGCATTGGTAACGAATACGGAGAAGATGATGGCGACGAGCTCGAAGGTATTGAACACGAGGTTCATGGAGGTCGGGAAGAACAGGCTGATGAGCACGAGCACGGGCGCGACGAACATGACCACTTGGGTCGCCGAGCCGATGGAGATCTGGAGGGCGAGATCCATCTTGTTCTTTATGGCGGCGGTGACCGCGGTCAAGTGCTCGGCAACGTTACCCACGATGGCAACGACGATGACTCCGATGAAGAGCTCGGTCCAGCCGAATTGCGCGACTACCGGGCGAATGGCGCCCACCAGCAGTTCCGAGAGCACCGCGACCGTGATGGTCGCGAAGAACAGCACGAGCGTCGCTTTCGTGGCGCTCCATTTCGGCGCGATGGAGCGCTCATCCGCTTCCTCGCCCTTATAGAGATGGCGGTGGGTCTTGAGCGTGAAGAATAGGTTGGCGGCATAGGCGAGCATCATCAGGAACGCAACGAAGATGGAAAGCGTCCCCACTTCGGGAATGTACCGCGGACCTGCGGTTGCAAGGAATATGGCGGGTACCACGAGCGCGGTCGTGGCCAAGAGCAGCATCGAGCAGGCGGCCTTCGCGGCGGTCGCATTGAAGTGCTGGCGTTCGCGCGTGCGGCCACCGAGGAACATCGCGGTACCGAGCACCAGCAGCAAGTTACCTATGAT
>JAQBRL010000014.1 GCA_028286525.1 Parcubacteria group bacterium | reverse complement strand
AAAATGTGATACGGAAAATAATAGTTATAAAGATAGTACGGAATTTGAGCGATATAGTTTGCAATTGTTATCCAAAATAAAAATCTTAGCGTCAATACATTTGACTGTCTCTTCATGCGTAGATTTTACCTTATCTTGCTGCGGGAACTGAACGAGGTTAGAACCTTACTTCTGCTTAATCCAAGGTGTATTCCCAACCTGGTTTCCAGGATTTAGTCTTACGCCAATCGGTCGCAAGTGCTTCGTCCCATGTCTTCCCCTTTAATAAAACGTCGAGTGCTAACTGTGGTGCTTTGTGGCCGACAAGGGCAACGTTTTTCCCATCATAGTTCTCTTTGAGGAACTTGAGAAAGTCTGCGATACGATTCTTCACGTCTTCGTAGCTCTCGCCATTAGGAAATGGCTTGAAATGCATTTCTTTTTCCTGGAGCGGTTCGACTTCCTCTGAAGGAGCACCGTTTAAGTCACCGTAGTTACACTCACGAAGACGTGCATCGGAAATGATTTCGTATTGGCCTCCCCACGCAAGTTCTGCGGATTTTCGTGCCCGCTGCAGATCAGAGCAGAAGACTACATCGAAATGTTTATCCTTGGTTTGCTCTTTGAGAGCTACTGATTGCTGTTCACCGAGTTCTGAGAGTGGCGCATCCGACCAACCAGAAGAAATCTCTTTCTGATTATCTACAGTAGTCCCGTGAACAAAGTATGCGATCTTAATCATGACGAAAGTGTAGCAAGTTCTAACGTCCTAGACACCTACGTCAGAAAACTGAGTATTTAATATCCTTCCAAGCGAGCTGCGGAACTAGGACTCGAACCTAGATAACATCCTCCAGAGGGATGCGTCCTACCATTAGACGATTCCGCAATACCGAAGCGGCTGAAAGCCGCTTGGTGTGGAAACGATACTTGAAAACGCCCCCTATTTCAACCTACTGCCACAGGGAGAGGATAACGCCCATGAGGGCCAGCGCTACCAGATAGTAGCCAGCCGTGATGAACCACCACTTCCAGCTCTTGCTTTCCCAGAGCACGCCTGTTATCGAGACGGGCGCGACGAACCCGAGCCAGTTCCAGATGCCCGCTTCAAGGCCGGCCATTACGCCGGTGAGGTGCTGATATGTTCCTGCGAATACGAGCGCATGCGCGAGCACGAATGCCATGAGCAACGAACCGAGGGCGGTAATGGCATAGCCCTTCATCATTTTTCCTTGCATGGAAGGATCATTCTTCGCTTTCGCCTTCATCTCGTCCATATTCATGCCGAGCGTATTCATCCAGGCGCGACCGAAGAAGGGACCGTACCAGAGCGCACCGAGCACGAAGGCGGCGATAGCCGCGACCAGCACCGCGAGATAATTAACGGGGACCATAGGGATAGGGGTTATGACTACCCTATAAGTATAGAACGACCACCGCGAGGGGTGGTCGTTCTAGTGCACAGCGAGCGGTGAGAACTAATGCGTTTCCGCAGTCGTAGTCGCCGTGACTTTTACGTCACCTTTGCCCCTCACGACGTCCGCAATGGTCTTTGCGTCGTCCCGTGCGGCCTTAAGGTCCTTTTGCGCGGTCTTGAGTTTCGCCTCTGCGTCCTTCAGAGCCACCTTATTAGCAGCGAGAACCGTCTGGTTGCCGTTGTCGGCCTGGAGATTCACGGTCTCGCTCACGGCCGCATCGGCATTCACCTTTGCGTCAGCGGTCTTCGCGTTGAAGTCGGCCAGTGCGGTTACCGCAGCGGACACATTCACTCCTGCCGTCTGCGCCGCAGTGATGCGGGTCTGAAGCTTGGTCGCGAGGGTCTGCATCTGCAGTACCACGGCATTCACGCGCGAGGCTGCGGACGCGATGCGTGCCTTAGGCTCGACCAGAAGGAAGACGCGATTTGCCTTCGTGATGGAATCGACATCCGCTTTGATAGTGGTGGTCGACATGTCGCTTGCGATCTTTGCCTTGAGATCGATAAGCGTCTGTATCTCGGCGGCAAGCGTGGTCTGAATGCTTGCGAGCGTGCTTGCGGGAAGCATCTTCAGGGTAGCGAGGCGAGCGGAAAGTTCCTGCAAGCTCTTGATGCGGACATCGATAGCCTGTGCGGCCTTATCATCTACTTTCGCCATGCGCACCTGCGTCGACGTGCCATTGTTCATATGGTCGCCGCTCTTCGAATTATCCTTATTCTCCATATGCATCGTCGTGGATGCCATGGGCATGGGGTGGAGCTTGGGGACACCGGTACGGAGACCGCCGCCCTGATGGACTTCTTCGCTCGTGGTTTGGCCATTGGTCGTGACCGAAACGGACGTACTGACTGACTCGTCCGCATGTTGCGCGCCGCCATCCTGTGCGAGTGCAGGAGCTGCTGAAGCGAGCAGAAGCGCGATGCCTGCTCCGGAAGTGATGAGTGATGTTTTGTTCATAAGATTGAAATTCTGGGTTACTGGGCTGCGGCTACGCTCGCGCCCGCGCTCGCGGTGTCGGCATTAACTGCCGTGATCTGCGAATCGATGGACGAGAGGTCCTGAGCGATCGATGCATCCGTGGCGCTCGAGCCGCTCGGAAGCGTGGTTACGTCGCCTGCTGCTGCGGACGTCGTGCCGATGCCGGCAGTCGAGGTATGCATGTTCCAATAATAGTAGGCGCCAGCGAGAATGACGGCTACGACGACTATACCGAGGACGATTTTTGTAGTCTGTGACATAAGGTAATAGTAAGAAAGACCAGGTGCTAGTAACTGATGACGTATCAAGTATAGCGCTCTTACCGGTGCCTGAGGCGGATGTGTGCATAGCGCGCGGAGGCTGTGGTACGCTGTGGCTACAACTGAATACGTATCAAGAGTGCGGCGAGAGAATTGGCTCTATGACCCGTCAGCAACCATTTCCGAACGGAAAACGGTGCTTCCAACCCCTTCGGGGGAACGATGCCCCGAGAACGGCCTCCTTCCCTGAAGGAGGCCGATTCGTTGTATCTATTAATTAATTCTGAGCGTGTTCGAAAATCTTCAGAGACGAGGCATGGGAAAACGAGCGAAGTAGGCGTATGTGCTATACGACGGATGAGCTCGTAGGGACCCATAACGAAGTATATGGAGATTTTAGGACATGCTTCACATTTATATGTTTCATTTGTTAAGTACCTATACGACCGAAAGCGTTACTAACGGGCATCCCGACAAAGTATGCGACCAGATATCGGACGCTATCCTCGACGCATGCCTCGCGCAAGATCCGCACTCGCGCGTAGCGGTGGAGACCTTCGGCAGTCATGGCACGCTCATGATAGGCGGCGAGGTCACCACGCGCGCGCAGGTCGACTACGAAGCCATCGCGCGGCAGGTGTACACGGATATCGGGTACACCGAGCCCCTCGATATCCTCGCGCGCGTCGTGACGCAGTCCGGCGATATCGCGATGGGCGTCGACACCGGGGGCGCCGGGGACCAGGGCATCATGTATGGCTACGCCACCGACGAGACGCCGGAATTCCTGCCGCAGGGCGTAGTACTTGCGCACGCGCTCGCACGACGGCTTGAAGCGCTCAGGACCTCCGGCACGCTTCCCTATCTGCGCCCGGACGGGAAGACCCAAGTGACCATTCGCGATGGAAAAGTCATTACGGCGCTCACGAGCACGCAGCATGCAGAAGAAGCGGAGCTTGAGCGGATCCGAACCGACCTTGCGGAACACCTCTTCGCTCCTGTCCTCGGCGACGTCTCCGACATCGAACTCCTCGTGAATCCGACCGGAAGATTCGTTGCAGGCGGATTCGAAGCGGATGCAGGGCTCACGGGCCGGAAGATAATGGTGGATACTTACGGCGGCCTTATGCCTCATGGCGGCGGCGCCTTCAGCGGCAAGGACGCGACGAAGGTCGACCGTTCGGCTGCCTATATGTGCCGCTTCGCTGCCAAGAATCTGGTCGCCGCCGGACATGCGAAAAAGGCGCTCGTCTCGGTCGCCTACGCCATCGGGCGCGTCGAGCCGGTGATGGTAGAGGCGTACGGCGCTGACGGCGAGAATCTCTCCGACATCGTCGCGCGGAATTTCGATTTCCGTCCGCGTGCGATTCTGGAACGGCTCGGCCTTACCCGGCCCCAGTTCAGGGAAACTGCCGCCTATGGGCATTTCGGCGTCGCTGGCCGCTCCTGGGAGGAACTCGTGACGCTCGCGTAGGGCGAGAACGCAACGGAAAAACCCGCAGGTCTTTCGCCTGCGGGTTTTTCTTCGCTATCCTTCCTGCCGAAGCGAGCGATCGTGAGCTGCTTCGATGAATGTGGTGAACAGCGGATGCGGGGAGAGCGGACGCGCCTGGAGTTCCGGGTGGAACTGGCATCCGAGGTAGAAGGGGTGGGTTTTCTTCGGAAGCTCCGCTATTTCCATAAGCACGCCGTCCGGGCTTTTGCCCGAGAAGACGAGACCCTTGGCGGTCAGCTGCTCGATGTATTCCGGATTCACTTCGTACCGATGGCGATGGCGCTCTTCCACCGTTTCCGTGCCGTAGGCATCGTGGGCGATGGTGCCGAGGGTCAGGTGGGCAGGATAGGAACCGAGGCGCATGGTGCCGCCGTACTTGCCCTCTGCGATATTGCGTTTCTGATCCGGCATGACATCGATGACCGGGTGGGTCGTTTCAGGATTTATCTCCACCGTATGCGCTCCTTCAAGCCCGAGGATGGTGCGGGCGTACTCGATCACCATCATATGCATGCCGTAGCAGAGACCGAAGTACGGCACGCCATTCTCGCGGCAGAAGCGGGCGGCCTTTATCTTTCCTTCGATGCCGGTTTCTCCGAAGCCGCCGGGAACGATGATGCCATCGTATTTCTCGAGCGCATCCGTTCCCTCCTTCTCGATGGTCTTGGCGTTCACCCATTCTATCTTCGCCTTTACCCCCGCTTCCGCAGCGGAGAATTTGAGCGCCTCGATGACGGAAAGGTAGGCATCTGAAAGTACGAAATCCCCCGTATCGAAATATTTCCCGACGATGCCGATGGTAACGAGGGGTTTCCCTTCGGTCCGCGTCTTATCCACGAAGACGCGCCAGGCATCGAGGTCCGCTTCGACATTGGTCTCGAGCTTGAGCGCCTCGAGCAAGGAGTCCCCGATGCGGTCCTTCTCGAGATTGAGCGGCACGTCATAAATACTGTCGACGTCCGGTGCGGAAATGATGCGGTCGGGCCTGACGCTGCAGGAAATGGCGAGCTTCTCCTTGCGCTTGGCGTCCATGGCGCCGTTGCTGCGGGCGATGATGAAATCCGGCTGCACGCCGTAGGAATTGAGCTCGCGCACCGCGCTCTGCGTGGGCTTCGTCTTCATCTCGCCGAGGGTGTTGGGTACCGGCAGGTACGACACCATCACGAAGATGACATCGTCGGGATACTTGAGCTTGAGGACGCGCGCCGCATCGATGAAGAGCGCGTTCTGGAAGTCGCCCACCGTGCCGCCGATCTCGATGACGCTGATACGGCTGCCGTTCTGGGAGGCCGCCGCTTCGATGCGGCGGAGGATCTCATCGCGCACATGCGGCACGGCCTCGACGCATTTCCCTGCGTATTCGAGCGCACGCTCGCGCTCGATAACGGTCTGGTACACCATGCCGCTCGTCATGTAGTCCGCGGGTCCGAGATCGCGTCCGAGGAAGCGTTCGTAGTTACCCATATCCTGGTCGGTCTCGAGACCGGACTTCAGCACGAACACCTCTCCGTGCTCGGTAGGATTCATCGTGCCTGCGTCCACGTTCAGGTACGGGTCGATCTTCACCAGGTTCACTTCGTAGCCGCGTTGGTTCAGGATGAGCCCCATCGAGGAAGTGGCGACGCCCTTACCGACGCCCGACATCACGCCGCCTAAGACGAAAATATATTTATGTCCCTCGGTCGCCATATCAGATTTTAAGATAACGTCTCACCCCGATCCAGGACGCGAGCGCTCCCAGGAAAACTCCCGAGCCCACGAGCACCAGGAACACGTACGCGAAGTGGCTCACGTAGTACGTGAAGAGATTGAACCCGCCCAGCCAGGACGCGAGCGCGCCCCCGGCGTAGTAGGTCGCGGGATAGAAGAGGAGGAGCGATATGAGCGCCGCAAGCCCTCCGGCAATGATTCCGGCCACGATGAATGGACCGCGGATGTACATGTTGGAGGCTCCCACGAGGCGCATGACGGCTATTTCGTCGCGTGCGGTGTAGATAGCCAGACGGATGGTGGCGAGCGCGATCACGGTCGACGCGAGCGCGAAGAGTATGACTATAGCGAGGCCTACCTGCTGGGTCGTGCGTATAGCGGCGGTAAGACGGTCGATGACGGTCTTGTTCTGGTAGTAGTTGATGCGGTCGACGATGGAGCCGGGGCCAGGGGAGAGATTCTGTGCCGTCAGGTAATCGACGATGGCGGCGTATTGCGACGGTTCCTTGGCCTTTATAGAGAGCGAGGCTTCAAGGGGATTATTACCGAGCTCCTGGAGGGCCTGGAGCGTGAGCTGGTCGGTCGCATGGCGCGCCTTGAAGTCCGTGAGCGCTTGGTCGCGCGTCGTATAGGCGACTTGCGCGACCTGCGGCAATGATTCGAGCTTCGTCTTCGTCGCGAGAATATCCGACTCATTGGTCGCGGTAAGGAAATAGACGTTCACATCCACTTTGTCCTGAATGGTCGTCAGCGTGTTGGTGAGTATGGCGGAAAGGAAGATGAGCGAACCGATGATGGTGAGCGTCACCGTCATGATGAGCACGGTCGCGAACGAGACCGCGCCCGTACGCGCAAAACTCGTTGCCCCGCCCGCTATCACTCGTTTAAGGAAAGTTCCCATAGTTCTTGATATTACAGTAGGTATTGCCCTTGCTTCTCATCGCGCACCACGCGTCCGCGGTCCATCGTGACGACGCGCTTCCCGAGCGCGTCGACGACTCCCTTGTTGTGCGTGGTGATGAGGACGGTGGTGCCGAGCTCGTTGATCTTCTTGAGTATCTCGATGATCTCGTAGGTATTGATAGGATCGAGATTTCCGGTCGGCTCGTCCGCAACGATGACGTCCGGCTGATTCACGATGGCGCGCCCGATAGCGACGCGCTGCTGCTCGCCGCCGGAGAGCTGCGAGGGGAAATGGGAGGCTTTGGTGCCCAGATCGATGAGGTCGAGGATATGGGGCACATCGCTCGCGATCTCGTCGTCCGGACGTCCGGCCGCTTCCATCGCGAATGCGATGTTCTCGTACGCGGTCTTGTTCGGAATGAGGCGGAAGTCCTGGAAGACCATGCCGATCTTGCGTCGGTAGTGATGCAGGGAGCCCATCGGAAGCGCATGCACGTCGACTGACTCGAAGAACACCGACCCGGTCGTGGGCCGTTCCTCGGCGAGGAGCATTTTGAGGAGGGTCGTTTTGCCGGCGCCCGAGTGGCCGACGATGGAGACGAATTCTTTCGGGGCGACGGAGATGGTGACGTACTCGAGAGCGGGTGTGCCATCGCGATACGACTTGGTGACCTTGTCGAAATAGAACAAGTACGAGTGGTATAGTACCCCAGGCATCTAGGAGAGTATCTGAAAAAGAAGTACACATACACGAGGAGCTGCGAAA
>JAQBRL010000003.1 GCA_028286525.1 Parcubacteria group bacterium | reverse complement strand
GCTGATCGGGTTTCCCCATTCGGACATCTCCGGATCAAAGGTTACAAGTCACCTCCCCGAAGCATTTCGCAGACTAGTCACGTCCTTCATCGCTTGCGCAAGCCTAGGCATCCACCGTGCACCCTTCTTGTCTCCTGTGCGGAAACTCGAACACCACTAACGTTATTTTTTGTGATTGTCTTCTCGTTTTTGGAAACGAAAAGACATGCAATTCAATACATTCGTACGTTCACGCAAAAGCGCGACCGCACAATGCAGTTGATTACCTATTTTGCATATTCGTGTGTCAACGAACCCGTGTTGTCACCCCAAGAAAAACAAAAGCCCCTTTCGGGGCGGTCGCGTTTTCACGCGCAGAGCCGTCCGGCTCTTTTATCCGCTCCTTTTGGTTATTGATTTCTTGGTCTTCAACACGTAGGAGGAGTATATACGCGGGGTATTTCCCTGTCAAACCGCTGCCGTACATACGAAAAGCCCCGCTCGCGCGGGGCTTTTCGTATGTACCCGAAGGTACCGGAATGGAGTAGATTAGCCTGAAATCTCGTCGCGGATGCGCTCGATGTAGCGAGAGGCAGCTGCCTGTCCACCAAGACCGAATGCGAGTCCGAATGCGAGCGCAAGCGCTACAACGACACCCGTGAACAGGGTCTGGATGAGCGGGGAGATACCGAGGCGATCGAGCGCCGCGAGTACCGCGAAGATCCAGATGGCCCAGCGCGAGAGCGTGCCGAGAAGTCCGGCAGCCTTGAGTCCTGCAGCGCGAGCGGAGCCCGCGACCACGCGGTCGGCAGCTTCGGCGAGCACGGCAGCGACCAGAAGGATAAGGACTGCGACGATGACCTGCGGAATGTAGGTCAGCACGACGCCGCGCAGGAATGCGGTGACATCCGTGAGTCCGAGTACATCAAGCGATGCGACGAGGAACACGATGATGAAGAACCACTTCACGAGCGCTCCGAGGAATGCCCCGGAGTTGAGCGTGAAGCCTGCGCGCTCGACGACCTTCTCAACGCCGGCAGCGCGAAGCGCCTGGTCGACCTTGATAGCGGCGATGACCTGCGCGACGAGACGTCCGAGCGCTGCTCCGACTATCCAGCCTATGAGGAAGATGACGACGGCGACTACTAAATTGGGAATGAATTGGACGAGTCCCCAGAAAAGGCTCTGGAGCGACTGATTCAATACATCCGCCCACGTGGTGAAAAACATAAGGATTGCGTGCGCGATTACTGGCTAATGCTGCCCTTTGGAGGAATGGCCCCCGCGGACCTGCCTACCCTAAAGTGTAGCAATCGTGGCGTTGACCACCAGGGGTGGTGTGGATACCCCTTTATCAGTGAGGAAGTTCAAAAAGCTCCAGATACGAGGCGCGCATGAGGAACGCAGCGAGCCGTATGGGCTATACGGTGAGCGAGTGCCGGAATAAGCAACAACGTAGATGAAGGATTTTTGGACTTACTTTATTCGGCGCTGATGCGGTCAAGTATGGTCCGGTGCGGATAATCCATGACGTCGCGGATAAGACGGTCGTAGACGCCAACACGGTATTTGAATTCTTCTGTCGTGAAGGAAGCGTAGCGTAGCTCGCGGCCGAGTTCGGCTTCGAGCGTATGGATGGCGCTCGCGAGCTGACGCTCTTCGAGCCTATCCCCCACCACGAGCAGGTCCACTTTTGGTTCGAGCGCGCCCGTGAAAAGTCCCGAGAGCGCGACGACCCGCAGCACTCCCGCCTTGCGCAGGGTGACGAGAATTTTCGTGTCGCTCACGTCGGTGGTCTCGCGCAGGAATATCTGGAGCGCCGCGTAGTGCGGGAATTTCTTGTTCATCGCGTACCCGCTTCCCTGCTTGCTCGCTTTCTTCTTGATGACTCCAGCGGCAGTAAGCACATTCAATTCCTTGCGCGCAGCGTCCTTCGGAGTCTTGCTACGGAATGCCGCGTCAGTGACGGTAAGCACCGTGTCGTCATTGAACAAGAAAAGCCGAAGCAACTTCAGGCGAGCGGGGGTTCCGAAGAGGCGTGAAAGAGGATCCATAGCGTTAGCGGCATTGTACCTGCCTTATTCCCCGCCCTGCAACCTACGAGGTACTACTTGACAAAACATACAAATAGGTCTATTATTAATAGTAAGATCATCGGCTATCAGGGAGATATGAAGCTATGAATCGTGTTCATTTCATCGTCACTGCGTGCCTCGGGATCGCGGTCGGTGCAGGGACAGTTCTCACCTGTAACGCCACCGTAAACAAGACCGTCGCCTTCCAGGACGGCACCAGAACGGAGAAGCCGAGGGTGGTGCTCTCCCATGAGCGGTGGAACCTGGATGCATCCTTTCCCGAGCCGGGCTCGCCCACGCTTAGCAAGTGGCGTAACGGCTCACTGGTGGTGAGCTGCCCGAGCGGTTATCACTTCGACGTGTGGCCGAGAAACGAGTCACCTCTGAACAACGACCGGACCGGTCCCAATGCAACATGCGAGCCGAATCCGTAATGTGACGGAAACGGTTGCTATACCAAGGGCCTGTGCAGCGATGCGCAGGCTCTTCCCTTTTATATAACAAACGTCCGCACAATATGTGCGGACGTTTGTTATGAACGAAGCGAGGATTTTGGAATCAGAGCAGTTGAGCGAAGTGCAGGCATTCCTATGCCGAAACGCTGCTCTGATTCTAAAGTCCGAGCGTAGCCTTATTTGAACGTAACCTTCCCGCCCGCGTCCTCGATCTTCTTCTTGAGGTCCTCTGCATCCTCCTTGGATGCGTTCTCCTTGATCATGTTCGGTGCGCCATCGACGAGGTCCTTCGCCTCCTTGAGGCCGAGACCAAGAACTTCCTTCACCACCTTGATGACCTGGATCTTGGTAGCGCCGCCGTCGGTAAGCTCCACGTTGACGGTGGACTTCCCTTCGTCGGCTGCTGCGCCTCCGGCTGCAGGACCTTGCACCGCGACCGCTGCTGCGGACACCCCGAACTTCTTCTCGAAGACCTTCACGAGCTCACTAAGCTCGAGAACCGTCATCTTCTCTATCTCCTCGACGAGCTTCTTGAACTTCGCCGGGACTTCGACCGACTCTTCTGCAGTGGGTGCTTCTGGAGCTGCAGCTTCTGCAACTGCTTCCGTAGCCTCTTCCTGTTTTACTTCTTCAGCCATAGTAATTGGATTAAATGTTTATGCTGCCTTCTTCTCCCGGATCTGATCGAGCGCGATCACGAGTCCCTGGATAGGACTGTTGATGACGTTCACGAACATGCCGCGCAGTACCGGTACCGGCGGAATGGTCGCGATAGCATTCATTGCGGACGCGTCCGCGAATGCTCCCTCCCAGATTCCTCCGACGATAGTGAGCGTGTCCTTGAACTTCTTGCCCATCGCGTAGATGTCGCGGGCAGGTGCCGTCGCGTCCACTTTGCTCCATGCAAGCGCTATCTCGCCCGGCATATCGGGAAGCTCTCCCGTATAGCCGTTCTCGGTGAGTACGCGCTTGATGAGGGTCTTCTTCGCGACGTAGTAGCCGACCCCGCCTTCGCGAAGCGACTTACGCATCTCCGAGGTGTCCTTCACGGACAGGCCCGAGAATTTCACGAAGACCACCGACACCGCGTCCTTAACCGCGAGACCGATCTTCTCTATGATCTCTGTCTTCTTCTGCTTGGTAATTGCCATAATTTGTTTTTCGTTCGTACGAAACGGAAACGGGTCCCGATGGCGTATGCCATGGGACCGTGGAGACAGTCGACCCGACAGGCTGCTTAGTGCAGATGCCGTTTCGTCCCTCGGCAGGGCTTCTTTCCGGAAATTCGGAATGCCTGCTGTCTTCGGTCCGTACCCGCGCACTATACCCTTCCCTGCCGCGTGCGGCAACTACGCGGTAGGCCCTGCGAAATGTATGGCGAGAAGCGCTGCGGATATGAGAATGACGAACCCGCACAGGAACCCGACGAATTCAATGAGGTACTTCATGGCTACGGGTGGCGCGAGTAGAAAGAATTGCGTGCGGAGACATAGATGCCGCTCTTGGGCTCCGCCTTCACCGCCGCATCGAACGCGGTCCGGGCAGTCCGTATCGCGCCGAGACTTTCCATAAGCTGGCCCATATTCATGTAGGCGAGCCCGCGACTCCCGTCTTTCGCGATCGCTTGCGAGAGGTACTGATAGGCGCTCTTTCCGTCGCCGAGCAGTTCGTACTCGGACGCGAGGCCCACGAGCACATCGTAGTCCTTCCGCTTGTCCTTCCCGAGCGTCGCTTTGAGTCCTTGTATCTCGCGTACGGTGCGCGTTTGATTCGGGCCCTGATCCGCATATGCGCCATTGAAATTCCACGAAGCCACCTGGTCCCCGCTGGCGAGCGGATACTTATTCGCCGAGAGCAGGAGCGGAAGCACGAGGAAGAATGCAGCGCCCACGAGCACGAGGACGAGCGCGATGCGCTGCGACGATTTCATTTTTAAGAACCACGCTAGGTTCAGGCCATCCATGGGCTCAAGGATAGCAGGCAGAAAACCGCCCCCTCGGGGGCGGTTTTCTGTGCGAGTCAGTCTTGAGGAAGCGCTCGGATTAGTGAGTCGTCATCGAGACATCAGCGGTCTTGAACTGGTCAAGTCCTGCCGTGTAGTAGTTCGTGCTGGAGTTGGTGTTCGAGACCGTATCCCAGTTGATACCGGTGAGCTGGACGCCCGTGAAGCCGGTGCCGGTCGCGGTGAGCGTAACGTTCAAGGTGAACGTGCGCGTCGATCCTGCCGGAACCTTATACGAGGTAGCGGTATCGCCGGAATTCGTGTCCGCTGCCGTGAGGTTCGCAGTGCCTGCGTTCGTCACGCCCGCGGTCGAGCTCGTCGTGGTTGCCCACGCGGTACCTGCGCCCGCTGCCGACGGCGTAAGCGTGTTCTGGATGCTACGGTCGATGTAGATATCCTGATCGCCTGCCGTTGCGGTGAACGTTATCGCGTACTGCGTGTTGTCGCCGGAACCGACCGTGGTACCGAGCGACTTATTCGCGGTGGCACTTACCTTGGCGATCGTAAGACCGACCGTCTGGAAGGTAACCGTGCCGCCGATCGAACTTCCCGTTGGCGCGACGGTGTTGCCGTTGCTGTCCGAGACGTCCCAGCTGCCGCTCGGCGAGGTCGAGGCGGTGATGGTATCGTTCGAGTCGAATGCAGTACCGGAAGTACCGCTACCCATCTTGCGGATGGTAGCGACCACCGTGTATTCCTGCGTGTTGTTGGACGTAAGGTTCTGATTCACGTTGTCGAATACCACCTGCGCGGAGGTACCCGTGCCTGTCACGGTCTTCGTGCTGATGGTGTTGCTGCCCTGCATGAGGGACACGCTCTGGACCACATCGCCCACGTTACTCGTACCGGTGACGGAGATACCGACCGGGATAGAGCGGACCGTGAGGTTCTGGTTGTTCGCGCGGAGGTTGAACGCCTCGAGCGTAACATTGGTCGTCGTGTTGTTGACATCCCCCTTCACCACGGTCGCAAACGGGTTATCGCTTGCTTGCGAGATGATGAGCTTGCCGGTGGTTGCCGGAGCGACGCTGAACGTCTGCGTGATGCTGTTCGCAGGGTACGTGTCGGACACGCCCGCGGAATCAGACACCCGGATACCGTTAGCCGGGATGGTGACCTTCACATTCTGGTTCATCTCGTTGCTATTGATGGACGAGACCGGCGTCACCTCGACATAGAGGTTGCTGGTCTGTCCGTTACGGATGACCCCATTGAGGTTGTTGAAGCGGAGCGTCCAGACCTTGTTCTGGTAGCTGCCGTCAGCAGGGTTCATCGTCGCGAGCTTCGTGCCGTTCTGGTAGATGCTCACGCTCTGGACGTAGCGGTTGAGATTCGTGCTGCCGGAAGAACCGGTCAGATCGAATTGCACATCGACACGGTCCACGGCGAGGTCGGAACCGACCGCGCGTGCGGAGATGCCGGCGACCTTCATGTCGCCCGTGTTCTCGTTAAGGCTCGATTGGATATCACCGAGCGTCGAGACGCTATCAAGCCTGCCGCCCGTGCCCTGAAGAGCACCGGTGCCGGTCGTGGTAGTGGTCGTCGTGGTATTAGAGGAGCCCATCAATGCAGCAACGCGTGCGCGCGTAATGGGACCGAAGTACCCAGCCGTTGGCGTGATGCCGTTGGCGGCCTGGAAGGCAGCGACTGCTGCGCGCGTCTGGACACCGAAGTATCCGGTCGGGCCTGCAGGGATGCTGAAGCCCTTCCCGATAAGCCAGCTCTGCAATGCGGTCACATCGGTTCCGCGTGAGCCGATAGTGAGGTCACGCGTGAACGTAACCGAGATGGCGCCTCCTTGCGCAGCGATCAATGCCGCTATTTGCGCCTGGAGCGCTGCTATCTGCGCCTGAAGACTGGCGTTCGTGGAGGTCGTGGTCGTAGTGGTCGTTTGCGCATGCACCGGAGCGATGGCAAAGGACATGGCGACGATCCCGAATCCCGCGATGAGTGCGGCGAGTTTCGCGATCGTTGTGTTCGTACTAGTCATAATGAATGGTAATTTATGTTGCGTGAATAAGGTTGTTCCCGACTAGTCTGGCGGGGCCGTTCGCGTCGACCTATATGGTCCTGCTAGTCTAGTTGTCTGAGAAGGGTCGTACCGGGTGCGTCCATGGTGGGACAATCAGTCGTTCCGAGCTACTAAAGAGGACGGCAAATGTGACGTACTCTTACGTCGCATGCGCCTCCTTATAGAAGGTCTATACGCGGTGGAGGGTGTGTATTTGATGAACGAAATCGCCGCCCTCCCGGGCGGCGATTTCGTTTCAGATATTCCCTCGGAATATCGTTGGAGCGCTCTTAGTGGACCGTCATCGACTTGTCCGCCGTCTTGAACTGGTCGAGACCCGACGTATAGGCGCTGCCGAACGAAGTCGTCGTGCCGTACGCGATTCCCGTGAGCTGGACGCCCGTGAAGCCTGCGCTCCCGACGAGCTTCTCGACGAGCGTGACGTTGAGCGTGAAGGTGCGCGAGGAACCCGCGGGGACCTTGTAGGCGCCGGCGGTGTCGCTCGAGTTGGTGTCCGCAGCACTCAAGCCAGCGGTGCCCACATTCGTCACCCCCGAGTTCGAGCTCGTGGTGGTTGCCCACGTGAGCGCGCTCACAGATGCTGCGGTCGAACGCGAGATGGCGCGCGCGAGGTAGAGGTCGCTGTCGCCCGCGGTCGTCTTGAAGGTGATGGCGTACTGGGTGTTGTCACCGGAGCCTGCCGTCGTACCGACCGATGTGTTGGCGGTCGCTGCGACCTGGGTCACCGTGATGCCGGTCTGCTGGAGCGTGAAGATCCCGCCGAGCACGATGCCGGAAAGCGCGCTGCCATATCCCGTATCGTCTACGACATCCCACGTACCGTTTCCGGTATCGACGGTCGCCTGCACGGTGTCGCCGCTATCGAAGGCGGAAGCGGAGGCACCCGTACCAATCTTGCGTACGGTCGCGACGACGCTATACGCACCCGTCGCATCCATGAGTACGACCTCGTTCAAGTTGTCGAAATCGACTTCCGCCGTCGCACCGCTCGTCGTGACCGTCTTCGTGGAAAGGACGGTGGAACCCTTCATGAGCGAGATGCTCTGGACGACGTCGCTCACGTTGGTCGTGCCGGTGACCGTAAGGCTCACGGGAACCGTCCGCAGATACGCATCCTCGTAGGTCGTCTTTCCCTTGAACGAGAGGAGGGTGACGTTCGTCGTCGTATTATTCGTGTCCGCTTTGAGCGTGGTGGCTTTCGGGTTATCGCTTGCCTCCGTCAGGTTCAGGGTTCCGAGCGAGCCCTGATTGATGCTGAAGGTGCTGGTGTATGCGCTCGTGCCGTACTGCTCCGACACTCCTTGCGGATCGACTACGCGCAGACCTTGCGCCGGTATAGTGACCGTCACATCTGCATCGGTCTCGCTATCGCGAATGTCATCCACGGGCGTGACTTTTACATAGAGGCTACTTGCACTTCCCTGCTTGAGGACGCCGTTCAAGTTATTGAAGCGGAGCGTCCAGACCTTGTTCTGATAGCTGCCGTCCGCAGGGTTCATCGTCGCGAGCTTCGTACCGTCCTGATACACGCTGACGCTCTGCACATAGGAATTCAGGTTCGTACTGCCGGAAGAGCCGGAGAGGTCGAACTGTACGTCAAGCCTGGCGAGTCCAAGATCCGAGCCTTGCGCGCGTACCGAAACGCCGAGCACCTTGGTTTCATCGTCGCCGGCGCTCATCACGCTCTCGACGTCGCCTTGGGAGGTGATGTTCGTCAGGTAGCCTGAGCCCCCGGAAAGTTTCGGAGTGCTTGCGGTTGCCCCGTTCGCGTTCGCTGCTGCGCGGGACTTAGGACCGAAGTACCCCGTCACCGGCGTAACCCCAACAGATCTTTGCCATGCGCTCACTGCCGCGCGCGTCTGGCCTCCAAAAGAACCAGTAGCGCCTGCTGCAATGGTGAAGCCCTTTGCGATGAGCCAGCGCTGCAGTGCCGTAACGGATGCGCCCGTACTGCCTACGGAAAGGTCGGCAGTAAAGAGTGCGGAGCCCGTACTCGTCCCTACCGCCTGCTGCGCGGTGAGCGTTGCGAGCTGCGCTTGTATCGCGGCTATTGCAGCGGAATTGTCGGTTGCCGCGTGCGCAGAAGGTGCAGCACCGCTCGCGAACGCGAGTACGAGGGCAGCCGCAAGCATGGCGAGCTGCAAAGGCGAAGAGTATGTGCGATTCATGGTGGCTGGGTAGTGAGGAGCGGTGAGAATAATGGGAAACGACTCCGTGCTTCTAGTATAAAGGCTAGGTTCCCCTCTTCAATTGGCGCCATGGGATAGCGCGAGGGCACGGGGAAAAGCAAAAACCACCCTCGTAAGGGTGGTTTTTGCGTGTAGATCGCAAGGATCGTGATCCTGGGCGAGAGCTACGTGACTAGTTTGTTGACTAGTGGACCGTCATCGACTTGTCCGCCGTCTTGAACTGGTCGAGACCCGACGTGAAGGTGCTGCCGAACGAAGTCGTCGTGCCGTAGCCGAGACCCGTGAGCTGCACGCCCGAGAGACCTGCGCTACCGACAAGCTTCTCGACCAACGTGACGTTGAGGGTGAAGGTGCGGGTAGAGCCGGCTGGGATCTTGTAGGATCCTGCAACATCGCTTGAGTTGGTGTCTGCTGCCGTGAGGCCTGCAGTACCAAGGTCAGTCGAGGATGCCGTCGAGCTGGTGGTGGTTGCCCACGTTACCGCGCTCGTAGAAGGCGTCGTCGAACGCGAGATGGTGCGCGAGAGGTAGAGATCCTGATCACCTGCCGTCATCTTGAAGGTGATGGCGTACTGGGTGTTGTCACCCGAGCCCGCCGTCGTACCGACCGATGTGTTTGCAGTCGCGGAGACCTGAGTCACCGTGATGCCAACCTGCTGGAAGGTCTGGACATGGCCAGCAACCGCACCAGAAGGGGTAACCGTGTTGCCCTGTGCATCAGCGACATCGAAGTTCGTGGTGCCAGTTGCAGTGGTGGTCGCCGTGAGCGAGTCACCGGATGCGAAGGTGTTCGAACCGCCTGCATCGATCTTCTTGATGGTAGCGACAACCGTGTATTCGGTCGTAGCGTCCTTCGAGATGGACTGATTCAGGTTATCGAAGACCACTTCCTGGAATGCGGATCCCGAGGTCGTGATCGTCTTGGTGCTGATCGTGTTGCTGCCCTGCATGAGGGAAACGCTCTGGATCGCATCGATGACGTTCACGCCCGTGCCGGTGATTCCAACAGGAAGCGAGCGAAGCGTGATGTTCTGGTTCGTTGCCTTAGCATTGAACGCGAGAAGCGTTACGTTCGTCGTCGTGTTGTTCACATCAGCCTTGATGGTCGTAGCTGCAGGATCGTCAGAAGCTTCGGTAAGCGTGAGCTTGCCCTTGTTTGCTGCCGATACCGTGAAGTTCTGGTTGATCGTGCTGCCGTACGTGTCGTTGACGCCATTAGCATCAGTGCCACGAAGTGCGTTAGCAAGAAGAGAAACCTTCACCGTTGCACCAGCCTCGTTCGAGTTGACCGAAGAAACTGCATCAACGGAAACATGGATGTTGCCGGTGGTGCCGCTCTTGATAACGCCGCCGAGGTTGTTGAAGCGGAGCGTCCAGACCTTGTTCTGGTAGCTGCCGTCAGCAGGGTTCATCGTTGCGAGCTTCGTGTTGCCGAGCCAGACGCTCACGCTATTTACATAGCGGTTGAGGTTCGTGCTGCCGGTAGAACCGGTGAGATCGAAGGTCACATCGAGACGCTGAACTGCGACATCGCCGTTGACCGCGCGAGCGGACTCGCCGATCACCTGATCACCTACGTCTCCCTCCTTAACATCGGAAACGATGTCGCCGAGAGTCGAGATGCTGGTGAGGTAACCAGAGCCAGTAAGGCCCGTAGGCGTGCCGCCGGTAGAACCGGTAGAACCACCTGCTGCGTTAGCAGCTGCACGGGACTTAGGACCGAAGTAACCAGCTGCTGGCGTGATGCCAGCAGAAGCCTGCCAAGCTGCTACAGCAGAGCGGGTCTGTGCACCGAAGTATCCGGTTGCGCCAGCTGCAATGCTAAAGCCCTTGGAGATGAGCCAGTTCTGAAGCGCCGTGACGGATGCACCCTTGGAACCGATCGTGAGATCGCTCGTGAAGGTGACCGAAGCGGAACCACCCGACTGCGCCATGAGGGCAGCAAGCTGGGCTTGAAGCGCAGCGATTGCAGCGGAGTTGTCGGTTGCTGCCTGTGCCGGTACGGCGAAGGAAGCAAAGGACATTGCGACGAGGCCGAGGCCTGCGACGACTGCTGCGATCTTTGCGATCGTGTTTGTCTGTGTAATAGACATATAACTTTTTTAAATTAATTTTTTTGAGGCGTACGGAGCTGCGTCTAATAATGGTGCTTCTCCATACGCTCCCATTCAGTTTTGGTAATCGCGCGATACGTCCGTCCGTGGACTTCGGTATCGCGTTCATGTGCGCACTTCCCTTTCACACTACCCGACAGGGCGCTGTATCGACTCGCGTCCCATCGGCTAGTTGGCAAATGGAATCGTTCATTCTGGATTCATCCGTATCTGGATATGCTGCATGCATTCTGGCCCGCCTAACGCTTAGACGGGACTGCGCACGCATTCTTTCAAATGCGCGGCAGGTTTCTGTACAAGCCCTATTCGCTTGTCAATGATCGGTCGTTCAGGAAGCGCCCCAGCTCGTAACAGGTATGGGAGTCAGTATACGGTAGCGGGAGCGCAAACCCTTCTAAAACCAATGTGGATAACCGAGGCTTGTACAGACGCGAAAAAGCCGCCGCGAGTACGCGGACGGCTGTTTCTTATGCGCTGACCCCTACGGATATCACCCAGGTACTATAGCCTAAGCGGGACCATTCGTCAATGAAGCCTTCAGGTAGGCCATTCCCTATTTCGCAAGCGTATAGGTGGTCCAGCGCCGCTCACCTGAACGCGTAACCAGGCCTTCTTCCACGAGACTCGCTAACTCCCGCTGAATGGTCTTCTCGCTTACGTCCCGTATCACAGTCGATATATCCTTTATATAGGAAGGACCCTTGGTGCGCAGAACGGAGAGTATCGCGTCACGCCGTGTCGACGAGCGCGGGACTGCCGAAGAATGTCCTTTAGTGTCCTTTACGGCCTGATGCGTGCGGGTGCGTGCGGGTGCGTGCTCGAGAGGAGTTTCGGGCGCAGGCGTACGTGCGCTCTGGGCGACCGATTTGAAGAGCGCAGCGAGGGTAGGCGCTTCGTCGAAGAACAGACGGGGCTCTTCATAGGTGGCGATTTCCTGGAGCAGCGTGTGGGCTTCGCGCGCTATGAGTTCTGCATTCATGACGGAAAGAAGTCCGCCGACCCGCGCGATCGAAAGGACGCTCGAAAGCGCGAGCAGTTCGCGCGAGAGCGCTTCGCGGGCTGCGCTCGGCGGAAGGGTTGCGGCATCCACGAGCCCTACCGCTATCAGGTCGACCCGGTTGCGCAGCGCGGGAGAATTAGCGAACGCCGGTCCGACGAGATGGATGGCTTTTGCGAGGCGTTCGGACTTTTTGTAGATATAGACACGGCGTATGTCCTTTTCGAATATGTTCGAGAATATGCCTTTTTCTAGGACGAAATCATCTAGATGTGCACCAACATCACTGTCTCGTGTTTGTCGTATGTCCTTATTCTGTCCTTTATCGGTCATGGAAAAAGTATGTCCTTTTGACGACTGCAGTATATGTCCATAATGACCCGCTCGCAAACTGCGTGCGATTTGCGCTCGCACGTCACGGTTATCCACATGAGGTGATAAAATGAACGAACGCATGGCGAAGAAAAAACGTAAGCAGCGCGAGGCTGAAAATACCAAGGCGGCCGTCAGGTGGACTGCCGCTATTTTGTGCATCGCCTTCGGGCTCATCCTGGGGCTGGCGACCTTCGGGCTCGCAGGCTACGCTGGCAGCGCCATTTTTAGTTTCACGTATGCCGAGGTGGGGGTGGCCGCCTTCCTGTTGCCCCTCATATTCATCGTGGGCGGCGCAGGGCTCGCGCTGGAGCGCACCTTCCTTTCCCCTCTGACCATTATTGGTATCGGACTCATGGTCCTCGCCGCACTCACCTTTCTCGGCATCGTCGCGGCAGGGCTCGGAGGCCAGGCGGGTGCCGCTGCTGGCACCCTTGCTACCCAACTCTTCGGGCTCTGGGGTGCGGTCATTCTCCTCTTCGCGGCAGCTGCCGTAGGCCTCATCATCGCCGCCGATATCGTCGTCATCGCCCGCGCCCTTTCAGCATTCGCGACCAGCACCGGAAGCGCGCTCGGCTCCATAAAGCTCCCCGCACGCAAAGTGGACGAGGCGGAAGACGCGGACGCGCAAGAAGAACCGACCGAGCAAGCGGACGTGGAGACCGTGCATCCGGAACGCGAACCTACGGTCACGATGTTCGATCAGCCGCGCGCGACACCGAGCACTGCCCCGGCCATTGCGAACTTCGACGCCCAGTACAACGCGCCTCCCCTCTCGCTCCTGGGTGCGGACTCCGGCAAGCCCGGCGTGGGCGACATCAAGGCGAATGCGAACATCATCAAGCGCACGTTCCAGAATTTCGGTATTTCGGTCGAGATGGACGAGGTATCGGTGGGTCCGACCGTTACGCGGTACGCCATCAAGCCCGCCGAGGGAGTGCGCCTGAATAAGATCGTTTCTCTGGTCACGAACCTTGAGCTTGCGCTTGCGGCCCACCCCGTGCGTATCGAAGCTCCTATTCCTGGCAAGTCTCTTGTCGGTATCGAGGTTCCGAACGCCTCCAAAGCTACGGTGGGTCTCGGAGGCATTATCGGCGCTCCCGAATGGAATGCATCGAAGAAGCCGCTCCTTGCGGCTATCGGCCGAGACATCACGGGCATGCCGCACTACGTGAACATCGCGAAGATGCCGCACGGACTCATCGCAGGAGCTACCGGCTCCGGAAAATCGGTCGCTATCCATGCGGTCATCACCTCCCTCCTCTATAGGAATGGCCCGAACCAGATGCGCTTCATCATGGTGGACCCGAAGCGGGTGGAGCTCACGCTCTATAACGGTATCCCCCACCTGCTCACTCCGGTCATTACGGATCCTAAGAAGTGCATCATGGCGCTCAAATGGGCCGCCAAGGAAATGGACCGCCGCTATAACATCCTCGAGGGCGAAAAGGTGCGGGACATCGAGTCGTATCACACTACTATCTTCGAGCCCGCGAAGAAGAAGGGTCACGGCGAGATACCCGAAGCGATGCCCTACATCGTCATCGTCATCGATGAACTCGCGGATATCATGCAGAGCTACCCGCGCGAGCTCGAAAGCGCCATCGTCCGACTTGCGCAGATGAGCCGTGCCGTGGGCATCCACCTCGTACTCTCCACCCAGCGCCCCTCCGTGAATGTCATTACCGGCCTCATCAAGGCGAACGTGCCGACCCGTATGGCGCTCCAAGTGGCAAGCCAAATAGACTCGCGCACCATTCTCGACGGTCCGGGAGCGGAATCCCTGCTCGGCGCGGGCGACATGCTCTACCTTTCAGCGGACATGCAGAAGCCGGTACGCCTTCAGACCGCCTACATCGCCGAAGGCGAAGTGAAGAAAGTCGCCGAATACATAAAGAAGCACAACGCGGGAGCGCTCGACGCGCTCGATCTCGGGGCAGGCGCCTCCGGAACCGGGCACGAACCGAACGATGTCATGTCGATGAATTTCGATAGCGGGAGCAGTGGCGATGACGACCTGGACGACGACATGTACGAAGAAGCGAAAACGGCTGTTGAGGAGGCCGGGCGGGCCTCAACTTCCTACCTCCAGCGCAAGCTGCGCATCGGCTACTCGCGCGCCGCCCGCCTCATGGATGTGCTGGAAGCCAAAGGGGTCATCGGGCCTGCTGATGGCTCCCGTCCGCGCGAGATAGTGGGAGCGCGCACGTCCCCGGAAGCGGAAGCGACCGACTTCTAGCCATGCTGCGTGCGACGACCCTTATCGCCCTTCTTCTCCTAGCCGGGTACGGCGTGTTCAAGGCACTTCCCATCCTGTCGGGCCCCGAGCTGACCCTTTCCTCCCCTGCCGAAGGGCAGTCCTTCGAGGGGGGCTTCGTACTCATAAAAGGAATGGCGACGCATACCGAGAATCTCGCACTGGACGGTGCCCCGCTCCTGATAGACGCTGACGGGCATTTTTCCACGACCCTCGTGCTTCCCCATGGGGGCGCTATACTATCCCTAACCGCGACCGACCGATTCGGGAAATCCGAAAGCGTCCGCCGCACTATATTCGTACCGTAATCCGAATCCTATGCCTGCAAAGAAAGCTGCAAAGAAGACCGTGAAGCAAGAGCCCTTAGAAGAAGATAGTGCTCCCGAGACGGGTGCAGCGTCCAAAGCGCGCGCCATAGAGCTCGCGATTAAGGAAATAAAGACGAAGTTCGGCGATGAGTCCATCATGACCTATGGTACGACAGCGCCCGCTAAGATCGATTTCATACCGACCGGTTCTATCGGTCTGGATGCCGCGCTCGGCATCGGAGGACTCCCCCGCGGCCGCATCATCGAGATATTCGGACCGGAGTCTTCGGGCAAGACCACGCTCGCGCTGCATGTCATCGCGGAGGCGCAGAAGAAAGGCGGCATCTGCGCGTTCGTCGACGCAGAGCATGCGCTCGATCCGGGATACGCAAAAAAAATCGGCGTGAAGCTCGCCGAGTTGCTTATTTCGCAGCCGGACACCGGGGAGCAAGCGCTCGAGATAGTCGACAGCCTCGTACGGAGCAACAACATCGATGTCGTTGTCGTCGACTCGGTGGCCGCCCTTACCCCGAAGGACGAAATAGAGGGAGAGATGGGCCAAGCGCAGATGGGAAAGCAGGCGCGCCTCATGAGCCAAGCGCTGCGCAAGCTTACCGCTTCGACCTCTCGCTCGAAGACCATCATCATCTTCATCAACCAAATCCGCATGCAGATAGGGGTGATGTTCGGCAACCCAGAGACTACGACCGGCGGCAAGGCCCTTAAGTTCTACACGTCAGTGCGTCTCGATATCCGACGCATCGCGCAGATAAAGAAGGGCGAGGAGATAGTAGGTGGCCGCGTGCGCGTGAAGGTGGTAAAGAACAAAGTGGCGGCCCCGTTCAAGGCGACCGAATTCGACCTGCTCTACAACGAAGGCATCAGCCGCGAAGGCGAGATAATCGCGCTTGGCGAGAAGTACGAGATCCTCTCGAAGTCAGGCAGCAGCTACAAGTACGGCGAGACGCCGCTTGGTCGCGGCTATGACGCGACCCGCACCTACTTGCGCGAGAACAAGCCTATGGCTAACGAGATACTGAAGAAGATCCGGGAGAAGTTGGACGCTGAATAAAGCTCCGCTCGCGCCTTCGAAAATAAAGAAGGACATCGCCTTCCAGGGCGACACGGAGACGCACAGTCATCCAACGCAAGAAATGCCGCCAAGCGCTCCGCTTGGTCGGTCATTTCTTTTATGTATTCCTTGCGCTCCGGCTGCTTCCAGGTTGTCCTTTATTTTCGAAGGCGCTCGCTCCGTTCTGAGACCTAAGAAAAACGTGGGGTGAGGCGGACGGTGCGGAGAAAGTCCGCGAGGGTGTAGACGAGCGCTGCGCCACCAAGAACGGTGAGGACCTGGACAATGAAACGAGTGTTGAGGAAGGCGGCGACGAAGAATCGAGTGACTGCGGCGACATCAGCGAGCGCTGGCATATTCGCGATCACATGCGATACCCAGACTTCCCTGCCGATACCGTAGAGGGCGAGCAGGAAAAGGAAGCTGCCGAGGGCGGTACCGGAAAGAAGCGGGCGCACCGCATGGATGACGCGCACGCGGCGCATGACGGTATTCGAAATGGAAGAAGTAGTGTTCATAGGTTTAGGCGGTTTCGTCGAGCGCTTGCTTGAATAATTTCTTCGCACGGTGCACGCGGGTCTTCACGGCAGATACGGTGGACCCTTCCGCGATGGCGATTTCCTCCTGGGTCTTCCCTTCGAGGAATTGGAGCGAGAGCACGCGGGCGGCCGCTTCCGGCAATTTGGCGAGCGCTACCAGCACCTCATCTTTAACCGCAAGATCCTCCCGAAAGTCGCTCGTGTCCGCGATACGCTCGTAGGTCTCGGTCTCCATGGGTGCCGTAACCTTCCGATGCTTCGCGAGCTTGTTGTAGCGCGTGTAGGCGAGGCGCGTGAGGATGGTGTACCCCCAGGAGGAGAAGCTCGCTCCTTCCTGCGGCGCGTACCGATCGGCATACACGTAGATGCGGGTGAAGGTATCCTGCACCACTTCCTCTGCATCTTCCTTGGAATACAGGATGGATTTCGCTTTCCGCAGGAATGCGGCCTCGTACCGCGCCACCAATACCTCGAACGCGCCCGGGTCCTGTACGGCAGCCCGAAGGACCTCCTCGTCGCTTGCGGTAGCTAGTTCCTCGCTTGAAAAGCGCATTATGTCCTGTATCATACGCGTACCCCGCCCACTTGTCGTGCTTAGGGCGCACTTTTATAACTCGACAGCTACCCCTCGGGTTGCTCTAACGCTCGAAACCATGGCAATCCTCTCGTATAACGAAATAGTGCAGAGAAAGGTCATCGTCTACAACGGCGAGCCCTTCGAAGTGCTTTCTTCTCATGTTTTCCGCATGCAGCAGAGAAAGCCCGTGAACCAGACCAAGCTGCGTCACCTGGTTTCCGGTAAAGTGCTCGAAATCAGTTTCCATCAGAACGAGAGCGCGCCCGAAGCCGATATCGAAACGATGCAGGCGACCTATCTTTATACGACCAAGGGTCAATCCTGGTTCAACGAGAAAGGGAATCCGAAGAACCGCTTCTTCTTCAGCGAGGACATCGTGCATGAGCGCGTGCAGTGGCTCGTGCAGAACATGGATGTCGAGGTCCTTCTCTACAATGAAAAGCCTATCAATCTCAAGATCCCTATCAAGATAGACCTTAAGGTCACGGACGCGCCTCCTGCTGTGAAGGGCGATACGGCGACCGGCGGCAATAAGCAGGTCACCCTCGAAAGCGGCGCCACCATCCTCACTCCCCTGTTCATCAATCCGGGCGATGTCCTGCGCATCAATACGGACACGGGAGAATACGTCGAACGCGTAGAGAAGGCATAAGAAAAAGGCCCGCTTCGCAGCGGGCCTTCAGCTTTCTTTTGCCCCATGAACGCTACCGCGTCAGGGGCACATGCGCCGCGAGCGTATTCGGCGGCCGCTGAGTCGTCGGGTGGGTGAGGGACCAGCCGCCGATGACAGCGAGCGCGACCACGATGGCGACTAATAGCCAAACCGACTCCTTCCCTGAGGAAGGACGGATGGGCGAACCGGAACCGGCCATAAGTTCACTCCTGATTCAAGCTCGCGTTGCGCAGAGCTCTCCGATATGTATTGTGCATATATATACATAAAAGTCAAGCTACTTTTATGTGGGCAGTCTTGTTTCCGTGCACCGTAGGATATAAAGAAGGCGGCAGGGGTTTCCCCTCGCCGCTTCATTTCGCTCCTTCCGACGGTAGTTCAGTTCGGTGGAGGAACGTACTCGCTCGGCACCAGGAGCTTGTCGTCTCCTTTTCGGATGAGCGTCACCCCGCCACCCTCGCCTTCACGCCCCGGCTTGCTCTGGTAGCTCTCGACGCAGACATGGTCCTTGCAGATGCGCAGGACGAGCGTGTCAAACGTTCTTCCCTGAGCGTCCTCTTTACTGCCCGGATCAGGCGAGCGATCGTCGGCTAGCGCAGCCCTTTCCTCTGCATTGTCGACATGTGGCGGAGGCGGTGCTGCTCCGCACAGCAAAAGTACTAACAGAAGTCCCATGTGCTTGCCCTTCCCCGTTCGAGCCGGTGCGGCTCCTACTTCTATAAAAGCATATGCAGGGGTAAACGAAAGGGCCCGCTCCTTGCGGAGGGGCCCCTTGCCGTCTGGATCGAAACCGGTCGAATCGGTCAGCTGAAGGCGCCGGATTTCCACAGGGCGTAGCCCGCGATGCCCAGCGCCACCACCACGCCGAGGAGGACGACCACGAAGGGCACCCCTTTCGCCTTGGAAGAGCGCGGCGGCGCCTGCGGATTGAAGTCGGTCATGGAAGAACTCCCTATCTATGAAGCTGGTAGGGGGTATCCCCTGCTTCGAAGAGAAGCTTAGAAAAGACAACACCCCGCCAAATTGGCGGGGTGTTGTCTTTAACTCGTATTTACGCCGCCAAATATGGCATCAAAGCCATGTAGCGCGCGCGCTTGATGGCGAGCGCTATCTCGCGCTGCTTCTGCGCGGCGACGCCCGTACGCTTCTTGCCGAGGATCTTCGCGTGCGGATTCGTGAATTGACGCAGGTACGCGACATCCTTGTAGTCGACGAACTTCTTATGCTCTACTTCTTCTCGTTCTGATTGGTATGCCATGGTGATTGATTGAATGCTAACTAAAACGGAATATCCTCTGGATTAATCTCTTCATCCGGATACTGGATGGAATCGCTTGCGCCGGGCATATCCATGTCATCACTGCCGCCAGTGGGTGCTTGCGCGCTTGCGCGCGGTGCGCCGGCTCCGCTACCTTCTCCTCGTCCGCCGTCGGCGCCGAACTGGAAGTTCTCGACGATGACTTCGGTGCGGTAATTCTTCTTACCCTCCGCTTCCCACGTGCGGGTCTGCAGGCGTCCTTCGACGAAGATAGGACGGCCCTTCTTGAGGTACTGGCCTATGACTTCCGCGGTGCGGCCGAACGCGACGACGTTGTGGAATTCGGTCTGTTCCTGGCGCTGGCCTTCCTTGTTCTTGAACGAACGGTTCGTGGCGATAGCGAAATTCGCCACCTGCTGACCTGACGGCAGAGCTTTTATCTCCGGGTCGCGAGTCAGATTCCCGTAGAGCTGTACTTTGTTGAGATACATAGGAAAAGTATACCCCCTACGCAGCGCCCGCGTCCTTCAGGGCTGCCTCGAGTTCAGCGTCGGACGCATCTTCTTCAGGCGCGCCTTCTGCGTTCTCCGGCATCTTCGCATAGATCTCCGCCATTTCTGCGGAATGCTTCGCGGCATCCTTCGTGGTGCGGATATCGAGGAAGCGGATGATACGGTTCTCGGCCCGTACGGTTTCGAGCATTTTTTCGTGCCCTTCTCCTTCGGCTTCGTAGGCTATCCAGCAGAAGAACGCGCTGGTGAAATCACGACGGCCTGCCTGTTCGCTGCGCGAGATCATGTACGCGAGCGGTATCTTGACCGGCTCGCCTTCGGCGACGATAGTCCCCACGCCGGCGATAGCGTCCCGAAGGGATTGATAGGTTTTCTTCACTTCTTCGGTCGGAAGTTCAGAATCGAGGTGGAAGCCGAGCTCATACACACGGGATTCGTTATATCCCGCTTCAAGCTCCTGCTCGGTGCCCTCAGCACCGTGATCGGATTCTTTTTTCATTGCCCTGCGACTGTACCACGCACGGAGCGGACGAGCAATCAGGCCTTATATTCGAAATACCCGCTTGGCATTAGCCATAAGGGCTTCGCGAACGACCTCATCGTTCTCGCCCCGAATGCGAGCGATTGCAGCTACTACGTCCTTGCTAGCGAGCGGGTCGTTCCTTTGGCCGCGCCGGTCTTTCGGAGCTACGTACGGAGAGTCCGTTTCGGACAGAAGGTGCGTGAGAGAGATGGAACGTACGACTTCATCGTAATCCTCGGTGAATGTGAGAACGGCCGTATAGGAAAGGGTGAAATCGAGGTCGGTCGCGCGACGCGCGGTCGCGACATCGCCTACGAAGAAATGGAAATCTCCGTGCAAGTCTGGGTATTCGTTACGTGCGCTCTCGATCATGGCGAGCGCATCTTCGTACGCGTCCTGGCTCCCCTTGCTCGGACGCGCATGGATCATGAGCGGCTTTTTGGTTTTCCCCGCGAGCTCGATATGCGCTTGGAATACTTCGCGCTGCTTCTGCTTCGCGGCTTCCGGATTCTCCGGCCTGAAGTAGTCGAGTCCGCACTCCCCTATCGCTACGACCTTGCCGTCTTCCGCGAGCCGTTCGAATTCCTGCGTATCGAATCGCTCGATACCTACGGAGTTCGGGTGGAGTCCCACGGAAGCGAAGAGGTGCTCATGGTGCTGCGCGAGCGCTACCGCCTTCTTCGATGATTCAATATCGACGCCGACGACGAGCCCGCCGACTTCCTCATCTTTCATCCGTGCGATGAGCACTTCGCGATCCTCGTCGTATCCATCGAACTGGATATGGCAGTGCGCGTCGAAATAACGCATAGCTTAGGGAAGACCTGTCTGCGTAGGCAGGCGCGGGAAGAGATTCTCCGGCTTTTTGTTCTCACGCACCGCTGCGAGGATCGCCTCGCTCGTGGCTGGCATCACGGGCGCAAGGTGTACGGCTATCTTCGCGATATGGCGCACGAGCTTGTCGATATCCGCGAGCGCTTCCTCCTTCGTATTCTCGTTCTTTATCTTCTTATACGGCTCATGCGTCGTCATGAACTCATCGCCCTTTCCGATGTGCTCCCAGATGGTATCCATGGCTTCATTGAATTTGAATGCATCCAGCACGTCCGTCACTGCCTGTTCACGGCCGGTATCCAGGTCTCCGAGCGTGACCGGGCCAGCCACGTGCTCCTGGGCAAGCTTCATCACGCGAGCCACCAGGTTCCCGAGGCCGTTCACGAGATTCGCGGTATACCACTCGTCCAGACGCTCCCACGTCACATCCGAGTCCTCCACCGGATGCACATGGCGCAGCAAGAGATAGCGAGTGGCTTCCGTGCCGTATTTCTCTACGAGTTCGTACGGACTGATGACATTGCCGAGCGATTTGCTCATACGCTGACCGCCCGAATTGATGAAGCCATGATAGAACACCTGGTCGGTATGCTTCAGCTCCGCCGACATGAGCATGGCCTGCCACATGACTGACTGGAAACGTACTTGGTCCTTCCCCGCCATCTGGAGGGTATGCCCGTTCTGCCAGAATTTGGCGAACTTCCCTTCTGTATCCGCTGGCCATCCGAGCGTCGAGATATAGCTCGTGAGTGCATCGAACCAAACATACATCACCTGTTCGTCATCCCCGGGAACGGGAACCCCCCAAGAAAGGCGATGCTTCTCGCGCGAAATACTAAAATCTTCAAGTCCAGCGTGTACAAAGTTCAACGCTTCTTCCCTGCGCCAATCAGGAATAATGACTTCAGGATTCGAAAGATATTCTTCAAGTCGGTCTCCGTACTTCGAAAGCCGGAAGAAGTAATTCTCTTCCTTGAGGAGCTCGGGAGTAAGGCTCGGATGCAGCTCGCAGTGGCCGTCGAGTATCTCGTGCTCGGTCTTGAATGCTTCGCAGCCGACGCAGTACAGGCCTTCATAGGACTTCTTATAGATATCACCCGCAGCCATGCACCTGCGCCACATCTCCTGCGCCGCGGCTAGGTGATGCGCGTCGGTGGTACGAATGAACGCGTCGCTC
>JAQBRL010000030.1 GCA_028286525.1 Parcubacteria group bacterium | reverse complement strand
GCGACGAACAACGAGCTCGGATTCGATTATCTGCGCGATAACACGGCGTACGATCCGGCGCAGATAGTGCAGCGGGGACACCACTACGCCATCGTCGACGAGATAGACTCGATACTTATCGATGAAGCGCGTACGCCGCTCATCATTTCAGGACCCGCCGAGGATGCCGAGCAGCTCTACCAGCGCTTCGCGCACATAGCGGATACGCTTGTGGAGGGCGAGGACTATACGATAGACGAGAAGCAGAAAGCCATTCAGCTCACGCCGGAAGGCATCACCAAGGCGGAGGATGCCCTGGGTATCGAGAACCTGTATACCGAAGGCGGCATGAAGTACGCGCATCATCTGGAGACCGCAGCGCGCGCCAAGGCGCTCTTCCATAAGGACAAGGAATACGTGGTCAAGGACGGCGAGATCCTCATCGTTGACGAGTTCACCGGAAGGTTCCAGCCGGGACGCCGCTGGTCCGAGGGCCTGCATCAGGCCATCGAGGCCAAGGAAGGAGTGCCCATCCAGAAAGAGACGCGCACCTATGCGAGCGTGACGTTCCAGAATTTCTTCCGCATGTACGAAGGCCTTGCCGGCATGACCGGAACGGGCGTGTCTTCCGAAGAGGAGTTCTATACCGTCTACGGCCTCGACGTGGTGGTCGTGCCGACCAATCGACCCATTGCGCGCATCGACCATAACGACCTCATCTTCCAGACGACGGCAGGAAAATACGCAGCGCTCACGCGTGCGGTGAAAGAGCTGAATGAGAAAGGGCAGCCGGTGCTCGTGGGTACCGTTTCCATAGAGGACAACGATGTGGTCGCGGAGTATTTCCGCACAGCCGGCATTCCGTACGAAGTGCTCAACGCCAAGAACCACGAACGTGAAGGGGAAATAATCGCGCAGGCAGGAAGAAAGGGACGCGTCACGGTCGCGACCAACCTCGCGGGCCGCGGCGTGGACATCAAGCTCGGGGGCGCCCCCGTTCTCAAAGAGGAGTATGAAAAGGTGAAGGAGCTCGGCGGCCTCGCCGTTATCGGTACGGAGCGCCATGAGGCGCGCCGCATCGACAACCAGCTGCGCGGGCGTGCTGGCCGTCAGGGCGACCCGGGCGCAACCCGTTTCTTCGTATCGCTCGAGGACAAGCTTATGCGCGTCTTCGCCTCCGACATGATCAAGAACGTCATGGGTACCTTCAAGATACCGGAAGACGAACCCATCGAAAGCGGGATGATAACCAAATCGCTCGAGACCGCGCAGAAGCGCATCGAGGGATTCAACTTCGATTCCCGTAAGCAGGTGCTCGCATACGACGACGTGCTCAATACCCAGCGCCTTGCCGTCTACAGGGACCGTCGCACCGCGCTCCTGGGGTCGGTGCAGGACATAGAGGATCGGGTACGAGAGCTCCTTGCGGGCGACGAAGCCGCGCTCGCGGCATTCATGCAGAAGCAGACCGAGCTCGGACGCGAGCCGTTCGCCGCACTCCTGCGCCGTCTCGTGCTACAGGTCATCGACGCCTTCTGGCTCGAGAACCTCGAGACCATGGAATACCTCCGCCGTTCGGTATCCCTGCGGGCATACGGCCAGCGCGACCCGCTCATCGAGTACCGGCGCGAAGGCCTCGAGCGTTTCAACGCGATGCAAGAAGGCATCGCGGGCGCGATACGCGAGGCGCTCCCGCGCATCATGCCTGCGGACGACGCACGCATCCGTGCGGAAGAGGAACGGATCCACCGCGCCCTGCATGCAGCGAGCGAAAGCGGGCAAGCGCCAGCTCAGACCCCTCTGGTAAAGGAAGGAACGCAGTTCGGTCGCAACGACGAGGTCACCATACGCAAAGGGAACGAAACGCAGACCCTCAAATACAAGAAAGCCGAACCCCTTCTCTCGCAAGGATGGGTCATCGAATAAGGTTCTCGTTACAGCGTGGTAATGTCCTTGATCAGTTCAGGGAAATCTTCCGCTAAAAAATGCCCACGATCTTCGAATACTCGGACCGTAGCGTCCGGAAGGGATTGGGTATATGACGCGAGATTTGAAAATGGGACGGAAGTATCATCTTCGCTCTGATACAGGAATATTTTTTCGCACTGGCGTGCAAGGCCTGAGAGGTCAGTGGTGAGATTGAAATCGGCCACCGGGTGGATAGTCAGCGTATTGAACGGGGCCGCTACCAGGAACGCGCCCGCTATGCGCTTTTCGATTTCATGTTCGGAAAGATATTTTGCAAGGAATATCCCTCCCAAAGAATGGCCCACGAGTATCACTTCGTCATCCAGCAAGGGAAGGATCTTTTCGAACCAAATCTTCCATTCGGCATATTTTGCATTCTGCCCATTGGGCATGCGTGGCTGAAGCACCTCATAGTCTTCTCCTAGTCTTGCTTGCAACGTATTTTTCCATCCACCCTGCGTGCGGATACGGTCAAGCGTTATTTCCTTTTCGGTAAGGGCAGTGAGGTATGCCTCGTACGAATCGAAGGCACTTCCACCATGAATGATAAGCACTTGGATTCTCATTCCGCTATTCTATCAAAAAAGCGAAGACTAGCATTTGAGGCGCTAACCAGGTAGGCTCTCCTCTATATGGCACTCATCGATCAAATCACCCTTCATGCAACCGCCGGGCGCGGCGGCGATGGCGTTATCCGCTGGCTGCATATCAAAGGGACCGAGAAGGGAGGGCCTGCTGGCGGCGATGGGGGGCGCGGCGGCGACATCATCATCGAAGGAGTGCGCGATCTCGGGGTGCTCGCGCAGTACCGCTTCAATAAGAAATTCCGTGCCGAGCACGGGTTTCCGGGCGAGCAGAATAATCGTCATGGAGCTGATGGTAAGGACGTCGTCATCAAGGTGCCCGTAGGAACCCTCGCGAAGAATACGACCACCAAGGAGGTGGTAGAGATCCTCGAGGAAGGGCACCGCGAAGTCATCTTCAAGGGAGGGCCGGGAGGATTCGGGAACGCCCACTACAAGAGCTCGATAAATCAGAATCCCTACGAGGCTTCGAAGGGGAAAAATGGAGCGGCTGGGGATATCGAAATCAGCCTCAAACTCATCGCGGACGTGGGCCTTATCGGGTTCCCGAACGCCGGAAAGTCCTCTCTGCTGAACGAACTCACCAACGCTCGCTCGAAGGTGGCGAATTATGCCTTCACCACCCTTGACCCCCATCTCGGCGATTTCTATGGATACATCATCGCCGACCTCCCAGGCATCATCGAAGGTGCCTCGACAGGAAAAGGACTCGGGTCTCGGTTCCTCAAGCACATAGAACGCACCAAGTTTCTTGTACATCTCGTCTCGGCTGACCAAGATGACCTTGCTGGAGCCTATAGGGCCATACGAAACGAACTGGAATCATTCGGTCGCGGACTGGCTGAAAAGCCCGAGCTCGTCGTGCTTTCCAAGATAGATCTGCTCGAGCCCGCAGCCCTAAAAGCAGCGCTCGCCACCCTCAAGGAAGTGGTGGGGAAGGAGGTCCAGCCCCTTTCCATACTCGACCCGGACCTCGTGAAGGGTCTCTCGGACCGGCTCGCGAGCGAGCTCAAACCGTAACCGCCCTGCTTGCGGGGTAGCAGGCCCCGGTGCAAGATGAGGGAAATGAGCGAGAAGAAATACAGTCCCACCATCGGCCTCGAAGTCCACGCGGAACTCGCGACCGCGACCAAGATGTTCTGCGACTCTCCGAACGCGCCGGAGGGGGCCGAACCGAACACGAACATTTGCCCGGTGTGCCTCGCGCATCCGGGCACGCTTCCGGTCATCAATCGCGTGGCGGTCGAGCACGTGCTGCGGGTGGGTACGGCGCTTGGGTCGAACCTCGCCGACTACACCGAATTCGATCGCAAGAGCTATTTCTATCCGGACATCCCGAAGGGGTACCAGATCAGTCAGTACGAGTATCCGCTGGTGCAAGGAGGAAGCCTGAACGACGTCGCCATCACCCGCGTGCATCTGGAGGAGGATACCGCTCGCTCCTCGCATGCGGGAGGCAGCAGTCTCGTCGATTTCAATCGCGCGGGCGTGCCGCTCATGGAGCTCGTTACCGAGCCCGTCATCCACGACGCGAAGACCGCAGGCGACTTCGCACGCGAGCTGCAGCTTCTCCTGCGCACGCTCGGCGCATCGCACGCGAATCTCGAGAAGGGGGAGATGCGCATAGAAGCCAATATTTCCGTGTCGCCGAACGACACTTTCGGCACGAAAGTCGAAGTGAAGAATCTCAACTCGTTCCGCTCTGTCGAGCGCGCCATCGCGTACGAGATAGACCGGCAGATAGCCCTCATAGAAAGCGGAGGCTCGGTATCGCAGGAGACGCGCGGCTGGGACGAGGGCGGCCAGAAGACCTTCAGTCAGCGCGTGAAAGAGGGAAGCGCGGACTACCGATATTTTCCCGAGCCCGATCTTCCGAAGCTCATTCTTTCGGATATGGCCGACTGGAAGCGCGAGGTGCTCGCGGCCGCGCTTCCGGAACTGCCGTGGGAAAAGCGCGCGCGCTACGCGACGCTTGGTCTCAAGACCGAAGAAGCTGCAGCGCTCGCAGAGGATCTCGAACGCGCGGCGTATTTCGATATGCTCATCTCGCATCTCGAAGAAGACGCTTCAGCGCTCAAGATCGCCGCGAACTATCTCTTGAACGACGTGGGGGAAGCTACGCCGCCGCGGGTAGGAGCGTTCGCAGAACTGGTACGCATGATAGGCGTGGGCGACGTCTCGTCCCGGGGCGCCAAGGATGTCCTCAAGTTCCTTATGGAAGAGGAAGGAGCTTCCGCGCGAGCGATAGCCGAACGCGAGGGCCTGCTGCAGCAGAGCGATCCGGAAGCCCTGCGGGGACTCGTGGTGAGCGTGCTTGCGGACCATGCCGGGGTGGCAGATGAGTATCGTGCAGGCAAGCAGAGCGTCCTGCAGTTCCTGGTGGGGCAAGGAATGAAGGCAAGCAAAGGGGCAGGGAATCCGGCACTGATACGCGAGTTAATGGTAGAGGAGCTTGCGAAGTCGGCCTCATGACCTCCGCTGCATTTTTTTGTCCACACCTCGTAAGCTATTCCATACGAGACAAGAAAGACATATACTTCCTACATGGATGAACTAACTCTCGATAACAAGAAATATCTTTCTTCTAAACGAGCAGCCCAGATTACGGGCTACGCCAAGGATTATGTCGGCCAGCTCTGCCGTGAGGGGCGAGTGACTGCCCGGCTGGTGGGGCGGAACTGGTATGTGCTTGAAACCTCGATCCTCGAGCATCGTTTCGGCGCAGAGGATGAGGTATCCTCGGCACCCAATCCCCCTCAGGACCTCGAGGCGACGTGGGAAGCGCCAAAATACATGGCTGAAATCGTGCAGGCCGTTCCGAATTTAGTGCCCAAAGCCTCGGCTCCTCTCCTGGTAGAGCCGGTGCCTCTGGAGGCTCCGAAAGTCGCTCCAGAGCCACTAGAAAGCCCTACAGCGCTGGCCGATATGCAATCTGCGTGGCAGGAATGGTTCCAGAGCCAGGAGCAGGAGGAAAAACTTCTCCCGGACGCAAGCGAGATGCTACTGGAAGCGCCGGAAGAGGTGCCGTTGCTTCCTGTGCGGGCGGTAGAAGAGCAGGAGCGCCCGATACATATTGAACGGATCCAGACCCCCGTAGAGCACTTTCCAGCCAGGAATGTAGATCGTGCAGAGCAGTCGGTGAGCATTACGCGCAGTCAGGTACGTCCGCAACTCACCATGGAGCGCTCCTCGCGGGCCGCTACCCCTATAGCTCCAGCATCCACTGGACGTACAGTACGGCTCCCCCGAAAGGGGAATGCCGTGGTTCAGTCGCTATTTCTGTCTCTAGCCGGTCTCTCGATAGTGGTGGCTGCCATCGGGACTGGCGCTGCAGATAAATTTTTGGACAGAAACACGACCATATCGCCCGTAACTGATTTTATAGGAGGAGTTCACAGCGTCCAAAAATAGTTTATATACTTACTATCTTGTCTCGTATAAACGAGAAAGAATATAACCGACGATAAGTTCCCTAGGTAAAGAATATTTACCTCATACGTACCGACGCGAACTCCTCCGAACGGGTCAAATTCCTAAAAAGGCGATCAGAATAAACCCTCGAGAGGCTATTTCCGCACAAGCCTCATTTTTGACGTATGCGGCGTTTATTCCAGAACCTGACACGAATACACGTCTTCTGCGCCACGGGCGATTTTCGAACATGTCCTGCGGATGCAGATGCATACGCACGTCTTCTCACGTGCAGTAGGGCACTGCACTTGCTTAGGCATTTTAATATTGTGCGCACACGTTGTTTGCGCTGATTATTATAATTAATAGCCTATATGTTAGCTATTTCGGATGCTCGTACTAACCTCAATCGAGTAGTATTGAGTGTAAATTTCTATCAGTTCTCGTCATTACCGCTCGTCGATGGAGAGAAAATCTCCCATACCCACGCACAGCGGTACTAAAAAATAGCCCTGAGACAAGGGAGATCATCCGCGCCAGGCCGCAGCAGGCTTACAAAGCGTATGTAGGGGTTCTTATTGGTTCGTATGCCTCGTATGGCTCGCATACTCTTCTCACGTCTATCTTAATTCAAGCAAAAAATACTCCTCATACTCGTTCGAGAAGGTCACACGGCAGCTGCATGGCTCCGGTGCCATGGCTACTTCGAGTGCGCGAGTTCAGAGCCGATTTTCCTTCCGTGAGAGAAGAAAAAGAAGGGAATAATCCTTCATTGTTTATCCACAAACAAAACGACGCTGTTATCCGAAATGAGAGATAGAATATAACTAATTCGGATATCCGACATGTCCCTTCCACTCGATAAAAAATTCATCCCAAATAAGGTAGCGGCCGAGTTGTCTGGTTACAACTCGGACTACATTTCTCGACTCTGTCGAGAAGGGAAAATCGAAGGTGTGCAAATGGGTCGCGCGTGGTTCGTCAATCGCGAATCCCTCGAAAAGTTCATGCGGCTCCAGGAGGAGCGCAAAAAGGAAATATCGCGCGAACTCTCGCGCAGCCGTGAGGAGGAGTATAAAAAGCACAGCGACGCGACGCAGCCGGTCGCCACAGTAATTCCGTTCGTCAAACCCACGCAGGTGAGGAAAGTCAATGCGGCTCAAAAAAGCATTGCCGGTCCTCGTCTTTCTGAAATCCACCCCGCACTGCGCCACGGCTTCGCGGTTGCGGTCACGGTACTCGTGGTCGCGAGCGCGGCTTACGGTGCAGAGACCGGCATAGTGAATCGTCTGGGCGAGAAGGTGATCGCGTCTGCTATCGCCACGCATGGAGGCGAGCGCGAGATTCCGGAGCAGGCGGTCGTCGCCGTGTACCGCCTCGGCGACATGCTCTCGGCAGGAACGAGCGCTACCGTGGGAAGCGCGCCTCG
>JAQBRL010000018.1 GCA_028286525.1 Parcubacteria group bacterium | reverse complement strand
TGCGGATTTTTCTTTTCATTAGTTTCAGCAAGAGCAGTGGACATTCAACACCCATGCTCAATTCGGCGGAGGAGGGGAGATTCGAACTCCCGATACCTTTCGGCATGCCGGTTTTCGAAACCGGTCGTTTCAACCACTCACGCACCCCTCCAATACCGCATATCCTATCATTTTCCGGCCGAAATGGTATGTTTTATGAGTTCAGACGGCCCCATCGTCTAACGGTTAGGACGCGGCCCTTTCACGGCTGAAATCGGGGTTCGATTCCCCGTGGGGTCACGGAGAGGTGGCTGAGTGGTCGAAGGCACCACACTCGAAATGTGGCGTACGGGAAACTGTACCGAGAGTTCGAATCTCTCCCTCTCCGCAAATGAAAAATCCGCTTTGAGCGGATTTTTCATTACCTACATATTCGCCTCGGGCGCTTCGGATTCTATCTGCGCGACGATGGCGTGCGCGACGTCTTCGGCAGTATCCACCGACATACCTGGCCGCCCTGCGCTCGATACATACGGAGTGCCCGCGGAGTTCGCACCGAATTCGGTCGCGGTCATCTTCGGGTGGAAGACGGAGACGACGATGTCATCCGGTTCGAGCTCTGTGCGCGCGGTGAGCGAGAGAGCGTTCAAGGCGTACTTCGTCGAAGCGTATGCTGCGAGGCCAGGATAGAAATTCTTCGAGACCATCGAGCTCACGTTAAGGATGAGGCCTGAGCCTTGCGTCCGCATAAGAGGGATGACCGCCTGCATCGCTTCGAGCACAGCGAATACGTTCAATTCCATGACCTCGCGGTACTGCTGCATATCTATCTTTTCGATAGGCGCTCGCAGCCCGCGTCCGGCATTGTTCACGAGGATATCGATGCGACCGTACTTCTCCATAGTAAGAGCGACCAGCTGCTGCACGTCCTCAAGCCTCGTCATATCGGTCGCGACCGAAAAAGAGCCCGGAAGCTCCTGGGCGAGCTCGGCGAGCTTATCGGCGGACCGTGCAGCGAGCACGACGGTGGCACCTTTGGCTGCCAGCTGCTGCGCAACTGCTTTGCCGATTCCTTCGGACGCACCCGTGACGATAGCTACTTTTCCTTTTATTTCCATACGAGGAGCCTAGCATATCGAGGTAAGCATTCGATGAATGAGCCTCACCCCGTCACGTCTGCTTCACCGCAGCCTGCTACTATAGGCCCATAGCCAATTAAGTTTCGCCTATGATCGACCACACTGGATACCATGTCAGCGATATCGAGAAGAGCAAAGCGTTCTACGATAAGGCGCTTGCGCCCTTAGGCTATACGCTCATTACCGAATTCCCCGAATGGAAGGTGGCAGGGTATGGAGCGGGAGATCGTTCCGATTTCTGGATAGTCGGCGACGGAGCGAAGCAAACGGAGCATGTCGCGTTCGCCGCCCTCGATAAGGATGCAGTAGAGAAATTCCATGCCGCGGGCGTGGCGGCAGGGGGCGAGGATAACGGCGCGCCTGGCTACAGAAAGGACTACTCACCCGGCTACTATGCCGCTTTCGTGAAGGACCCGGACGGCCACAACGTGGAGGTCGTATTCCACGACCCTACTCCAAGCGAATAGGAACGGTTTGGGAAGTCCCAAGGAACCGGGTAAAATAGAATCATGAAAAAGGCATCGAATTTCAAGGACCGCGTATACGCTATCGCCGCGAAGATCCCGAAAGGGAAGGTAACGACGTACGGAAAGCTTGCCGCCATAGCGGGAGTTCCTGGGGCCGCGCGTGCGGTAGGCAACGCCATGCGCACCAATAAGGACACGAACGCCGTGCCCTGCCATCGTGTCGTAGGCTCCACGGGGGCGCTCACCGGCTACGCATACGGGAATGGTCTTGCGACCAAGCGAGCTATGCTCAAGAAGGAAGGAGTCGCATTCAAGGGAGAACGGGTCGATCTTTCGACCGCTCTGTGGGAAGGCTAGTGCATGCAGGTTCCGCAAGCGGCAGTGTGCGAGGAGTGCGGAAGCGATCCGGTCTTTCACCGGATGACGTACTACACCATCCTCATCGATGACTCGCTGCGGAATCTGCTCGACCCGGGATTCCTCGGGAGGTGGTTCGGCACGCTCGCTGCTGCGCTCGAGCGAAGCATCACGCCGTACGTGCTCGAATTCATGATGAATGCGGGATGGGCGAAACGGATGACACGGCCTGACGACTCCACGCAGCTGCTCGCGCTCATGCTCTGGCAAGAAGCGGATACGCGCGGCATCACTGTGTCTGAATTCCGGCTTTTCGATCTGCCGCGCAATATCTTCACGGCACGGTTTGCGGACGGACGAACCATCGCCTACGAAGGCATTCCCATGCCCGCACGGACCCTACAGCGCGCACCGTGGCTCGATAACAAGGCCGAGCTCAAGAAGCAGTTCGCGAAGCTGGGGCTTCCGGTCGCTCGCGGCGGCTCGGCGAACAATTGGTGGGCAGCCAAACGTCTGTATGAGAGCCTTACGGCTCCGGTCATCGTGAAGCCGTACTCGGGTTCCGGTTCGCGCCACACCCTCCTGCATATCGATACTGTAGAAGAACTCAAGCGAGCGTTCAAGATAGCCTTGCAAATATGCCCAGCAGCCGTCGTCGAGGAAGAACTCGTCGGGCCGGTCTATCGGGCGACTGTGGTGGACGGCGTACTCGCAGCCACCTTGCGGCGCGACCAACCGCATGTGATAGGAGATGGCGTGCATACCGTCAGCGAGCTCGTCGAGGTCGCGAACCAGCATCCGGCACGCAGCGGTCCATATTTTCATCCAATGCAGCTGGACGAAGCGGCAGACAAGGAACTGGCCTGGCAGAACATGACGAAGAGCTCGATTCCCGAGAATGGTCAGCGCGTGACGCTGAATCAGAAGATAAACTGGGGCGTGGGCGGCACCACTGCAGACGTGACCGACGAAGTGCACCCGGACAATATCGAACTGTTCGAAGAGGTGGCGCGCGTCCTCAAAGCCCCTATCGTCGGCATCGATTTCATCATCGATGACATCTCGCGCTCGTGGAAGGAGCAGGAGCGCTGCGGCATCATCGAGTGCAATTCGATGCCGTTCTTCGACAATCATCATCTGCCGTTCGAAGGTGAGCCGCGGAATGTAGCTGCGCTCATTTGGGATATGGTGCTTCGCTCGCGTTAGCGAGAAAGTTCGCAGCTTCGATACTTAGGTGTCGTGTTTTGCATAATCGTCTCGTTACGAAATATCCCTCAAGCGCTTCGCTGGACGGGATATTTCTTCTCGACTCCTTGCAAAACTACTCTGCTTTCGGAATAGCGAATTTTCTCGCTAACGCTCGCTCAGTTCTGGAAACGAGCGTATATACAAGAACATTTCATCTCCCTGACACTATCCCCATATCTCATCTTATGAGGGCTTCATATTGCTACACTTCAGGTATGAAAAACTTTTGGAGGAAAACGAAGCATTCTTTATCCATCGTGGTAGGAGCACTCATAATAATCACTTTTTTTACGGATGGCAGTGCAAAGGATGTACTCGGTGCCGATTGGGGCAACGGCGGTGGCGGAGAAGCAATGGGAAGGATTTTCGTCCTGCTGATAGGTGTCATTCTCATCTACTACGGTTTCAAGAAGCCAAAACAGACATAGCATGTCTTTCCGTCAAAAGGTTCAGCGCTTCTCCTTCGTTCTTTTTGGCATATTTCTTGTAGTCGCCTCCTTCTCAGGGGACGGATTCTTGACAATCTTTACCGTTGATTGGGCAAATGGAACTGACGATGCGATCAGCAGCGCACTCGGCGTGCTCTTGCTGCTGTTTGTGGGTCTCGCATTCATCTACGCTGGGTTGAGGAAACCTACCGTGCGAACGAGTCGAAGAACGAATGGGGGTTCTAAGAACGTGGAGACAGGCCCATTTGGACGCCCGCTCCCTACGACTGACCACGGACCTCTCTGGTCTAGTGCCTATGATATGGAGGAAGATATACCTGCACTCCTTGAGCGAGCTCGCGCGAATACCTCTCCCAAAAAAGACTCCAAAGAATCGTGGAAAGAAGAGCCTTGGTATACGCTATGGTCCTCTCTCCATCACCAAGGGGATATATATCCCGCGTCGCTTTCTGCGGTACCTGTCCTCGCGGATATCGTGGAGCATTCAAGCGGACCTATTGCGTATGATTTCCTCGCGCTCCCAGCCAGCATAGAAGCGACGCGTCTCGGATCTGAAATGCCGATACCTCCCGAGCTCACGCACGCATATACGGAAGGCATACGGAAATTAGCCGAATATGCAACGGCGCATCAGCATACCGAAGACGAAACCTTCAACACTGCAGCAAAAGGCATGATCCTCGTCGCTGAGGGTAAGTGGAAAGAAGCCGATGAAGTTCTTGATCCTAGTGAAGAAACGCAATGGATACAGACCGGTGAAGAAAAGCTTGAGTCCCTAGAAAAACAGGGAATAGATCTGACGAAAGTCCACCCGCTGCAATTTCATTTCGACGGTTTGGAGAATGATCTCGTCAAGCTGCGTGAAAAATTACCAGCAATTGGATTATTGCCCACGGAAGAGCCGCTCGGCGTGCATCATGGGCTGTTTGTCGTTAAGAAAGATAAGACGACACGTGGCAGAATGCTAAGCGCAACTAAAGAAATGCCTTTAGATAGTGAACTCTTAAAAAAACTCACACATGAACTCATGGAAGCGTGTGATGACTGCGGGGTGTGGTATGAGGGATGGGATATCGCTACCTAGACAGGGACGGGTTACGAATGAAGCCTTCATTGCAATTCCAGAAACGGGACGGTACACTTCTTCTACAGGTCGATTGCCAGCCAATTTAATTGGACGGCTTTATTTTTTGCCTTTGGGATTCCTGGGCAAAAAACAAGCCGTTCTCCCCAAAAAACACTATGTTCATGAACGATGATGAGGCAGTTGTAGGCGGCGACATGCCAGCCGACATGCCAGCCGAGGAGACTACGGAAGCAGAAGTTGCTCCGGAAATGCCTGCTGAGGAGACTGACGAGGCGGCTGCATAAGCCACTCGACAATCGAAGCAAAAACCACCCGCACGGGTGGTTTTTGCTTGCATCCTCGCGGATGGAAGGGACCCTAACTACAAGCTATGGCCGCTCTAGACGGCCATGGCGAACGGCCCCATCCTCGGCCGTTTCTAGATTCTTAATGCGCCATGAGCCACTGGTAGATGTCCTCCAGGGCCTTCACGGCATCGCCTGCGGCGATGTTGTTCTGGTGGTAGAGCTCGTCGGTGCAGTCACCTGCGGCCCAGATGCCTTCCACGCTCGTGTGCTGGTTCTTCGGGTCGGTAATGACGCGATTGACCGCGTCGAGCTCCACCACGCCCTTAGCGAAGTCGGTATTGGGCATGACGCCTATCTCGACGAATATGCCGGTGACCGGAAGAGTGACTTCCTGGTTCGTGTCGCGATTCTTCACTTTGAGGCCAGTGACGAATTTATCGCCGAGCACTTCGGAGGGTTCGCTTTTGCAGAGCGTCGAAAAATGCGGATGCGCGGAAAGCTTCTCGACGGTTATCTTGTCACCCTTGAGCATGTCATGGCGGTGTATGAGCGTGACGGACTTGCAGTAGGCAAGGAGCTGCGCTGCGGTCTCGAGGCCGGCGTTGCCGCCACCGACGACCGCCACATCCTGTCCCTCGAACAGCGGACCGTCGCAGGACGCACAATAGGTCACGCCTTTATTTTCGAACGCATCGGCTCCAGGTACCGGAAGCTTCTTCCGAGCGGCTCCGGAAGCGATGAGCACGGCGCGTGCCGAGAAGGACTTTCCATCGCGTGTGCCCACCGTAAACACCGTCTTACCTTCTTGTTCGACTTTCGCAAGCGTCATAGCGCGGTCGCCCTCGACCGTCTCCACGATGTCGCCCTTGTATGCGTCGAGGTGCGCTTTGAATGCGTGCGCGAGATCGATACCCGAAATCTTCTGCGTTCCTATCCAGTTCTCGACGCCGAGTGAGTCGGTGGACTGGCCGCCAAAGGCTTCCGTGATGAGCACCGACTTGAGGCGCTTACGTGCTGCGTAGACACCGGCTGCTACTCCAGCGGGCCCGCCGCCGATAATGATGAGGTCATGCATAGTAGGGTCAGTATACCTGAAATCATTTCTGCCTGCTGTGTGTATAAAAGAAGCCGCTCCGGACGCAAAGGTCCGGAGCGACGTGCTCCTTGGCTGGAAAGCGAGCTTACTTCTTCCGGACTATGTGCGCCGGATTGTAGACGAGCTTGTTGGCCTGGTCGAGGCGAGCGACGGCGATCTGCAGGATGGCAGTGCCGAAAACGTCCTTACGCGCCGGCATGGAACTCGTTCCGACGCATTCATCTCGACTTCCGAGCGTGGCGCGATCGCAGACACGGATATTGGTCCAGGTGCCGTTGGAATGCCACGTCCCAGTAATCGAAGGAGAGTTGTTATCCGCGAAGTTCTTGATCCAGACCGAGTGCTCGGACGAGCCCTTCTTCTCGTAGATGTGGCCGGTCATCGGCTCCGTCGTGAACGTCGGTACTGGACCGCTGTAGCTCACCCATTTGGGCGCCTCGACCTGATCGTAATGGTAAGCCCAAGCCAAACCAGCGATTAGAGCGGCTGCAATGCCGCCACCGATATATATTCCCTTGGACATGCGTCCCTCTCCATTGATGAGCAGTTGTACGGACCCACGGCTGGGCTTGAAGCTAACTTAGAACATTTTTATAAAAAGTCAATCTTCACCACGGAGCGAGGATAATGCATTCGGGAGGCTTTCGGAGCTGCAGCAGCATGGTAATTTGCGAGCCGAAAGGCGGCTGCGAGCAAATTTGCTGCAGCGAGAACGAGCGCACCCTGACGCTGGCCAGGGTGACGCGTACTCCCGAATGCACTATCCGAGCGGAGAGCTATTTTTTGTGACGACGCAAGAAACTTGGAATCGCACCCCATGCATCCTCTTCTTCCTCTGGCGCGTTCTGCGCGGAAGGCGGCGTAACGGTCTTCGGAGCACCCTCGCGCGCTTGCGGCTTGGCGGTCACGATAGGCTCGGGCTTCTCCATGCGTTCCTCGCGCGGCGTCTCTTCAGGGGTAGGTAGAGGCTCTTCGACCTGGCCACGGCGCATGACATCGTTGAATATCTTGCCGCGAGTCTCTTCCTGTTCCTTTGCAGGCATCGCGAAGAGGGAGCGCTCCATGCCAGTCGCGGAGCCGGTGTCAGCCGCCTCGGACTCAGGGAATCCGGTGGCGATGACGATGATGCGGATCTGGCCCTTCTTGAGCTTCTCATCGCGCATGATACCGAAGATGACGCGTGCGTTCTTATCTACCGAGTCGCCAATGACCTTGGCGGCTTCCTGGACTTCGAGGATGCCGAGGTCATCGCTTCCAGCGACCACGAAGAGCACGCCCTTGGCGCCCGAGATGGAAACATCGAGGAGCGGGGAATTGACGGCCTGTGCGGCAGCGTCAGCGGCACGACGATCACCATCGGCGACACCGATGCCCATGAGGGCAGGTCCCGCGTTCTCCATGATGGTCTTGATGTCGTTGAAGTCGGTGTTGATCTCGCCCGGGGTCGTGATGATGTCGGAGACGCCTTCCACTGCTTGGCGCAGTATCTCGTCGGCCATGGCGAAGGCGGACTTGGCGCTCGTCTGGGACTCGACGATGGCCAGGAGCTTGTCGTTCGGGATGACGATGAACGCATCGACTTCCTTCTTGAGCTCGGCGAGGCCGTGCTCGGCTATGTCCTTGCGCTGCGCACCCTCGAACGAGAACGGGCGCGTGACGACCGCGATGGTAAGCGCGCCGATTTCCTTGGCGATGCGCGCGACGACTGCGGAGGCTCCGGTGCCCGTGCCGCCACCCATGCCGCAGGTAATGAACACCATGTCGGAACCCTGGAGCGCTTCCTGGATCTCTTGACGCGTCTCTTCAGCGGCGCGCTTGCCGAGCTCCGGGTTCATGCCCGTGCCGAGGCCGCGCGTGAGATTCTTCCCGATGTGGATCTTGCGCTTGGCCATGCTGCGGTGCAGGTCCTGCGCGTCGGAGTTAACGGCGATGAACTCCACGCCCTTCACCTTGGAATTCACCATGTGATTCACTGCATTCCCTCCAGAACCACCCACGCCCACCACGCGAATGCGTGCGAAGGTCTCGATTTCAGGTACTACGCGCTTGGACATAGGTTGTTATTAGCCGCCATTTAATAGTGGCTTCATGATACCAGGGCTCACTTTTATGCAAACCTTGACAAGGACGCTCGCTGTGTCGATGCGAAAGAGCAAAAAACGGCCACTTACGGAAGAAATTGCTTCAAAAATGATGCGAACGAGCCGCCCATGCTCGAGAATCGCTGCTTCTTCGGCGCGTCGGTGTCGCCGGTAAGGCCCCAGAGCGCGAGGCCGTAGGCGACCGCCCATGTCGCGTCGCGGATCTTGCTGTCGTTCGTCACTTTCAGGTCCGCGATGCGCGAGGGAAGGGCAAGCGTACCCTTGGCGATGTCGGCGATGGAACCCTGTCCCGAGCCGCCGCCGGAAATGATGATTCCGGCTGGCAGCGCGCTCTTGCGGCCGAGGACTTTCAGATGCTTATCGATGAGCTCGAACATATGGCGGAAGCGCGCGGTGATGACTTCTTCGACGCGCTTGCGCGGATACATGCTGCCACCGAGCCTGCCCATCTTAAGGCGCTCCGCGTCCTCCAAGGAAACCTTGAAGCCGAGCGCGAGATCGTCGGTGATGTTGGTGGAACCCACCGGGAATACTTTTACGGAAAGCGGCACGCCTTCGTCGTACACGACTATGGAAACGGTCTCTGCGCCTATGTTGGCCAGGACGCATCCCTTCATCTTCTGGTCCTTCGTAAGGGTGACGTAGGAGCCGGCGAGCGGGGAGGCCATGCGGTCGATGACCTCGATGTCGGCCGCCTCCACCGCACCCGTCATAAGGGCCTCATGGCTCGACAGGCACGTGACGAAGAGGTAATCCGCTTCAAGCCTCGTCCCCTTGAGTCCGTAGGGCTCTCCGAGCGATTTGGCGCCATCCACGCGGAACTCGAGCGGTATCTCGTGCAGTATCCGACGATTGAGGAAATTGGGTGCGGCTGCCTCGCGCGCTGCCTCGCGCGTCTTCTCGATGTCGAGCTCGGTTATCTCCTGGTCGGCGCGCGAGATGATGGTGGTGCCGGACGCGCGCACCTCGTCGAGCGATATGCCGCCCACGGCGAGAAAGCCTTTCTTCAGCGGCACGTGGGCGGTCTGCTCCGCCTGATGCTTGGCGGCGCGCACGCTTGCGGCGACGTCTTCTGCATCCACGACGTAGCCGTGGCGCATGCCGGCGGTCTGCGAGAGTCCTGTGCCGATGATGTGGACCGCGGTACCTTCAGGCCCGACCACTTCCTCTACCACGACTATTTTCGTGTGGTGTGTCCCGATATCGATGCCGGTTGCGATGCGTCGGGCCACGTAAAAGAAGTTACATTAGTAAACCGCGATAAAATCTCGCGTTCTTGCTTCTCCATTGTAGCGCCGTGTCGCAGTCCCTTCAAATGCAAACATCCGTGGATAAAGAGAAATCCGACCATTGCAGGGTATGAAAGTCCGTAAGACCGTGCCTGACGTTTGGCGACATTCGGGCAGATGATGATCTCACCCGACTTCTTACCCGAAACGTACGAGAGCACATTCGGAATGTAGTCCTTGCCGCGAAGCGTGATATTGAGCGACTGCGCACGCTGTTCGCCCGCGAACACGAGCGATATCTCCCAGCCCGGAAGCGTCCTTTCGAGCGCTTTTGCGAACGGAAAAACCGGAGACTTGCTCCGGGTGAAATTCCTGATGTCGAGTTTCGACATGGTGGGGGTTATTTGCGGCCCTTGGTGCGTCGTGCCATTGGGTCGATTTTGCCTAGCTTGACCTGCTCGTTGTATTCGCGCTTGCGCTCACCGGAAACGAGGGCGCGCATGTGGTCGACGTTCTTCGACTTCTGGCGGATGTAGTAGCGCTTCTTGCGCATCATGCGCACGAGGTTAAGTCCCTGCGCTCGGCGGGAGAAACGGCGAATGAGCGAGGCTGCGCTCTCGTTCTTGCCGCGGCGCACCTCTACGCGTGTTGCGTTAGTCATAGAGGAGAGAATAGCATAACCAAGCCATTTTGGGCAAGAAAAGAATAAGGGCTTCCGATGTCGCCATCGGAAGCCCTACCCTAGACACTCTTCAGCGGCTTAGCTCGTCAGTTGCCGCCAGCCTTCTTCGCGACCTTGCAGAGCTCACTGATCGGTGGGGTCGCTGTGCCGGTCTTGGTGTAGTCGCGGTCGAGGTCAGTCTCATGGAAATACATCACCACGGTGCCGGGCTCATCCCATGCCAGCGGAGCCTCCTCGGGCCTCACCTGGTGGCGCATGTTGTTGGTCGCCACCTTCACGATGGAGCCCGTTCGTCCCAGATAGGCCAGCGCCGAGCCCGCGTAGTTCGAGCCATCGCTATAGAGCATGCCCGCGTCGTAGTAGCCGTAGCTCTGGGGCTTCACGACATAGATGCAAGGCTTGCTCCGGGCGTCGAGCGGCGCCGGATTGACCGCGTAGTGGATCGACCGTTCCGCCATCTGCTGCAAGGGCGGCAGTTGATGCAGTTCACGGTCGGCCACGGAGACTTGGTCCATGGGTTCCGACACGGCCGGCGTCACGGCGTGCTTCTCGCAGGCGGAGAGCATGAGCGCGGCCGAGGCCACGAACAAGAGTCTGGAGATCATGACAAGAAGGGCCTCCTTAGCCCAAGTGCAAATAAACCAATATATATAGTACACCTATTTATATAAAGAGTCAAGTACAGAAACGCCACCCTTCCTTTCAGTTGGGCGGCGCGCTCATGGAGCTGGGGAAGTCAGGCTCAGGAAAGGACAGCGCCCTCTAGTGGAGGGAACACACGCTCCCACCGCTCCCTGCTGCGCTTGAGCTGATGTGCATGCATGTCGATGGTCGTCTTCACCACTTCCACGAGTCTCACGGCGATGCGCTCCGAGAGCAGAAGTTCGGGAGTATCCCGAGCTGAGAGACACCCCGTGGCTTTCAACTGTGTCGGGACCTCGGCTGCGAAGGGACTTCCAGCATCCCCGAGGTTGACCCGAATTTCGTACTCAATCGGCAGAATAGGTGCCGGAGGCCAACATCCTGAGGATGTTACTGACGGGGTCACTTTCACCGCGGCGATGAACTCTCGCGCTTCGGCACCCAAACGCCTTAAGCCTTCGAGACAGCCGCGCATGATCTCGACCATCTCCTCGTCGTGAAGCGGTCGAGACAGGTGCCCGTCGTTTGGAGTCCGTTCTTCGACCTCAACATGGTCGATACTGATAGGAATACTTCTCATCGTTCAATCTCCTTAGATGCCTCTGGCATCTCTCTTGGCCGGTCTCCCTTTTTGGAGCGGCAGGATTACTGTGCTCCCGTATTTAGAAATTGCAACGCTACGCCACGAGACGCAGACGCTCCACGAGGGAATCGAACGGGATGAAGGTCTCGGTGTGATTGGAGCGCTCGCGCAGGATAACGGTACGTTCGAGGGCCTCCTTGCGGCCCATGATGAGGAGGTAGGGAGCATTCGTCATATCCGCGATGCGCATCTGCTCGGTGAGCGACTCGATGCCGATGGCTTGGGTCATAGGAATACGCGCATGGCGCAGGGTGTCGGCCATCTTCATGCTTTCGCGCTTGGCCTCGTCGCCGATATGCACGAAGACGAAGCGCGGGTTGGTGCGCTCCTTCACGGGTAGTATCTCGGAGCGATCCTCGAGCGTGATGCGCACGACCGCGCCCACCGAGGAGAAGTTTCCTTTGAAGAAGGGTTTGGTCAGCTCGGTATAGCGCGAGCCCCATGCCTGCATGTGGTCGTCCGCGAGCAGTTCGAAGCACGTCTCGCTCCAGGCGTTGCCGCGCGAAAGGATGTCGGGCGCAAGCTCGTACGGCGTGTCGGTCGCCTCGAGGTATTCGAGCACGCCTTCGAAGTGCTTGCGGCTCGCTTCCGAGAGGTGGTCGGTAGGCGAGGGGACTTCGCACTCTTCGCCTTCGCACTTGATGAGCATTTGCGCAGCCTCGAAGACATCGGTGCGGGAGCAGGTGACGCAGTCAGGAGGAAGGGTCGCGCCGTTCTTACGGAAGAAGCCGGTGAGCTCGCGCGCGAAACGGCTGCGCGTCTCTTTGTCTCCCATGGAATTAAGCCGCAGGCGAGGTGCGGACTTCGAAAGGTCCTGCATGAAAGAGCGCACGGCGCGGATGAGCACCGCATCCGCTATCGCATGATCGACACCGAGCGCATGGAACTGCACCTGGATGGACTTCGGCGCAGGACGACCTGCTGCGAGGTTGGTGTGCCACAGGAACAGCGGCTGGAGGGTCGACGGCTGGAGACCTGCGTCGCGCACCTGCTTCATGAGGGTGGTCACCTCGCGCGCGACGCCATCGAGCGAGTCGAGATTGACGCCTTCGGGATAGGGAGCACGGGCACCGGAACCCTTCTTCGCGCTCGCCAAAGAAGAGAGAGAAGTGAATCCGTAATAGTTCCCAACCGCGTGCGCGCGCTTCAGAACATCAGACGGAGTCATGTGCGTGCTCATAGGAGAATTGAAAAGGTTTCAGAGACGAGGCACGGGAGAGCGAGGAATGCAGACGTATTGAAATACGGCGGAGTTACGAGTGGGGACCCGTAACGATGTATCTGAACCTTTTCAGCAATCCTATTCATTGTGGTTCATTGGCTGCGCCGGGCAGAATGCCGACGAGGTCGAAGGGAAGCAAACGGACGTAGGCGCGGCCCACGATATTCTTCTTCGGAAGGGCGCCCCAGATGCGGGAGTCCGAGCTGCGGGGGCGATTATCGCCCATCACGAAGTACTGGTCAGTGCCGAGGGTAGTGTCTTGCGTATAGGTAGCATCCTCCGAGACGACATAGGACTCGTCGAGCGTGATAGAAGTGCCATCGGTCTTCGTTACGCTCGTTTGCCCGTGATCGATGTGCACGGTTTCGCCCGGAAGACCGATGATGCGCTTGATATAGAAAATAGTGGGGTCACCGGGGTATCGGAATATGACGACGTCGCCGCGCTTAGGCTCGGAAAGATGGTACGTGAGCTCATCCACGATGAGATAGTTGCCGCTTTCGAACGTGGGGTGCATCGATTCGCCTTCAACGACGAACGGTTGCGCGACGAAGAGACGGATGGGGACGACGATGATAATTGCGAGAACGATGAACGTGAGGATTTCCTTGAATGCGCTCTCGAGGAACTTCATGTGTGCGTATTGTAGTCCTCCTTTCCGCGACGTCAAATGTTCCGTTCACCGCTTTTGATTTGCGGGCACGCGTCAGCTCGTCCTGCGACTCGCCGCGCTCACTCTCGCTGCGGCAAATTTTCTCGCAGCCGCCTTTCGGCTCGAAAATTACCATGCTGCCGCAGCTCCGAGAGCCCCGCAAATCAAAAGGGTTCACACCATTCTGAAATTCGTATTTATAGCAGAGGTACCAAAGGTAAAGAGTCGCCGTGGAATGGCGACTCTCGAGGGGTAAACCGGGTCAGGCCACCGGCGGCCGGCAATTGGTCCTCTGCATGTACCTGCATGTATGCTACTCCTCGTTTGAACGTACACAGAAGTTATCCCCTGCTATGATGCGCGTAATGGATACGCAGGAACTCACCCTCATGAATCGCGATGGCAAGCGCATGCCAGCGATACTGCGCACACCTGCGGGAGACGCGAAAGGAACGGTCGTGCTGCTGCATGGGCTCGGCGGATGGAAGGATCAAGCCATCCTGAAATCGCTCGCAGGATATTTTCAAGCCCAAGGGTACGTCACGTTCTCGTTCGATGACAGCAATGGGGTACTCAGCCCCGATGGCCGCTTCTTCGACAGCACGCAGACGAAATACGAACGCGATGTCGAGGATGCGATGGAGCAAGTCGTGCAAGCTCCGTGGTATGGGGCACCGCTCATGCTGATAGGGCATTCGATGGGCGGGCTCGCGGCGCTCGATTATGCGGCAGCGCATCCTGACGTCGCTCGCCTCGTCATGCTCGCTCCCGCCATCTCTTGGAGAAGCATGTGGTATTCCCAGCTGCCGCTCGCACTCTTCTCCATCATTCGCGGGCACGAGACGGTGCTCGGCATCGATGGCAGGCGCTTCGTGCTCGGAGCCGGGTGGTGGAAGGATTTCTTTACGTACGATGCGCTGCGTACCGCGCGGTACGTCTCCATCCCTACGCTCGTCATTTCCGCGGAGAAGGATTACACGGTAGCCAAGCCTCGAGAGCACCGTCAGCTTGCGAAGCGGCTCGCACGCGGCGACCACTCCACCATATCCTGGGCCGACCATGACTTCGACGGGCACGAGGACGAGGTCGCTGCTACAATCAGCCAATGGCATACGTCATCATAGGTCTCGGCAATCCGGGCGGCGAATATGCGAAGACTCGGCATAATGCCGGACGCATGGCGGTGGAACGCATCGCCAAGGATGAGGGTTTCCCGGAGTTCGTCTTGCGGAAAGCCGCGAAAGCGCTCGTGTCCGAGGGTGCCATCGAAGGCGAGAAGGTGACGCTCGTGCTTCCGGACGTCGCGATGAACCTTTCCGGGAAAGTCATCCCCAGCTTCGTGAAATCGAAGCCCGCCGCGAAGAAACTTTTGATAATCAGGGACGAGCTCGACATGCCGCTCGGGACCATGAAGATGACCTTCGGGCGCGGCAGCGGCGGGCATAAAGGCGCAGAAAGCGTCATGCGCGCGCTTAAGACGAAAGACTTCGCGCAGATAAAGATAGGCATCTCCGGAGCTACTCCGAAGGGAAAGATAAAAAAACCAGGGAGCGAAGATAAGGTCATCAAGCATGTGATAGGGAAGTGGAAGCCCGAAGAAGAACCGAAACTGAAGAAGATGCTCGCACGCACGAGTGAAGCGGTGCATCTCTTCGTTTCCGCGGGTAACGAGAAGGCGATGCTCGTCGCGAATACTAAATAGATGAAGGCTTCATATATTTATTGCGACACATTTGTAAATAGGGCATAGTGCCGCCAGAGAAATTGGTCTCTGCACAACAGGAGTCCGTCCATGAACATGGAGGAACTGATCGCCCTGCTCGCTGAGCACGGCATCGCCCCCCATGCGCTTGGATGGGGGACCGGGGAAGCCCGGACAATAGAGAAGCTTCTCGAAGAAGTGAATAAAGGCGAGTGCGAACTCATTTCGCTCGGGCACAACTTCGGACGAAAGCGCCTGATCCGCCGCACGCATATTTTGCTGATGGAGGTGTATTTCGACCTTCTCAACGGAATGCGGCTGGCCCTGGCCGAGACCGCGCATGTGCGGAATCTCGATACCTTCGCGTCGCCCCGTTCGTTCATCGATCGCCAGCTCGACGTCACCATCACGGAAAAAGGAATGAAAGGCGAGACGACGTTCATGGCGGCCTTGCGCGCTCTGATCGAAGAACTGCGCGTGCAATTTCGGCGCGCCGAAGATTTCGACCATATTCTGGCGATAAGCTTCGGCGAAATGTTCGAACACGCGGTAGGTACTCGCTCTCTGTCTGCCGGTGAAGCGGGGAACCTTATCCACATGCTGGCGTACCCACCGCAGCATCCGCCATGGCGGCCCCAGCAGGCGAAGTACATTCGCGCCTACGCCTCCGCCTCGTATCCCGGCCTCGAGACAGAGTCCAAAGCCCACTGGTACATGTATTTGATGCGCGATCGCGCGCAATTCGCTCTCGGCTACCACGACCGGGACGGAAACAAGCTCACTACCTACGACTGGCGCAACGTCGCGCTCAGCAGTCGCAGATAAACCCCCGACCTTGCGGCCGGGGGTCCATCTTTTAACACACCGAGATGCGTTCAGACTGTTTCAGATACAAGGCACGGGAAGACGAGCGAAGTAGGCGTATGTGCTATACGACGGATGAACTCGTTGGGACCCGTAACGAAGTAGCTGGACAGTTCTGGACGTATCTCTATTTCTTGCTTGCGCCTGAGAAAGCGAGCGTCATGCGCTGGTCCTTAGGCTCGAAGAGGGTAATGGTGAACGGATAGCTCTTTCCGAGCTCGAGGGTCTCGCGAAGCGTGACTGGCGAGTCGAATTCGCTGATGTGCACCAAGCCCGCGACACCTTCCTCGATGCTCGCGAGCGCGCCGTGCTTGTTGTACTTGATGATGACGCCATTCACGTCCATGCCCTTCTTGTAGCGATCGCTCGCGGTCTTCCAAGGGTTCTCCTTGAGCGCCTTGATGGAGAGCGATATCTTGCCGTCCTTTATCTCGATGACCTTCACTTTGACCGTGTCGCCGACTGCGAAGAGCGCGCGCGGGTCTTCCACGAGGCCCCAGTCGAGCTCCGAGATGTGCACGAGGCCTTCGAGACCCTGCTCGAGCTTCACGAAGACACCGAAATCGACTGCACCCGTGACTTCGCCATCGATGACGTCGCCCACCTGGTACTTATCGATAAGGTTGGCTTTCTCCGCCTCCTCATCGCCTGCGCGCTCGGAGAAGATGAGCTTACCCTCCTTCGCGTCGGCGGTGATGATGCGCACGGGGAGCGAAACGCCCACGAGCTTCTGGAGTTCGCCGAAGATCTTGTCCTTATCGCCCTCGGGCACGCGTGGATAATGCTCCTTGGCGAGCTGGGACGCAGGAAGGAATCCCTGGATGCCCTGCCACGAGAGGATGAGCCCGCCCTTGTTGGCTTCCTCGACGGTGAGGTTGTAGACGGCCTGGCCGGCGATAGCCTGCTCGGCTTCGCCCCAGATAGCGGCCTGGCGCGCTTCCTTGAGCGAAAGCTCGATGTAGCCCTCGATGCCAGCTGGGTCGACGACCTTGGCGGTGATGAGGTCTCCCGGGTTCGCCTTGCGCAGCACGTCGGCGGCGTTGAGGTACTCGCGTCCGTAAATGATGCCGGTGCCGAATGGCGGCAGGTCGACATACAGGCGGCCCCGCACGAGCTCGATGATGGTGCCCTCGACCAAATCACCCGGACGAGGCGGGGTAGGGATGCTGTCGATAAGCCCGAACATCGGGTGGTCCTCCGGAACGACGACTGTGCTTGCGACCAAAGGCGCAGGCTTTTTCTCTTCTGTTTCCATGCAAATGTAGCGGCGATTTTCCGAAGGGGTACTAGAACCTTGCGGTTCCAGGGTTAGCCCGCCCGTACTTCTTGCTCGCTCTGACTAGGGGAATATAGCAAATAGCAGGGAAATAGGAAAGGGCGGATACTTGCGTATCCGCCCCCTTGACCGTCCTTATTATGGGACGTATGTACAGCTCCTGGAGCGGTCACTTCCAGCTCGCCGGGTGCGTTCATTTAGCACCATCATCAATTCTGCCTATCGGACTTGCGTCCACGAGCCCTAAGCTTCTCTTGAATCCGGCCTCTCAGCCGAAAGTAAAGCGCTTCTTGCCAAGAAGCTTCTTAGGGTGTCCCGTCAGTACCTCCTTTCACGCAGCTGCGCAAAAACGCGGGTTGAACGGGGAATCTCCCCGTTTATGGACCGCACGTCAGGTGCGGTCAGCAGCTAGCCTAGCGGCTCAGCAAGATCGCTCCGAAGAGCGGGTTCTGCGTCGCGCCGCCGACCGGCGATCAGGCCGTGTTGCCGCCTGCGCCGCGGCCGCCCAGGTGGGCGCCGGCGCCGAAGGTCTTGGACATCATGGAATTCTTCAAGGTAACCAGGTTCGTCGTCCGCATGGGATCTCCTTTTCAGCGGGAACGTGGCTAAGGTACCACCAATGGTACCGCTTGTCAATAGGACAGAAAAGTGTCGAAATAATAAGAAACACCCCCAACCTTGCGGAAGGGGGCGTCGCTCGGGAGCGTGGCCTTCAGGGGACGACAGAACCACGCTCCTTAGGGCCTAGTCGGCCGGCTGCGGCCTCAGGCCGCTGACCAGCTTGCCGGCGCTGTCGCGGACGGTGGGGGACAGCAAGGCCAGGCCGATGGCGGCGCCGATCGCAAGAACGCTGTAGCCGAGGATCTTCATGGGAACTCTCCACGTTTGGGTTGCCTGACGTCTTCAGAACGGAGAACGCAAAAAGAGGCTTGCGGCCCCTTGGGTACGAACGTCCGTCCCGGTCAGTGAATGCAACATACCACCACCTGTGGATAACGTCAAGACCAGAAACACAAAGAAGCAGGGAAGTGCGCAAAACAACAAAAGCCTACCCGTATGAGTAGACCTTTTTCATGAATGTGCGGATCCGCCGAAGCGGAATGGTAAAGAACATAGTTCGAGGGGTGGCGGAGGACGCATCGCTGCGCCCTCCGCCTTCGCGCACGTGCAGGGTTGATTTGAAACGGACGTTTCTTCCCTAAAGGCCCTCTTATTGCGAGAACCGACTTCCCTGCTTCCGTTCGCTTTTCTCAGTGCCTGCTGCTTCGGCGTGTCACCCAGCCGCGTTCGTACGAGCTCATCTTGCGTCTGCTGGTGATGGTGGGGTCTTCGGTGGACCGCCACGGTCCCTGTTCGGGGACACGGTTGCGCCCATCCTCTCCTGGCGGGCTCATAGGCAGAGCCGGCGGTGGTGCCATAGGAACCTCTCCCTGGTTGGAACTGCAAATCGCCCACGAGCGGGCGAGTGAGTGCATTTTACTCTATCTGACTTCCCTCGTCAAAACGGGACCATATAAATAAAGGGTGACCCCGGCTGAGTGTGTAGCCGGGGTCGGGATGGGTTAGCTCATGTATGCGATGGCATCTCCGTGATGTGCGGACGAGTCCGCGGTTGGGTGTGGCAGCGAGCTGCCGGCGAAGGTGGCCTGTGCCGCGCAGGTGGGCTAGTGGCCGAGGTGACCGAACTGAGTCATGATTTTCTTCCTCCGAACCGCACGGTGCACGGTACTTCATAAAGCTACCATAGCCAGCCTTTTCAAGGTATAATATCCCCACAATGGTTATCACCCACCACGGCGGGCAATGCTTCAAGGTCACTCTCGGTGACCTGACGCTTGTGTTCGACCCTATCTCGAAGAAAGGCTCTCTGCCTGCGGTGCGCTTCGGCGCGGACCTCGCGCTCGTTACCCGCAATCATCCGGACATGAACGGCATCGAGGAAGTCTCCTTTGGCGGCAAGGAACCTTTCGTCATTAATGGACCTGGCGAATACGAGCATTCGGGCGTCACCGTCCAGGGATTCCTGACCAAGAGCGAGTACGGACTCGCCAAAGGCGAAGAGGTCGCGATGAATACCGTGTACGCGGTCTCGCTCGAAGGTATGACCCTGGTGCATCTCGGTGCCATGAACGATCCGATGCTTTCGCAGGAAGCGCGCGAAGCCATCGACGAGATCGACGTGCTTTTCCTTCCGGTAGGAGGCGATGGGGTGCTTGACGCAGCGAAGGCGGCCAAGCTCGCGGTTACGCTCGAGCCCCGCATCATCATTCCTATGCATTGGAGTGGCATGGGAGAACCGAAGGCGCTGGAAGCGTACCTAAAGGAGGAAAGCGGAGAGGCGCAAAAAGTGGACAAGCTTACCCTCAAGAAGAAAGACACCACGGAGAAAGATGGTACGATTATCGTAATAACGCCGTAATCCTATGGAAACCCAGCGCGTCCACGAAGTTGTCCGTAGTCTCCGCGACAAGCCGCTCCATGTGCGCGAGAACATAGCCATCGGCGTCTCCGGCGGCATCACGCTCCTGGTCGCGCTCGGCTGGTTCGCAGCATCAGCCGCAAGCGGCACGTTCTCGCTTTCCCCGAACGCAACGCTCGCCGCGACGAACAATCCTGAAATGCAGCAGGCGGTAAACTCCAGCAAGGATGGATTCTCCCAACTGCTCGGTGCAGCATCGGCCAGCATCGGTGCGTCTTCCTCGCCCGCGACCATCACCGTCGTCGATACCCAGGTGCATTCCACACTCGATCAGCAGACGGTTCCTGCCGATCAGACGGTCATCCATTTCTAGAATATGCCTAAAAATTCCATCTGCTTCGTTACGGGTCCCAGCCCCCTCATCCGCCGTATAGCGCATACGTCTACTTCGGCGTCTTGCCCGTGCCTCGCATCTGAAGCTTTTTCGACACATTCTAAATACTAGATATGGCCAAGAAAGTAGACGCACCCGTTCCCGCGCCTGAGCCGCGCATTTCCATAATCGACCAGCCTATCGTCGGCGAGATGCGTCAGTCGTATATCGACTACGCGATGACGGTAATTACGAGCCGCGCGTTGCCTGATGTGCGCGACGGGCTCAAGCCCGTGCACCGCCGCATCATCTACGCCATGGGCGAGATGGGCCTGGGACCTACCGCAAAGACCAAGAAGTCGGCAACGGTGGTGGGCGAGGTGCTCGGTAAATACCATCCGCACGGCGACGCTTCGGTGTACGACGCGATGGTGAAGCTCGCGCAGGAATTCGCGACGCGCTATCCGCTCGTGCTCGGACAAGGGAACTTCGGCTCCATCGACGGCGACCCGGCCGCCGCCATGCGTTACACCGAAGCGAAGATGTCGCGCGTGGGCGGCGCCATGCTCAACGATCTCGAGAAGGAGACGGTGGAGTGGGCGCCCAACTACGATGGCACGCACAAAGAGCCGACCGTGCTGCCTGCCGGCGTCCCGAATCTGCTCCTGAACGGCACGCTCGGCATCGCGGTGGGTATGGCGACCAACATCCCGCCGCATAACCTGCGCGAGGTAGTCGCCGCCACCGCCCATCTCATCGATGACCCGGAGGCGACCACGGAAGACCTGCTCCAGCATGTGAAGGGACCCGACTTCCCTCTCGGCGCCATCGCGTTCAATCAAGCCGATATCAAGCATGCCTACACGACCGGCAAAGGCGGCGTGGTCGTGCGCGGGGAAGCCGACATCGTCGAAGATAAGAAGGGAACGCAGATAATCATCACGAGCATTCCGTTCCGCGTGAACAAGGCCGACCTCATCACGCGCATCGCGGACTTGGTGCGCGACAAGAAGATAGAAGGAATACGCGACCTGCGCGACGAGTCGGCGACCGACATACGCATCGTGGTGGACCTCAAGGGCACCGCGCATCCGCAAACCGTTCTGAATACGCTCTATAAGCACACGGAACTCGAGAGCACGTTCCACTACAATATGCTCGCCATCGTCGAGGGCGTACCGCAAACGCTTTCGCTCAAGGGCATCATCGAGAACTTCGTCGCGCACCGCAAGGAAGTCGTGAAGCGTCGCACGGAATACGACCTGCGCAAGGCGGAGGAGCGCGAGCATATCCTGCTCGGGCTTTCCAAGGCGCTCGACCATATCGAGGAGGTCATCAAGATAATCCGCGCATCGAAAGACGTACCAACCGCGAGCGCCGCGCTCATCAAGAAATTCGCCTTCACCCCCATCCAGACCGGTGCCATCCTCGCCATGCGCCTCCAGACGCTCGCCGGCCTCGAGCGCAAGAAGATAGAGGACGAGCTTTCCGAAGTGCAGGCGCTCATTACCGCGCTCAAGAAGATACTTTCTTCCGCGAAGAACATCCTCGCGGTGGTGCGAAGCGAACTCATCCAGTTCCGCGAGAAGTACGGCTACTACCGCCGCACGAAGAACCTGAAGGGCGGCTTGAAGAATAACTCGCTCGAGGACCTGGTGCCGGACTATGACTCCGTGCTCGA
>JAQBRL010000010.1 GCA_028286525.1 Parcubacteria group bacterium | reverse complement strand
GCGGACCGTTCGACTTGCATGCCTTATCCACGCCGCCAGCATTCATCCTGAGCTAGGATCAAACTCTAATTAAGAATAGGCGGAACACAAGAAATGATTTTCTTTGTTCACTACCTTACAAACTATTTAGTTATCAAAGTTCCTGTTCAAGCGTAGATACTTTCCACTGCTCGCCGCGTAAGCGGCTGGCAGAAAGTAGCGCGAAAACGAGCCCCGCCCACTCGTGTGGGCAGTAAAGGCATAGTATAGGAGCCCTTCGGAGGCGTCAAGCGCCAGCATTCCACTAGAATAAGGCTCCTTTTAAATCACCGAAGGGAGCTATTGACATAATCTACTGGGGGTGTATAATATATAAACAGGACCTTTCATCAGGGAGAAGACCACATGGCGCGCAGCCGTTCGTTCCAGAAGCCCCGTCACTACGACTACGACTCGAACAGGCGTCCGGCCCTTCCGCTGAGCCAGGTGCTCACCGACAACGACGAAGGCCGCGATCCGGAGGATGGGCACGACGAGATCGAATCCAGTCCCGCCTACCCCGTGGGCAGAGAGCCGCTCCGCTTCTGGCTGTCGCCGCGGACGCCGCTGGACCTGCATCGCGATCAGCGCCGCATCAAACGCCTGCTCGCCGAGGACATCGAGTTCTGGCACTACAATGCCAGGCCCGAGCCGATCTACGCCTAAGGCTAGGGCCGGCCGCTGGCCAAACAAGGGGACGCGAGCAATCGCGTCCCCTTTTCGTTTCGATACACTTCTCCTTTTCCACAAGTTGCCTCCCCTCCCCTAGAGCGTAGAATGTATTTAGCCGTCAAGCTTTGCTAATCTACTTAAATGCTACGCAGTAAGCGAGAATACGTCGTTGTGTCCGTCGGGGGCTCTTTGATCGTTCCCGATCAGATAGATACCGCATTCCTCAAATCCTTCCGCGAACTCCTCCAGCGGAAAGTCAAAACGGGCACGTCTTTTTTCATCATCACCGGCGGCGGCAAGACCGCGCGCAGGTACCAGCAAGCGGCAGAGGAGGTGCGAGGGGACCTTTCCCGCGAGGACGTCGACTGGCTCGGTATCCATAGCACTCGATTGAACGCGCATTTGATGCGCGCATTATTTTTCGAAGAGGCGCAGGCGCGCATCGTAAAGAATCCGACCCGCGGCAATCGCGGCAACTCCCCCATCATCGTGGGCGCTGGCTGGAAGCCCGGCTGGTCTACCGACTACTGCGCGGTCATGGCGGCGAAGAAGCTCGGCGCGCATAAGCTCGTGAATCTCTCCAACATCGACTACGTCTATACTGCGGACCCACGCAAGAATCCTGACGCAACAAAGATAGAGAAAATACAGTGGCCTGAATTCCGTGAGCTTATTCCGAAGGATTGGGACCCAGGCCTCTCTTCCCCATTCGACCCGGTCGCTGCGCGCGAAGCGGAAGCGCTCGGTCTCGAAGTCGCGATAATGAACGGCGGCAAGCTCGACCAGTTCGAGAAGTATCTGAATAACGAACCCTTCGCCGGAACGATTATTTCTTAGCCGCTTCGAGAGCGGCTTTCGCGTAAAAGACAATATTCTCCCTGAGATTCCACGCGGGGTCAGCCAGATCTGCCTCGGTGAACCAACGAAGCCCTTCGCTTTCTTCCCTTCCTTCTATAGGCTTGAGTTCCTTCGAGGGAGCGGTCCCAAAGTATACGAGCGTAAGGTGTTCATGAGCCGTGTCTCCGGCGAAGTGACGATTAATGAACGGGGGTGCAAGGACGGCGGTGCTCCCATCGGAGAAATGACGGAGCCCGTCAAGACCCAGGAGCGCGACATCGATACCCACTTCCTCTTTGACTTCCCGTATCGCTGCCTCGACTGAATCCTCGTCGAGCTCCACGTGACCTCCTACGGAATACCATTCCTTATATTTATCATGCTTGCGCAGGAGCACGGTATTCTCGTGAACGATGAATACCTCGACGCACCAGTCCATCTTCTCGTGGATGTGGGGCATGGCTAGTTTGTAGACGACATGAGTAAGTCGCTGTAGGAACCTGAAACCAGATCTTTACTTTCTATAGTAAATCGTTTCATCCATTCAGCACATTGTCCGTGAAGTTTTTCTAATCCAATACTTCCTTCCGTATCGCGAGCCTCAATTTCAATAAATGAACCAAGACCTTCTACATTATCAATATGGAACTTAACGTTGTCGATAAAATAAATCTCACGCTTTTTATCTACGACGACCAACTTCTCGAGCGCATGAATAAGGATATCCTTCAGACGCGAAGTGGGTTCAAACGGGTAAAGAATAACTTCTGATTCCTTTAATCCTGCATTCTCATTCCGTTTGTAATAAATGAGGTAATTCTCAATGTTTCCTTCTCTGAGTTTTAATCGACCATCAATAATTTTAAAATAAGTATCAATTTGATGATCGAGTCCTTTGAAGTCTGCTCCGTGTTCCTTAAGTACTGCGCGCACTGTATCTACATCCTTGAATCGAGCTTTAATTTCGGCGTTAATGTGCGGCATGGCTAGCGATGCGAAAGGTCGGTAAGCATGGTGTCTATCTTGGCTTGCAGTTCCTCGAGCGTGCCGTCGTTCATGAGCGTGCAGTCGCTAGCGGCAAGCACGCCGAGCACGTTCATCTGCGCAGGATCGTTCGAGTCCTTCGGCCGGTATTCCCTATCCTCCTGCTCGTGGAATTCTTCGAGCGATACCTTGTCGGTAACCGTGCCGCGCGCCGTGATGCGCTCGTAGCGAAGCGCTGGCGGCGCATCGACGCCGACCATGAATCCTCCATGCCTATGGATATTCTCCGCTTCGGCAAGCGCGCGAATGGATTCGATGATGATATTTTCCTGACCCGCATCCTGGGCGCGTTCGATGAACGTATTGGTGAAATAGGCAGGGTCATTCGTGCGGCGCATATCGGTCCCGGTCTCACCGATATTGATGCGGTTCAATTCCAGGCCTCGTTTCTCGACTTCCTCGATGATGAGGTCGCGCACCGAGTAATGGGTGAATCCTTTCTTCTGCACGAGATAGTCGACGACCGCTCCCTTGCCTGCCCCGTTCGTACCCGTGATGCCGAGGATCATTATTTAAAGGTGGCGAGTGCCGCGTCCACTTGGAGATAGAGTTCCGGAAGCGTTCCATCGTTCGTGACTTCTGCGTCCGCAAGCTGCATGACCCCGAACACGTTCATGTCCCAAGGGTCCGACGAGGCCATTTCGCGATTCTCCTTCGCCGAGAACTCTTCGAAGGTGACCTTGTCGTCTTCATCGGTTCCGCGCTCGCTGATGCGCGTATAGCGGAGCTGCTTTTCGGCATCGACCGCAAGGATATGCGCGCCGTGCGCCTTCAGGAATTCTGCCTCCCCGATGGTACGCACGGATTCGAGCACGATGTTCCCTTCCCCTTGCGCCATCGCGTAGAGTTGCTCGATGACATAGGCGGCGCCGCGTTCCTTACGGAGTTCGTTCGCCACGTCCCGCATGGTGTCCTTATCCATTTTCGAGAGATGCCGCGCACGGATCTCGTCCATGATCACCGCACGCGCTGAATAGCGGGAGAACCCTTTCGCGGAAACGAGGTATTCGACGACCGCTCCCTTTCCCGAACCATTGGTACCGGTGATGCCGATGAGCATACGCTAGTGCTTCGCGAATACTTTCGAAAGCGGTACGAGCAGCGGCGCCGCAAGCAAGATGGAGGAGTAGGTTCCTGCCACGACCCCTGCAAGGAGCACGAGGGCGAAGTCGACGGTCACAGAGCTGCCGAAGAATGCAAGCGCGAGAAGGGCGAGAACGACCGTAAGCGAGGTGTTTATGGAGCGCCCGAGCGTCTCGGTGATGGAACGGCCCACGACCTCCTCGAACGGCTGTTTCGTACCTGACTTCTCGTTGCGACCCAGATGCTCGCGCACCCGGTCGAAGATGACGATGGTGTCGTTCACGGAATACCCGAGGATGGCGAGGAGCGCGACCACGAACAGCGTATCCACCTGCACTCCCGTGAAGTGCGCGAGCACGGCGTAGAAGCCGGCCGGTATCAGGATGTCGTGCACGAGGATAGCGATGACCGTAAGCCCGTAGACCCAGGACGAGACCGGCTTCGAGACCTTGCGGAACGCCCACGCGATATAGAGGACGATGGCAGCGATGACCGCGAGCATGGCATAGAGCGCCTTGGTCGAAAGCTCGCTCCCAAGCGAGGGACCGATGGACGTGAAGCGGTCTTCGGTGAGCGTAGCCGCGCCGTTAAGGGAGAGCGCGGAAAGCACGGTGTTATGCTCCTCCGGCGTGAGCGTATGCGTACGGATAGCGAGACCGCTCGTACCGCTTTCGCGGACCGAAGCGTCCTTCATACCTGCGCTGGTGAGAGCTGCACGAAGCGTGGCGAGATCAGGGCGCGCGCTCGTGTAGTTCACATCCACCAAGGAACCGCCGGTGAAATCGATGGAGAGCTGCGGGGTCCAGAACACGAGGGCGGCGATGGCAGCAAGCGTGAGCGCTCCGGTAATGAGGAAGAAGATGATGCGGTGGCGTACGACGAACATGGCGTTATTTCTTAGTTGCGTTTACCGAAAAACCGCTTGATAAGAGGAAGTTCCACATCCCTCCGCTCGCCTTCTCGGGTACGAGCGCCATGAGGAAGACGCGGGAGACGAAGACCGCGGAAATAAGGGATGCGATGACACCGAACCCGAAGACGAGCGCGAATCCTTGCACGATGCTCGTTCCGAGCCAAAACAGGATAACGGAAGAGATGAGCATGGTGAGGTGACCGTCGCGAATAGCAGGCCACGCGCGAGCGAACCCGGTCTTCACCGCGTCATGGGCATCCTTGCCATGGCGCAGCTCTTCCTTCATGCGCTCGAAGATAAGGACGTTGGCGTCCACCGCGAGACCGATGGAAAGGATGAAGCCGGCGATGCCCGAGGCGGTCAAGGTGACCGGCACCACCTTGATGATGAGCACCGTGATGAGGAGGTAGATGACGAGCGCGACGGTTGCGACCAGTCCCGCGAAGCGGTACCAGATGATCATGAACGCAGCGACGAGCAAGAAGCCGATGAGCCCGGCAATGAGGCCCGCATGGAATGCCTGGCTTCCAAGCGAGGGTCCGATGGTGTTGCTCGAGACCAGCGTTATAGGAACCGGTAGCGCGCCGAAGTTAAGGTTGCGCACGAGGTCGCGGGCCTGCGTGGGAGTGAATTGGCCGGTGATGGTAGCGGTGCCGCCCGGGATCGCCTCCTGGATGACCGGGCTCGAGATGGGCTCGCCATCGAGGAAGATAGCAAGCTGCTTGCCGACGTTCTCCCCGGTTATCTTCGCGAAGAGCTTCGTACCTTCGTCATTGAAATGAAGTACGACGACAGGCGCTCCGGCTGCTGCGGAGGAATTACCGCTCGCGAACTGCAGCTCGGCATTCTTGAGGTAGCGGCCGGTGAGGCCGGTAGCCGCGTAGGTCGTCGTACCGGTTGCGGTCGTTGCCGCGGTATCCACGAGCTTGAACTCGAGCGTCGGCGTCTTGCCGATAGCATCCACGGCTGCCTTCACGTCGGTCACGCCCGGAAGCTCCACGAGGAGCCGGTCTTCCTGCGTCGCGGCGACTGCGCTCGAATGCTCGAGCTGCACGAGAGGTTCCGCAACCCCGAAGAGGTTCACGCGGCGGTCGACGACGTCCCGAAGCGAAGCGAGAGCGCCTTGCTTGTCTCCCTGTACCGCAGAGGTGTCCGCCTTATAGATAAGCTCGGTACCGCCCGCAAGGTCCAGGCCGAGCTTCACGCCGTAATGGGAACCTACCCCATTGGTAGTGAAGGCGAACCACCCCAAAAGCCCCGCAAGTACGAGGACGCCGAGCGCAGGAATGAATCGCATAATACCGCTACTATACGGCTTTTGGCGCGGTCTGCAAACCAGCGCGCTGCGCCAAAATGGCTACGTTTCGGAAGAGGCACGCGACCGCGACCGGCCCTACCCCGCCGGGTACCGGCGTGAAAACGGAGGCGATGTGCGCGCATGCCGGGTCCGCGTCACCCACGATGGAGCCACCGGACTCCGAAGTGCCCGCATCGATGAGTACGACCCCCGAAGAGAGCATCTCGGGACGGATAAGGCCCGGACTGCCCGCACCAGACACGATAATATCTGCGTTCTTCAAGAGACCTAAGTCGCTCGCGCCGAGCGTGAGAACCGTTACCTCCGCCCCTACCTGCCTGAACCAGGCTGCAGAGGGCGCTCCTACGAGCCAGCCGTTCCCAATGACGATCACTTTCTTGCCGTTCGGATTCACCTTCGCATGCTCGAGAATTTGTTTGACTGCCGCAAGGACGGGCGGGAGAAGCGCGCCTGGATAGGCTTTTTCGAAAAGATCGTGCGCGGCCACCGAGAGCACGTCCGCATCTTTTTCGAGCGGTATCGCTTCGAGTACCCGCTTAGTATCGATTCCAGGCGGAAGCGGAAGCTGCACGATGACGGAGTCCGCACCAGGGAGCTGTATCTTCGCAATGAGGTCTTCCGTAGTCGCGTCGTTCTCCATGCGCACGAGCTCGAGATGCATCCCCGCTTCGCGGGCGCGACGCTCCTTGATGCGCAGATAGGATTCGGTGGCTGCCGACGGAGCGAGCACGATGGCACGCACGACGGGCGTACGGCTAAGCTGCCCGACTTCCGCGCGAACCTGCTTCAGGATATCTTTCGTGATCTTCTTTCCATCAACGATCATTGGATTTGTTCCGGCGCAGTTCCGGAGGTACGGAATATTCGTATGTGCCGTCGGTGTAGTAGAACGCATCGAATCCCTCATGCGTATAGGCGTACCCGAGCTTCTTGGTGACTTTCGAACCGTCTACCGCTATGGGATAGGAATACCCTTTCCAGCTGCCGCGCGCCGTGGGTATCTTCCCGCGCGTCAGATGCCAGAAGATAAAGAACGGAATGCGTACCATCCAAGGCGCTACCGTAATGGTTTTCTTCCCCACTGCGCGCGCCATATCGGGACCTCGCACCACCGGACCCGGCGGACAGATATTGAAAACCTCGTACTTCCCCGCGCTCTCGCCGAAGGCAAGGCGCTCGACGATACCTACCACATCATCCTCATGGATGAACTGGCGCAGCCACTTGGGGGTAATAGGTACGAACCGCGTCATGCCTGAAACCACACGGTATACGAATGAGTCCTTGAGCTGACCGGAGAGCGCTGCCTGCAGTCCGAACCGGATACGCATGAAGCGGCCGCGCGGGCCTGTGATGGCTGCCGGACGTAGGATGGCGACGCTGATATCCGGGCGGTCGGCCTTGGCAAGCTGGTACTTCTGGAAGAGGTGCTCCTCCGTGATGCGCTTCTCTTCGGCATACAGGTAGTCGGTCTGCCGGAAGGGTTCGTCTTCCGTATAGCGGTGATCGACCGAATTATCCGGGAACGAGCCGTACGAAGCGACGGTCGAGAAGTGCACGAGCCGCTTCACGCTTGCGTGCTCGAATGCATAATCGAATACCTTGTCCGAGCCGTCGATGTTCCAGAGCCAGGTCAATTCCCGATTCCCATATATCTCGCGAATCTGCCAGGCGGTATTGATGACCACATCCGGTTCGAACGTCTCGACCTCCTTTTCCCAATGCTCGGCGGTATTTATCTGCAGGTACGTAAGCTTCTCGACTCCCTCGAGCAGCTCCGGCAGCGGCTCTTTGTCGATGCCGATGATGCGCTCGACGTCCTCACGCGCTGCGAAGCGTTCGACGAGCATGGCGCCGACATAGCCTGCTGCGCCCGTAATAAGAAGGGTATGTTTGTTCATGGAAGCTGTAACCATCAGTATCTCGTGAAGTTCTCTTGCTTACCAGGAACTCACTCGAAAGAACATGCGTTTAATGGTTTTAAGGGCAATGACGATATCGAGCCCGAGCGAGCGATGCTTCAGATAGTAGAAATCATAGGCGAGGCGCATCTTGGTCTCTTCGATCGACTGCGGGCTTATATTCCCCTGCTCGTACTGCTGGTTTATCTGCGCCCAGCCGGTGATACCGGGTGTCACCAGGTATCGGAAGTTATAGAACGGAATCTCATCGGCAAGTCGCTTACCGAGCCCTTCAATGTCGTTGCGCGGACCTATAAGCGAGAGCTCGCCCTTAAGTACGCTCATGAATTGCGGAAATTCGTCGAGCGATGTCTTACGGAGGATGCTTCCGACGCGCGTAATGTAATTATCGCTCTCTCCTACCCATACGTCCGCGGCTTTCTCGTTCTTATTCATACTGCGGAATTTGTATGCGCGAAGTTTGGAGTTTTTCTTTCCGATACGGGTCTGTTCTATGAAGATGGGACCGGGTCCCTCGAACCCTTGCGCGATCCAGACAAAGGGTGTGGCGATGAACGTAACGAGCCCCATGAGGATGCCTCCGATAATATCGATCGTGCGCTTCAGGACCGCATAGCCGATGGGGGTTTCGGACACATGCTCGATGAACCAGGCAGGGTGGAGCGAAGAGAGTGACACGCGATCAAAGACTTCTTCGTACATATCCTGGAAGGCGATAAATTGCGCTGGTTCGTTGAAGCTCGAAAGCTCATAGAGCTGCGGAGCGAGTGGCTCGATTCCCGGTGCGGTGGTATCCGTCACTACGATGGTCGCGCCCGCCTCGCGAATGCGCTCCGCGAGCTTCTCCGGATGCGCGAGCGCTTCGGCGGGCGTAATCACGATAGGAAAAACAAGATGGTACCGCTTGTTCTCATTCACTTCCTTCACCAGCTCGTTCGCTTCCAGGCCCTCGGCGATGAGTACTGCCGGGTACCGCACGCGGGGGATGGAGAGCTGCGGGTAGAGCGCAAGCCGCCAGAGGAAGATGAGCAGAAGCGATACCACCAGATAAATGACGAGGTTCGTCTTCGGCGCAAGGCCGATGCCCGGGAGCAGGAAGAAGAAGAGCGCCGCGAGCACGATATTGAAGAATTGGGTCTTTACGATCGCATCCGGAAGCGAACTCTTGAAAAGCAGCACGCGCTTGCCGTACAGGCCGGACATATAGAAGACGAGCGCCCAGAGCGCAAACAGGATCGAGAACGGCCCGATATGGTCCTTGAACGTCTCCCATTGAAACAGGCGTCCGTAGCGCACCAGAAGGGTAAGCCACAACGAAAGGACGAATACGAGAATGTCGCCGAGAAAAAGGAGGCCCGCTGCCCGCCTGCCACCGTGGATCATAATATGAAGGTTATACTATAGAACGCCTAAAACCGCATGGAAGTTGCCCACCCTACCACCTCGCTTCCCTCCCCTAAGCGCATTCTCTACGTCATTACGAAGTCCAATTGGGGCGGAGCGCAGCGCTATGTGTATGACCTCGCCACTGCCGCCAAAGCCCGGGGCCACCAGGTCCGCGTCGTATCCGGCCGCGAGGGCGAACTCACGGACCGTTTGCGCGAAGCTGGCATCGCCGTTTCCCCTATTCCGTCCATGCAGCGGAACGTGCGGCTTGCCTCCGATTTAAAGGTATTCCGCGAACTGCTCGCCATCATTAAGGAATTTGCGCCTGACGTGGTCCATGGGAACTCATCCAAGGCGGGAGCCTTCGTCGCGCTTGCCGGGCGCGTGCGCGGAGTCCGTCGGGTCGTGTTCACGGCGCACGGCTGGGCATTCAATGAGGGTCGGCCACGCTGGCAGAAGATGATCATCGGCTTCGTCCATTACGTAACGGTCCTTCTTTCGCATGCCACCATCTGCAATTCGGAAGCGACCAAACGCGATATCCGTTGGATGCCGTTCGTGCAGAAAAAAGTAGCGGTCGTGCATCACGGAGTCCACCCGTTTTCAGTCCTGTCCCCGCAAGAAGCGCGCGCTGCGCTTGCCCCGACGCTTTCCGCACGCACGTGGATAGGCGTCATCGCGGAATTGCATCCCATCAAAGGGCTTGATGTCCTCATCCAGGCGGTCGAGCATGTACTCCCGGACTATCCGGAAGTGGGTCTCGTCATCATCGGCGAGGGCGAGGAGCGCGGCTATCTTGAGCATCTCATAAAAGTGGAAGGGGTGACCGGCCGCGTCATCCTTGCGGGGCACGTACAGAACGCTCCTGGGCATCTTTCCGCATTCGATCTCTTCGTCCTTCCTTCTCGTTCCGAATCCCTGGGGTACGTGCTGCTTGAGGCCGGCATGGCGAGCCTTCCGGCCGTGGGAACCCGCGTGGGCGGCATACCCGAAATCCTTGAAGACGGCGTGAGCGGCCTGGTAGTACCCCCCAATGATGGGCCTGCACTTGCAGCAGCGATAGAACGACTCCTCAAAGAGAGCGGGTTGCGGCAGACGCTCGGAGCAGCGCTGCATCAGAAAGTACTCAAAAAGTTCAATCCTGAACTCATGCTCGAGGCGACGTTCGCTTTGTATTAACTAAAAAATTCCTGGCCTGCCCGCTCGCGTGGTACCGTTCTCCCTTCGCGTGCAAGCGAAGCGACGATGCCGAGCGCTCCGTATTCCATAAGCAAATGCGAACCGCCATAGCTCATGAACGGTATGGTAGTACCCGTGACCGGCAGCATGCCGAGATTGATACCGGCATGTATGAATACGTGCGCACCTATGAGTATCACGACGCCGATAGTGAAAAGCGCATCGAAGTTCGTCGCTGAACGCCCGGCGATAGCGAGCAGGCGCGCAAGCAGCAATCCGTACAGAAGAAGCACGAGCGCGATGCCCACGAAGCCCCATTCCTCGGCGAAGGCGGCGAAGACGAAGTCCGTCTCGTATTCAGGCAAGAATCGCAGCTTCGACTGGGTTCCGTACCCGATACCCTTTCCCAAGAGCTGTCCCGAGCCCGCAGCGACCGTGGCCTGATAGGCGTTATAGCCTCTGCCGTGGATGTCGGAGGCAGGATTGACGAAGGTCATGATGCGCGCACGCTGGTAGTCATGCAGGCCGCCGAACCATAGGCCCGCCAGGGCAACGATGCCGCACGCGAATACGATGACGAGATGCTTCTTCGAGATGCCGGACACCAGCACCATGCCGAACCATATCGCCGAGAAGATAACGGCAGTCCCCAGGTCCGGCTGCAAGAGGAGAAGGAGGATGGGCGCTGCCGCATAGGCGCCCGATACGAGGATGTGCCGGAAATCCCCAATCTCCATATGACGGCGCGAGAAATATTTCGCGATGAGCGCGATGAAGATTATTTTCCCGGGGTCCGCAGGCTGCAGGGAGAAGCCTCCGAACGTGAACCAGGACTTGGCGCCCATCACCGCGTGCGCGGCCACGAGCAGCACGAGCAAGAGGCCGAGCAGCACCACGTAGCCCGTGATGATGACCGGCGTGCGGCGTATGAACCGCATATCGATGGTCGCCGTGATGAAATACGCGACGAGTGCCATGCCCAGCCAGATGAACTGCTTCGATGCGAGCGAGGAGGCGGACCCGAACGGATCCATCGTGAGGATGCCGAGCAGCGAAAGCGCTATCGGGATGACGAAGAGCTGCCACTCGGCCAGGAGGGCGCGCAGCGGATTCTGACGCACCTGCTCGCTCATGGAGTAGGAAGTCCTGCCTGCGCAGGCAGGGGCAGTACGGGTACTACCTCAACGCGCGCGACCGGGAACGAGAACGCAGTTGGCCAGGTAAAGACGAGCGGGGCCGTGCCCTGCGCGGGTATGGTGGGAGCGACCGTGCGCGAAGCGGCGATGGCATTGCCTGCCGCGTCGAAGACGGTTGCGACGAAGTAGATATTGGAAAGCTTCTGCGTGGACGGGTTCAGGGCGGTCGCCGTGACGCGCGGCATGCCGCCGCTCTGGGTTATCTGGATGTCGGCGACCTGCGGAAGGATACGCGTCTCGCGGTAGCGATACCACAAATGCTGCGGCGTATCGAAGGTGATGAAGGCGCGTGCGGCCGTCTCGGAACCGGAGAAGAAATCGGGAGCGAATATAGGGACGGTCGAGGCGGGCGGCAGATCAACGCTTCCCTGTTTCTTCGCGATGACCGTGTTCGTCGGGCTGTAAAGCTCGATGGTGAACGAGAGGCCTTTCGCCGCCGCATTCGCATTCGGGTTATCGATGTAGGCGATGACGTCGGTGCGGCCGGGTACCGGCGAAACCGGACGGACGAAGCGCACCGAAGGCTGCTGCTCTGAAGCGGAGCAGAGATAGGTGCAGGTGCCGCCGCAGTCGATTCCCTCCTCGCTCTGGTTCTGCTTGTTATCGAAGCACGACGGACCGACGTGGTAATTGGTGAAGTAGAAAATAGTCAGCGTAGCGGCGAGCACCACGGCGATGATGCCGAAAATGATGAGACGCCGCCGCATGGCCCAGGACATGCCTCTAGTATAGCTGAAAAGCAAAGCTGCCGCGTCTGGAAAGCCAAACGCGGCAGCAAGCGAGAGGTTTTTGCCTGGCATGCCGATCCAAGCTATTTCCACGTTCTTCCCCGTTTGAACGGCGCATATCATATCGCCGCCTTGCTCCTGCCGGCCAAAACTTCGTTTTTCCGGACTTTGGAATCGGGTACTCTCGCTTCTGTTGCTAGTATACGGATAAAAGCAAAAGCCGCACTGACGAGTCAGTGCGGCTTTTGCTTGGTTCAAAACAGACACGTGCGCATGAAGCTGGCGACAACCTACTCTCCCCCAATGGAGTACCATCGGCTCAAGAGGGCTTGACTGCCGTGTTCGGAATGAGAACGGGTCTGGCCCCTCCGATAAATCACCAGCTTCATGCGCGCGTGTATGCGACCACGAATATGCAAAATAGTTTCACTTCACTAACGTTAGTGACGCACAAGGTTCCGCACAAGAGACTGGGCATATTAGTAATTCTCGGCTCAACGCATTACTGCGCTTCCACCTAAATCCTATCAACCTAGTCATCTTCTAGGAGCCTCATAACGATTCCTTATCTTAGAGCGCGCTTCCCGCTTATATGCTTTCAGCAGTTATCGCTTCCCGACATAGCTACCGAGCGATGCCACTGGCGTGAC
>JAQBRL010000012.1 GCA_028286525.1 Parcubacteria group bacterium | reverse complement strand
GAAACTTACAGTTTCAGTACACGTTGCGGATTTTGCTCCGCAAAATGCTCGCAACATCTTCGAATCTCTCACATTCTGCTCCCAGCAGAACTCCTCTCCGCAAATTAAAAACCGCCTTTCGGCGGTTCCTTAATTTGCGGAGAGGGAGAGATTCGAACTCTCGGTACAGTTTCCCGTACGCCGCATTTCGAGTGCGGTGCCTTCGACCACTCAGCCACCTCTCCTACAGGCACGCTTGATATCCTAGCATTTTAGGCCCTAAAAATGTAGGATGATGAAGTTCTCCTTTAACGGCCCCATCGTCTAACGGTTAGGACGCGGCCCTTTCACGGCTGAAATCGGGGTTCGATTCCCCGTGGGGTCACAGATTATTAAGCAAAAGGGATGCTATGCAACCTTTGGTATAGTTAGTACATGCAGAAAGCCAAAACGTATCTAATGTTTGTTGGAGATAAATGCGGGAAAGCTGAAGAAGCGATAGAACTTTACACTTCGCTCATCCCGAACTCCGAGATCAAGAGAATAGATAGGTGGGCTGCAGGCGAGCCAATGAGCGTAGCTGGACAAGTAAAGACCGCGCTCTTTACGCTCGCTGGAAGCGAGTACATGGCGTCCGAAAATACCGCTCCGCACCAATTCACCTTCACTCCCGCGATCTCTATTTTCATTGAATGCGAGGATGAGGATGAGATCACCCGACTCCACCAAGAACTCTCCAAGAATGGCAAGGAGTTCATGCCGATGGATAACTACGGTTTCAGTAAGAAATTCGCTTGGATCGAGGACAGATTCGGTGTCTCATGGCAACTGAATCTAGCTCATTAGATCAACGCATTCTAATTCGGGTCACCTTGCTATAGTAAGGAATATTCCACTGAGACGTCACCTCATATATGAAAACACTCGCAACCGTGCTCGTATCCTCGTTCGTCCTCGGAGCCGCCCTCATGGGCGCAGCGCCTGCATATGCGCAGACGACCGTCGCTAAAACCTGCCTCTCGCTTACGAGCAACGTGGGCTATGGCATGCAGGACGCGCATACCGACGGCAGCATCAGTCGTTTGCAGGATTTCCTCGCAACGCAGGGGTATTTCGATCGCAGCCTCATGGGCACGCTCCGTTTCGGTCCTGCTACGCGCGCAGCCGTCATAAAATTCCAGGCCGCGCAGAATATTTCTCAAACCGGCTTCGTCGGCCCGCTTACGCGCGCCGCTATCAGTCGGATAAGCTGCGGCACAACCCCTCCACCGAATTCCACGGTATCCCTCTATAGGCTTGCGCCTCCTAATGGCGAGACAGGAACCACGGTCTCGGTCACTGGTTTCGGCTTTACCAATAGCAATACCGTCCTGCTCGACGGAAGCGTTGCGGCCCGTAACGTTCCTATCATCTCTTCCATAGCCATCGCCTGCACGACCAGCCCTTCATGCCACGGCGGCATCAATCAAACCATTCAGTTCACTATCCCGACTGCTCTTTCAGCGAACTGCACGAGCGCAAAAGCGTGCCCGCTGTATGCACGTCTGGTGACTCCTGGTACCTACAGCATTACCGTGCAGAACGATAACGGCACCAGCAATGCCCTTCCCTTTACGGTGACTGGCGCGACCAGCACGATCTATACCCTGTAATTACAGCCCGAGCTCTGCTCGACTCAGCGCGCCTTCTCGCAGGATATACGGAACGCCCTTGATGAAGGTAATGACGGTGGAAGGGACTCCGCCGCCGCGTTCGCCTGCGTCGATGATGAGGTCGATGTACGGCGCGAACTGACCGAAGTGCCGCAGCATATCGCGCGCATGCGCCGGCGTGACTTGTCCCGCTCGGTTGGCGGAAGTCGCGGTTATAGGGCGGCCCAGCGCCTCGGCGACGCTTCGTCCGAAGGGGTCAGCAGGAATACGGATACCTACCTGACCGTTCAGCATCAATTCCTCCGGTAGATGCTTCCTCCCGGGAAGCACGAGGGTAAGTGCGCCCGGCAGATGGCGCTCGGCAAACGGTTTTGCGCTCGCGTGGAAGTCCGCATGCACTTCGATATCCCCCACGGCTGGCACGATGATGGAGATGGGTTTCTTCTTTTCGCGCCCTTTGAGCTCTTTGAGGCGTGCGAGCGCGGGCCGGTTGAGGGCATCAACCGCAAGCCCATACACCGTGTCGGTGGGATACAGAACGATGCCGCCACGCTTGAGGATTTCGACTGCGCGCTTCATCGCCTTCCCCGCGTTCTCGTCGTCAAGCGCAATGATTTCCATATATTGAATAGTAGGCCAACATGGGCTATCCTGCGAGGGTTCGCGCGGTTAGCTCAGTTGGTAGAGCGCGTCATTGACGTTGACGATGTCGGGGGTTCGAATCCCTCACCGCGCACAGATGACTAAGAAAATTCCCCACGTCTCCAAGAGACTGAGAGATATCAAGCCGGTGGTATATACCGCTCAGTCAGCGCGGAATTTCCATCAACGGATGCTCATATGTAAATTCGTGTTCGATAAAGGCGGAGTCCCTCTTAATCCGTTCAATATTTTCGGTTACTACTTGTATGAATTGGTAGACCGCAACACGGTCCGGAACGGGAACAATAATGTAATGACGAAGTGCGATGAGATGTGGGTCTTCGGAGAGATAAGCGACGGTGTTCAGGCCGAAATAGAGATGTTCAAGGAACTCAAACGTCCAATACGGTATTTCGATATTTCTCTCCTGCCCAATGCCGTGACGGAAATAAAAGAGAACGCCGTTGTACTCGAGAAGCAGTAGTGCATAACTCACTTCCTTTTTCATACTGGTGCTAGCATTTCATGCAGAGGAGGAACGTCATGTCCGTCGATGGCAATCTGCTGGACTTAGGCGAACAGAACCTGATCACGCCTGCACGGCTCGGATGGGGTTTGGCAGCGATGTTCGTATCGCTCGCGCTCGCGCACTTCTTTCTGCGCAAGCACTCGCACCGTCCGCCGGAGTCCCACTAGCTCTCATCTCGCCGCGGCCCCCAAGGCCGCGGCGACTCACGTATCTCGCGCCATGCTCCGTGATGCGCTATAACTGACGTATGGAACGCACGCTCATTTTCTACCACGGTAGCTGCCCCGATGGCTTCGGAGGGGCCTATTCGGCATGGAAGAAATTCGGTGACGCTGCCGAATACTTCCCCATGTCATACGGCAAGGAATTCCGAACGCCCGTGGAAGGAGCGGATGTCTACTTTATCGATTTTTGCTACCCGAAAGCGATGATGGATACAATCGCCTCCGAAGCGAAGTCGCTCACGGTACTGGATCACCACGAGGGTATGGAAGCGGTGGTGAAGACCATGCCCACCTTCGTGTACGACGTTGATCGTTCAGGAGCATCCATTGCCTGGGCATATTTCCATCCCGAAGAACCGCTCCCTGAACTCCTCGCGTATGTAGAGGATGATGACCTCTTCCGTTTCAAGCTCACGGAGACTCGGGCAGTCATTACCTACCTGACCGCTCGTCCCTTCACGTTCGAGGCCTGGGACCGCACCGTACAGGCACTTGCCGGCGAGCCGAGCCGTACGGAGCTCCTTGCCGTAGCGCATGCGTACGGTGAATATTTCGAACTGCTCGCGAATATGGCAGCTGATAATGCCAAGCTCGTCGAATTCGAAGGTCACGAGGTATATTTCGCGATCGCGCATCCGCTCAAGCCCATGAAGTCGCTCGTAGGGAATCTGCTTGCGCGGAAGAAGGGACCATTCGCGCTCGTGGTCTCGGCGCATCCCGAAGGCTACGGCGTTTCCATCCGAGGCGACGGCTCTATAGATGTCGCCGCTATCGCCGCGAAGTACGGAGGGAATGGCCATATATCTTCAGCTGGCTTCGCTATTCCTGCGAGCGGTCCCCTCCCCTGGACCATAGTTCCGAAAGACGATGAAGCTGCTCGCGATTGAGACCTCGTGCGATGAGACCGCGGTCGCCATCCTCGAAGGAATGGGCGATGAGACCTCCGCGCGCTTCCGTATCCGCGGCAATGCCCTTCTCTCGCAGATAGAGATACATCGAGAGTTCGGAGGGGTTTTCCCTGCGGTCGCGAAGCGCGAGCATGCGAAGAATCTCGTGCCCCTCCTTGAAGCAGCGCTCGCGGAAGCAGAGCTGCTCAAGGAGGACACGCAATCGTTCTCGGACGAGGTTCGCAATCAGGTGAGCGCATTGCTTGAGCGCGAGCCGGAGCTCGACGAGGCATTCTTCGCGTCCCTCCGCGAAATGGAGAAGCCCGACATCGATTGCATATGCGTGACTGCAGGTCCGGGCCTTGCGCCCGCCCTGTGGGTAGGCGTCAATTTCGCGAAAGCGCTCTCGCTGGTATGGGATGTACCCATCGTCGCCGTGAATCACATGGAAGGCCATATCCTTTCCGCGCTCGCGCAAAGCGATGCCGAAGAACTGCGTATCGAAGGGTTACAGCTTCCGATACTCGCGCTCCTTATTTCCGGCGGCCATACCGAACTCGTACTCATGAAGGAATGGCTCTCGTATGAGCTTATCGGACAAACAAAGGACGACGCTGTGGGAGAAGCGTTCGATAAGGTCGCACGGATGATGGGATTGCCGTATCCAGGCGGTCCCGAAATATCGAAGCTCGCGGAGCAGGACCGCGAGGATTTCTCCACGATGCCATTCAGCCTGCCCCGCCCCATGATGAACGACGCCACCTGCGACTTCTCGTTCAGCGGCCTTAAGACCGCGGTGCTCTACCTAATAAAGGAGCATGGCGAGCTCTCGGAAATAGAGAAGGATCAGCTTTCTCGCGAATTCGAGGACGCAGTCACGGACGTACTCTGGGCGAAGACCTCGAAAGCGCTCGAAGAGACCGGAGCGAGCACCCTGGTGCTCGGGGGTGGCGTCTCGGCCAACACGCATATCCGCCGAGTCTTTATGGAAAAAGTCGCGCAGCAGCACCCGCAGGTCGCGCTTCGCATTCCAGCGAACGAGCTTACGACCGACAACGCAGTGATGATAGGTCTCGCCGGATATTTCCATGCGCTGAAAAAAGAATTCGCCGATCCCGCCCGATTCGAAGCCAACGGTAATCTTTCGCTCGCCTAGAAATAGGAAGGGCCCGCGGATCGCTCCGCGGGCCCCAGCCGCTCATAGCGGAAGACGCACTATAACCCGACCCTCCTTGCTGCGCCGCTCGATAGCGGGCAGCGATACGCACCAGCCCGTACCCGCTCCGCGGACATAGAGCTCCTCGCCGCCCAGGAGCATGCTCGTGCTTGGACCTGGCAAGAAATATCGCTGCGTGCGGCCGACCTGGAGCTCGAGCATGCGATTCAGCATCCACGGCTCGAGCTCGGGAAAATCGACGAGTTCCGAGCGATAGTAGTGCGGCGAGCTTCGGTGGCGAAGCTTCAGGAAGGCGAAATAGGCGTGGGTCAGGTCGCCCGCAGCACGCATCGAAAGATGCTCAGCTGCCGCCTCGTCGAAGCTGATGCCCGTGGGCGGCGGAAGCCTGGCGCTGAATTGGTCCAAGCGATCGAGACGGAAGATCGAGGCGACCGCGAGCGTTCCTGTCGCGCCCTGCGGCAGCTTCACCTCGCCATTCGCCAGTAGTTCGTCTGCAAGCGCGCTTACGCCAGCGAGGTATTCCCGGTCCGGATTTTTCATATGTGTCTCCCTACACCTGGCCGCACTCTACTATGCCTCGGTCGCGAATGCTAGAAATGAAAAGGCCCGCGGATCGCTCCGCGGGCCCAGGTCCTCTTAGAGAGGCTTCGGAAGCCTGCTCACCACGATCGTTCCCGCCGCCCAGTTCTTCCGATCACGGGCATTGGCATCGAGGAAAAGCGAGGCATTCCTCGCACCCATCCGGCTGAAGGACACGATGTCCACGGTTCCCAGCGGGAACAGTATGGTCGTGGCCGTAAGGAAATCCGTGTCGCCCCCGTTCACGATGGGCTTGAGGATCTCCGTCACGTCGATGAGCCGATTGGCGAGACGGCGTCGCGGAAGCCAGCGAAGGTAGCGGCTGTCGTTTGCCGGCGCCGCGAGTTCCGGGACATCGTAGTAAAGAACTTCTTCCAGATCTTCAGGCTCGTATCCGCTGAGAACCCGAGGGCCGATGGCGGGAGTCATCTTGATCTTGCCCTCTCCTTCCCAGCGGTTCAGGAGCTCGACAGGGTCGTAATGCCGGATGAGGGGCTTTCGGGAGATGGGTTCCCGTTTCACCAGGATCTTCGATCCAGCGGTGTCTTCGTGTTCGTCAGAGCGTCTGCGTGGCATCCGTCTACTTCCCCTAAACTAAAATGAACGTCCGGATGACGTTCAGGTAGTATTTTAATATAAAAACGAGTTTAAGCAAGTTCTGCGAACGAGAAATTACGCCACATTTCTGCTATAGTCAGGAAATCCATGGAGGAGAAACACGAGAAATTCAAGAAGCCCTACGACTTCGTCGCCACCGAGCCGCGCATCTACGAGGCGTGGGAACAGAGCGGCTATTTCAATCCGGATAACCTTCCGGGCGACAGGACGGAAGCGTTCTCCATCATCATGCCGCCGCCCAACGCCAACGGCCGCCTGCACGCCGGCCACGGGCTCGATATGACGCTCAAGGACATCGTCATCCGCTTCAAGCGCATGCAGGGCAAGAAAGCGCTCTTCCTTCCCGGAGCGGACCACGCCGGCTTCGAGACCCAGGTGGTGTACGAGAAGAGGCTCGAGAAGGAAGGCCGTTCCCGCTTCGGCATGGACCCCAAGCAGCTCTACGAGGAGATCTATGCGTTCACGCTCGAGAATAAGAAAAGCATGGAGGACGATATCAAGCGTCTCGGTACTTCCTGCGACTGGTCACGCGAGAAGTTCACGCTGGACCCGGAGATAGTCACCCAAGTGCAGCAGACGTTCGTGAAGATGCATGAGGATGGTCTCGTGTATCGGGGCAAGCGCACCGTGAACTGGTGCAGCAAGCATCAGACTTCCCTGTCGGACGTGGAGACCGAGAGCGTCGAAGAGACGACTCCGTTCTATTATTTGAAATACGGACCTTTCACCATCGGTACCGTGCGTCCCGAAACGAAGTTCGGCGACAAGTACGTCGTGATGCATCCAGACGACAAACGCTACACGAGCTACAAGCAGGGCGATACGTTCGATCTTGAATGGATAAATGGCCCTATTACCGCGACCGTTATCAAGGACGAGGCGGTAGATATGGAATTCGGCACGGGCGTGATGACCATCACTCCCTGGCATAGCCAAATCGACTACGAGATAGCGCAGCGTCACGGGCTCGATATGGAGCAAATAATCGACCTGCGCGGCAAGCTCCTCCCTATCGCGGGCGAGTTCGAGGGCATGAAGATAGCGGAAGCGCGTCCGAAGATAGTCGAGAAGCTCAAGGAGAAGGAGCTAGTGGTGCGGGTGGACGAGAACTATAAGAACGTCGTAAAACGCTGCTACAAGTGCAGCACCATGATAGAGCCGCAGGTGAAGGACCAGTGGTTTGTTTCGATGGAGCCGCTCACGCAACTCGTTATCGACGCGGTGGAGCGCGACGAGCTCATCGGTATCCTTCCGGACTACGAGAAGAAGATACTCCTGCACTGGATGAAGAATTCCATCGATTGGAACATTTCCCGCCAGATAGTCTGGGGCATCTCTATTCCTGCATGGTTCAAGGGCGAGGAGATCCGCGCGAGTATTGAAAGTCCGGGAGAGGGCTGGACGCAAGACCCGGACACCTTCGATACGTGGTTCTCCTCGGGCCAGTGGCCCCTGCTTACCCTCGGGTACCCGGACTCGGACGATTTCAAGACGTACTACCCGACCGATCTCATGGAGACCGGTGCGGACCTCGTGTTCAAGTGGGTCCCCCGCATGATCATCTTCGGCCTCTACCTCGCCAAGCAGGTTCCCTTCAAGCAGGTGTACTTCCACGGCATGGTAAACGACGCGCAGAACAAGAAGATGAGCAAATCGAAAGGCAACGTGGTCTCTCCCATCGACCTCACGCAGACCTATGGCGCGGACGCGCTGCGCATGGCGCTTGTCGTGGGCACGCCCGCAGGCTCCAACATCCCGCTTTCGGAAGACAAGATAAAAGGCTACAAGCATTTCGCCAATAAGCTCTGGAATATCACGCGCTTCGTGCTCGAGAATACGGAAGGCGCCGACGCCAACGCCCCATTGAACGATGCGGACCTGGCGCTGAAGGCTGAAGTCGATGCGCTCGCGCGCGAGCTCACCGAGAACCTCGAGCAATACCGCATCTACCTCGCAGCGGAGAAGGTGTACCACTACGCGTGGGACCGCTTCGCCGCCGTAATACTCGAAGAATCGAAGCCGATACTGGCGGGGAGCGACGCGGCGGCGAAAGCCTCGCGCCAGGCGCTTCTTCTTTCCCTTCTCACCACCACGGTAAAGCTATTGCATCCGTTCATGCCGTTCGTTACGGAAGAGATATATCAATCCCTTCCTTCCAAGTCCGTGGACTTCCTCATGGTCGAATCGTGGCCGCACGCGTAAGGTAAACTATACGCATGCAGTTCTCTCCCGAAACGCTCGGCTATTCCTTCCTGGGCGGGATTTTGCCCGCGATGATATGGCTCTACTTCCTTCTGAAGGAGGATTCTCGGTGCCCAGAGCCGCGTCACATGATCATCATTGCGCTTTTGGCAGGCATGATCGCGGTCCCGCTCGTGCTCCCGCTCGAAAGCATCGCGATCGGAATACTGCCGAACGTTACTCCTTCTCCGGGCTTCTATGTCATCGTTGCCTGGGCGACCATCGAAGAGACGATGAAATACGCGCTTGCCGCCATCCTCGTGCTCTGGAGGCGCTGGGTGAACGAGTCGGTCGACTTCGTCATCTATATGATTACGGTCGCGCTCGGCTTTGCCGCTATCGAGAATATGCTGTTCCTCATTCAGCCTATCGCTGCCGGCCACATCCATCTCTTTATCGCGACCGAGAATTTGCGCTTCGTGGGCTCTACCCTCGTGCACGTCATCTCCTCTTCAGCGGTCGGTTTCGCGCTCGCGTTTTCATTCAAGCTTAATCGGACGCTTCGTACATTCGCAGCAGCGCTCGGACTTATCCTTGCGATCGGATTGCACACGCTATTCAACTTCCTTATAATTATGCGAGATGGCTCCTACACGCTTACCGCATTCTTTCTCGTGTGGACCGGTGCCGTCGTCTTCCTCGCTCTCTTTGAGATACTGAAATACTTCCGGTATCGGAATTTACCAAAAAACACCTGCTAGCCTATGCCTCCAAAAAAGCGTTCATTCTTCGACCGACTCGCAGGCGCCTTGCCTGCGGATGACTACGACTCCTTCGAGGACGATGTACCGACGGTACCTAACGTACCAGCCCGGCGCGTGATGCCCACCCAGACCAGCGCTCCCCAGCCGAGCGCTCCTGTCGAGCAGCACTACCATGAAGAAGAACCGGCAGGCCAGCTTCCGGTGGATGTCTACCAGACCACGAACGAGATAATCATCCGCGCGTTCGTCGCAGGCGTACGGCCCGACGAGATGAACGTCTCCATCAGCCGCGATATGGTGGAGATAGAAGGCTCCCGCGAGGAGCGCGACCAGGTGCAGGGTTCGGATTATTTCAGCCAGGAGCTCTTCTGGGGCTCGTTCGCCCGCACCATCCTCCTCCCGCAAGAAGTCGACGTGGACGCCTCTACCGCGAGCGCCAAGGACGGACTTCTCACCATCATGCTTCCGCGTTTAGATAAGACGAGGCAGACCAAGCTGCGGGTCAAGGCAGGGTAATCAAAAAGGCGCCGCACGGCGCCTTTTTGATTACTTCTGCTCCTCTTGTATAAGCGGAGCAGTATCCACCGCCTCCACTATGAAATAGACGCGGCCGATGACCTGATGGCTCTTCGTTTCGATGGTCACCCGCCATTTCCCTGCTTCCGGGTCAGCGACTTCCGAGTAGCCGCGATATCCGCCATCGCGTCCGCCGGTTATCGGGAAGATGATGCGATTCCGTTCGACCCATCCTTTCTTCTGCGTATCGTACCGTTCCCATACGTGCACGATGGACGTATCGAAGGCGAATGGCGCGGATATGGAGCTGAATGCATACAGCGGCGTTCCAGGGACGTGGTGGATGATCTGGGTGCGGATATCCCACCATGCGCGTTTGCCCTCGGTAGTAACCACGTAGTCGCCTCCACGATGCTCGATGGAATGGTATACGCCTGCGGAAGGAAGCGTGAGCGGTATGGGCGGTACGAGTCCTGTGAAATACGAAGCCGACATGATGACGACGATGACGGTAACTCCCCATGCGGCATACCGCAGCGAACGAACGAAATCCGGGCGACGCAAGCGCGCGAGCAAGAAGAGAAAAGCAACGAAGAGAATGAGGCTTAGGACGGTCGAAAGGATGAACATCCACGGCCCGAGCTGATGGAGTACGAGAGGGACCGCAAAGATGGCATAGGCGTAAATAGCGAAGAACAGGAGCACCACCTGGAATGCCAGGTGCTTGTAGTACGTACGGAAATACTCGTTGCCGATGAAGACCGCCGCGAGTATGAGCAGGAACGGCCACGAAACGAATACCGAGGCGCTCTTGGTGTAGAAGATGAGGCATCCGGACAGGAGGCTACCGATAGCATACTGAGCACCGAGCGGAAAGAGTACCGCAAGCGTACGGCGCCACACCGTGGGATGATCATGCGCGCTCGCGAAGAGATGGCTGCCGAGCGTGCAGATTGCCGAGAGCGCGAGGTACCCGATGAACGCGAGGTTCACGAGCGTAATGGAGAGGAATGCGAACGTGAAAAGGTCGGTTATGAAACCGAATACGAACAAGACCGCTCCGAGATGCCGCTCGTTCTTCTGTGCCCAGGCGAGTGCGCGTTTCAAGGAGTCCATTTGTGCTTGGAGGCGGGTTCGAACCGCCGACCCTTCCCTCTTCAGGGGAATGCTCTACCAACTGAGCTATCCAAGCGAGTGAGGCCATATGCATGAGCTCGCTCATGCATATGCGCCGAGCGAGCGTAGGACAAGAAGTGCCGAAGGCAGCTTCTTATCCAAGCGAGTCTCTCCCGGTAGGGAGAGTCTAGCGTAAAAGGCACCTTTTTAAAAGGTGCCTTTTACGCTAGAGATTGGCTTAGGTATGCTACTTCTGCGCCTTGTACGCCTCTATCGCCTTCTGCAGCTGCTCCGCTGAAGGCAGGCCAAGGAGCCGGCTCGAGCTTGCGGTACCGGTATGCGAAAGCCCCCGCATGATCGGTTCGAAATACGTGCTCAGCAGGAAGATAGGTACGCCGAGTACGATAAGCCAGATGATGACTTTGGCGATGAACCCGATGAGCGCATTGCGCTCCATGCGTTTGAGTATCTTGTGATTCTCCTTCGCCAGGTCATGCGTTTGCTTGAGGAGATCCTCCAGGTGCGCGTAGGACAGTCCTACGGGCGCGTCCGGTTGCCCGTCCTGCATACTACTTGGCGAATGCGGTGCAGGTTCCTGCTTCGCCGTTGCAGAGCATGCCTGCGCAGTGCTTGCACTCCATGCGATAGACGGAGTACGCGCCGCTACCCGTAAGCGCGATGCCGAAGGACACGAGCATAAGGACGAACTCCATGCCGATGCCGCGGCCAAAGCCTACGAGAAGCGTGGCTACGAGCATTTCGACGCCGAACAGGACCCCGAAGACGCGCGTGGCGACCCCTGCGATGAGCGCGACACCGCCGATGACTTCAAGCCATGCGATGAAGTACGCAAGCACGGGAACGATGCCGAAATGACCGAGCATCGCAACGGTGCCCGAGAGGTTCTGTACCTTCATCCAGCCGTGGGTAAGGAAGACGACGCCCGCGGCGACTCGTATCAAGAGGAGACCGAATGCCGGATTATAGAAAAACCGACTGGTCGAATTGACTGCTTTCTTCATGTTTCTAGCTAACTGGTATGCCTCCAGTATAACAGCACAGAACCGCGCGGTAGGCGCGGTTCTGTGCTAGTCTTCGAATGATTTGCCCTCGTAGTTCAATGGATAGAACTCCTCACTCCTAACGAGGTAATGTAGGTCCGATTCCTGCCGAGGGCACTTGTTTTATACTGATGGCGCGTCCGCAGGCGTCGTGCCTGCGTTCTCGGAAAGACCGAGCGCCTCATCGATGTGCTTCTTGTCGAAGCCGATGATCATCTCGTCTCCGATGAAAATGACGGGCACGCCCATCTGGCCGCTCTTCTCTATCATTTCCTGGCGCTTCTCGGTGTCCGCCGCCACATTGTATTCGGTGTATTCGATGCCGTTCGCCTTGAAAAGCTCCTTGCTCATCTGGCAGAAGTGACAAGTCGGGGTGCTGTAAATAGATACTGGTTTCTGGGACATAATCGTATAGATGCTTACTGGTGGCGAAATTGTACCATAACGGGTCTGTGGATAACTTATCCTGCTTCCTCGAGAATGAAACGAGGTCGCACGACACCATCCGGCCAGGTCACTTCTTCTAGGAATTCAACGAGGTCGCGATGCCGAATTGAGCCGGTAGTAAGCGATACATACACGACGCCATCGGTGCCCTGTCGGGCATTGGTTGACTCTTTTGTCGCATGAAGCACGGTATAGCGACCTCCCTTGTGATGAGTATAGATTTTTCCTATCTGTATTTTGTTCATAGTGCGGAATACGAGAATCGAACTCGTGCTTAAACCTTGGGAAGGTCTCGTTCTACCACTAAACTAATTCCGCTATAGATGAAGCCAACCCAAGAACTTCCTCCACCACGGAAGTGGTGGAGTAGAGGTCGCGACCTTCGGCGGCACCACGATGATAACCCCTTCCCCAGGCTTCGCAACGCCATAGGTCTCCCGCAGGCTCGCTTCCTGGCCCCGGGCGGTATCGAGCTCCGCGAGGTTCTGCTTCAAGGTGACCTGACGAGAATCGAGGTTCGCAAGTTCGGCTTTCGTGTCGGCGACCGCGTGCCGCGCTATTTCCTCTTTGCGTACGATGCCGAATAAGAGCCAGAGCAGCCACAGTACGAGCACCGCAAGCGCTCCCGCTATCACGTACTCACTCATCCTTCTCCTACTTACGCGCCTGGGCATTTTTTTAGTATACCAATTTGACTATAGCTTCTTCTTGAACACCGCACTCATATACTCTTTGCCTTTTTCTGACATAAGTTCCAATTCCTGCGGAACCCTATCCATACGCTCCCGCCGAGCAAGATAAATACCTTCTGGCTTTAACACTCGAGCTATTTCCCGCAGCATTCGGACTTGATCTTGACTGTATACGTCTCCATCGAACACTTTTTCAGAAAATATTACATCAAATGTATCGGTTTCGAACGGTAGTCGTTCGATGCGCGCCCGAACGACCGGCAGAGGATTTTCGGCTCGGGGGCGCGCATCCACTCCGACAGCATTGATTCCTTTCTCTTGGAGGAGAGTCAGTACTCTTCCGCTGCCGCTTCCTACCTCAAGCACTCGACTATCTGGCGTAAGCATTGGTCCGTATTTTTTGAGCGTATCCACAATAGCCGTATAGGCCTCCTCCGCAGCTTCTGGCGTTTGGGTGATTTCTTCCCAATCCTGTACTTCGTAAGGTCGCGGCACCCAGCTACGCACATCTCCTGAAAGCTTCTTGGGTAATTTCTCGGAGCTCATGTATCTAGTTTAGCAAGCTAGCGTTCGCTATCCTGCACCATCTTCATGAAAACCTCCTGCGGAATTTCCATCTTCGCGTGCTCGCCCCGGCGCTTCTTTCCCTTCTTCTGCTTCTCGAGCAGCTTCATCTTGCGGGTGATGTCGCCGCCGTAGAGGTAGCCGGTCACGTCCTTGCGGACCGCCGAGATGGAGCGCGAAGAGACGATGCGGCCGAGCGCATGCGCCTGTATCTTGAGCACGAACTGCTGGCGCGGCAGGATGCCGTGCAGCTTCTCCACCATGCGCTCGCCTTCTTCCACCACCCGCCTGCGCGAGACCACGCGCGCGAACGCGGGAACCGGCTCCTCCGCCACGAATATCTCGAGCTTCACCACGTCCGCAAGTCGTTCTTCAAGGAATTCGTATGAAAGCGATGCGTAACCAGAAGAGATATTCTTCACCTTATCGAAGAACCCGCGCATGAGCTCCCGCAGCGGCATCTGGGCCGTAAGCTCTATGCGGCCATCCAGATGCGTCTCCGTGTCCATCACCGCGCCCTCGTGATCATGGAATGCCTGCAACAGCCCCGAGAGCGCCTCCGGCGGGGTGATGAGTATGACCTTCACCCACGGTTCCTCGATGGAAGCGACATCGCCCCATGCCGGGAATTTCGAAGCGGTGTAAATGACTTCCTTCTTCCCTTTCGTATCGGTCACGACGTACGCGATGGTAGGAATGGTAACGATAAGGGTAAGATCGAACTCGCGTTTGAGGCGCTCGGTGATTATCTCGAGGTGGAGCATACCGAGGAACCCGCAGCGGAACCCTCGCCCGAGAACCCCGGAAGACTCCTCTTCGAACGAGAGGGAGGAGTCCGAAAGGCGCAGACGCTCGAGCGCCTGACGCAGCTCGGTGAGCATGTCCTGGTTCTCGGGATAGACCGAGGCCCACACCACCGGCCGCGGGCGCTCGAACTCGCCGAGCGCGGGAAGCGTCGGCCGGTCCGCTCCTATCGTGTCGCCCACCGCGACCACACCCGCTTCCTTGATGCCGGTGACGATGTATCCTATCTCGCCCGCCGAAAGCGAGTCGGTCGGCGTTTCGTCCGGCATGAAAATGCCCACTTCAAGGGCGACGAACTTCTTTCCGGCTGCAGCGAACCCGAGCGTATCCCCTTTCTTCACGGTACCGTCGAAAACGCGCGCGTACACCGCAACGCCACGATGGGTGGAGTACGAGAAATCGAAGATAAGCGCGCGCGGTTCCGTGCCTTCGGTTATGCGCGGAGGAGGCACCCGCTCGATGATGGCTTCGAGCAGGGCTTCGACGCCTTCCCCGGTCTTGCCTGAAACGGCGAGTACGGTGTTCGGCTCCACCCCGAGCAGTTCCGCAAGCTCTAAGCTCACGTCGTCCGGGCGGGCCGCTGGCGAATCTATCTTCGAGATGACCGGGATGATGACGCAGCCGGCTTTCTTCGCCATGCCGAGCGTGGTGAGGGTCTGCGCTTGGATGCCCTGCGTGGAATCCACCAGCAGGATGACGCCTTCCACCGCCGAGAGCGCTCGGGAGACTTCGTACGCGAAATCGATGTGCCCCGGGGTGTCGATGAGGTTCAATACATACTGCTGTCCATCCTTGGCCGTGTACGCCATACGAGCGGGCTGCATCTTGATGGTGATGCCGCGTTCGCGCTCGAGGTCCATTTTGTCGAGCACCTGGTCGCGCATCTTGCGCGCCTCGATGGTGCCGGTACGTTCAAGAAGCCGATCCGCGAGGGTCGACTTACCGTGATCGATATGGGCGATGATGGAGAAGTTCCGGATGTTCATACTATCTATGAGTCGACTCTGTCCTCAAGCAAAGCCCCGTGCGGCTGAAGCGCCTTGGTCGAGGTTATGCGTTTGAGCGCATCGATGAGGTCCTTGAACTCTTGATTTTCGAGAAGCGAGAGGACCGCAGCGGCGACCGCGAGGCCCACCATACCAGCAACGGTTCCCTCGATAAAGACGGTACCGAGCTTCGTGAGGGGTGCGAGAGTCCCCATGAAGGTAAGGACTCCGTAGCTCGCGGCACCTCCGAGTATGGCCGCGCCGAAGCCTTCGAACACCGGACGTACCAGCGTTCCTGCGACTCCGGGCGCAACCCGGCGCAAGGTAACCAGTGCGGTAATACCCATGAGCACCTGACCGATAGTAGCGCCCAGCGCGATGAAGAGAACGTTCGTACCGGCCACATCGCTCACGCGGAAAAGGGCTTCGACGAAGTAGCGGAGGGTGGGATACGTGCCCGCAAGCTGCACGAAGCCCCACGCGCACACGACCGAGATGCCGCAGTCGGCAAGCTGTACCAGGAGCGGATTCCACGAGCGCTGCGCGGCATAGAACGCGCGAGCAGCGAGCAGTATGAGCGCCTGCGCCATAAGACCGACCACGAGAATGGCGAGTACCGCTGCGGTGAGGCGCGTCGCATTCCAATCGAATGCTCCCGACCCGAGAATGATGCGTACGATGTAGGCGCGCATCACGATAGTGAGCACGGTGATGACCGCCGACCAGAAGATGATGTGACGGGCGGCAGCCGCGAGGGTCGCCCGGAATTCCTTCACCCGTGCCGCCGCCAAGTGCTCCGCCATGACCGGGAATGCGGCGGTGGCGTAGGACGCCCCGATGAGCGAGAGCGGGACAGCCTCAAGATTCCCCGCGAGCGTGTAGATGGCGACACCGCCGGAAGAGGTACGGGACGCGAGCGATATCAGCAGAAGCGTGATGATGGAGCTCATCCCGAGCGCGAGCGAGCGCGGCACCGAGCTTTTCATGACCGACCAGATGACGGATGGGGTCGGCAGCGTGGGCAGCGGCAGCATCTTCGCTTCCATGACCACCGGAATATGGATAGCCAGATGCATGAAAGCCCCGAGGATGACCCCAAAGCCGATGCCCGGCAGTCCGAAGTACGGATAGAGCACCACGGTGCCGAAGATGATGCCGAGGTTATAGAGCACCGGCGAGAGCGCGAACAGGACGAAGCGCCGGTGCACCTGCGTCACGCTCGTGAGGATGCCGGAAAGCCCAAGCAGGATAGGCTGCACCAGAAGCAGGCGCGCAAGCAATACGAATTCCCCCGCGTGGCTCGAGTGCACGAAGGTCGGGAACAGCAGAAAGAGGAATTGAGGAGCGAAGAGCGCGAGCACGCCGCAGATGACGCCGCCCGCTATCACGAGGAAGGAGGCGGTTTCCGACAGCAGGCGCTGGGCCACCTTGGGGTCGACGTTCGCGATGCGTGGTATGAGTACGTACGCGGAGACCAAGGATGCTACCAAGGCGAAGACCACATCCGGGACCTTGAAGGCCGCGTAGTAGAGGTCGAGTATCTCCCCTGCCCCGAAGTGGTGCGCGAAGAGGCGATCCCGGGCAAGCGCGAGTATCTGCGACGCGAGCGTCAGGGCAGCAAGCAAGTACGCGGCCTGATGAAGGCCGCGTACCGGGGATACCAATGTTTTCAGTATCCTGCTTACCATTACTCTCTAGCTTACCACTATTTCGGTGCGGTGGTTGCAGTAGCGGGAGGGTTCTTAACGGCTCCTGCGGTCGGGTCCGTTACCGTAGTCTGCGGGATCCCGAGGGCTCCGAGACGCGATGGCGGGAACGGATTCTTGCCTGCCTGAAGGCTTGCGATATCGCCTTCGACTGCCTTGGCGTTATCCGGCGAGAATGCCGCGACCGTGTTAAGTTCCGTAAGCGCCTTGTCCAGCTGTCCCTTGATGGCGTACATCACGCCCAGGAAGAAGTGCGCATTCGCATACTGCGGATTGAGCTGCACCGCCTTCGAAAGTGCGTCGATAGCACCGTCAGTGTTTCCGTTCGCCGAGCGAAGCAAGCCCACCTGGAAGAGCACGGTCGGATCGTTCGGAGCGAAGTACGCCGCCGCTTCCGCTGCCTGGAGCGCTTCCTTGGCCTTGCCTTCTTGCGCCTGGAGCTGCGACAGCAGGAAGATCGCCTGCGTGTAGTCGCGCTTGAGGGTTATCGCCTGCGCGAGATCGGTCTCGGCTGCCGCACCGTTACCCTTCGCTATTTCGAGCTGCGCGAGCACGAACGGCAGGGTCGGATTGGTCGGCGCGAGCGTCTCGGCCTGCACGAATGCCGCTTTCGCGTTCTCGTACGAGCCTTGGATATTGAGCGGTACGACCGTTTCGTACACATTGCCGAGCATCACCCAGTTCTGGTAATCCTTCGGCCAGAGACGCGTTGCCGTCGTCCCTGCCTGGATACCGCCCGTGAGCGCTGCCTGGAACTGCTGCTGCGCGTCCGAAGGCGTGAGCTTCGTGTCCGCGGCTATCTGGCGCATGCGGCTGATGCCGATAGCTGCCGCGAGCTGGTACGCTCGCTCGCTTGGAGCGAAGAGTATCGAGCGGTTCACGGCAGTCGTCGCACCTGCAAGGTCGCCCGTGCCGTAGGACACGGTGGCGGTGGCGTAGGCGACGTCGGCGAGATAGCGCTCGACGACGACGTACGCCGCGACCACGGAGGCAAGCAAGAGGAGCGTCAGTCCGAAGACGATGACGAACCCGATGCGAGGACTCCGGCTGAAGATGACGCCGTATTCGCGTCGCTCACGCCCATAGCGCAAGGACGAGACGAATATGCCGAGCATGAGGAACCCGACCATGAGGACCACCGGTCCGGGTACCGTCAGCATCGAGAGCACGAACACGTACAGCGCGCCGGTGAACGACGCAAGCGATACGTATCGCATGAACGGGTCCGAGGGTGTCCGGAACAGCAGGGCGCGCACGCCGAAGAACAGGAACATGCCGAGGAACGCGAGCCATGCGAGCACGCCGGCCACGCCGGTCGTCACGAAGGACGTCGGAAGATAGCCGATGCCCGACGTGAAGTCCACGTTCCAGAAGATGGTGTCGTTGAGGGAACGGTCACGGAACTTCAGCCACTGCGTGCCGAAGGTGCCTGGACCGGAACCGAATATCGGTGACGTTGCGTACGTATGGCTGCCGACCGCGAAGGTGGACTGCCAACTCGGACGCACATCGACGACGCTCGCATTGAATGCGGTCACGAGCGCGTTGCCGATGGTAGAGCCGCCGATGAGGAAGAAGAGCGCGACAAGAAGCGTCACCAGAGGTGCCGCGAGTCCGGTCGAATCGCTATCGCCCGAGTCGATATCGCGTTCGCCCGTTATCATCGAGACCCCGTCGAATTCGCCTTCGTCGCTCGACGGGCGCTTCTTCATGATGGACTCGATGAAGAGTCCGAGCGCCACGAGCGCCACGAGCGCCCAGACCAGCTGGGAGTTCACGAGAGCGAGCATCATGAGCCCGAGCACGCCTCCTATATAGAGCGCGAGACGCGCACGGCCCGCTATAGGCAGGAAGCGGAGTGCGAGAAGCGCGAGCGTAAGTCCGAGTCCGACGAGGATACCCATATCCCCGAAGGTGCCCACCAAGTTAACGGTAGGCGTGACGAGCTTCGGCGCGATCTTTCCGACCACGATGAAGCCCAGCTGCGCGACCAGCACGATGCCCAGCACGATAGCGCCCCACTTGAAGAAGGAGCGATAGTGCGGACCGCGACGGAACGCGAGCGCCGTGAGCGTCGCGATAGCCGCAAGCAGCACCACGAATCCGAGCGTATCGGATTCAAGGTCGGTGCCGAAGAACGACGTCACGAAGCTCGCACCCGAGAATAGAGCCGAGAGCGCGTACGCAAGCGGCACGATCCACAACGCTCCGAGAAGCGGGAGGGGCGGCACGATGACATTCCCGCGACGCAAGCGCGCGAGGATGAAGAAGACCAGGGCGACAAGCCCACCTATCGCGAGGATCGAGATCTTCGTGTAGATGAACGGTATCGTCTGGGAAGGAATAAAGGCGATGGTCGCGAGACCGCCGCTAGCGATCAAAGCCCAGATCGCTGCAGTATCGAACGAGAAGCGTCGAGGGTTAGACGCTGTCGTCGATACAGGATGTTCTGCATCTGACATATATTTTTGTTACTCCGTAATCACGGGATTAACCCTAAGCACATTAATAAGACCTCTTTCAGTATAGCGGGTGCAGCACGAGCCGTGCGCAAGAGGGGTGGGGACAGGAACAAGCAAAAACCCAGCAGGTTCGCTGGGTTTTTGCATTGGGTTGGACCGGTCGATAAGCCGAGTTCTGTACCGCTTTCGCGGCGACGACCATCTATCTGGGCCGTAGGTTGCCCTACGGCTCGAGCGGCGCTTCCAGCTCCTAGCGAACTAGGTACTGGACACGGCCTTGCACCGAGGTAAGGATTTAGCCGTTTCACCCCTGGGTCGCCCCAAGGACACTCTCAAGAGAGTATCTACCCTTTCGGGATCGATCGTTTCTGTTCGCACCTCGCGCCTCGCGGCGGACGGGCGTTACCCGCTACCTTTCTGCAGGGTTCCGAAGAACCCTGCCGGAGCTCGGACTTTCCTCCCGAAACCGAGGTTTCGAGCGGTCGTCTGATCCGGTCCGAATAGATTATACCATTGGTCCCCTTTTTGGCTAGGAGCCGTAGGGTGCAGGGAGCGGAACCTCGGTTCCCGCATCCCATCCATGATCGGCTGCGTACCCGGCACGAGTCTCGAGTACGTAGCGGACCGGAACCGGCGGATAGAAGGCATGCGGATACGTCGCAGGGTCCACCGAATGATCGATCAGGAGGACGGTTCCATTGTCCGATAGCCAGATGATATCGATAGGCGCGAGCATGTCCTTCATCCAGAACCCGTAGCGTTGTTTGTCCTTGAATACGAAGAGCATGCCGTAGTTGTCAGGTATGGAAGAGCGATTCCCAAGCCCCAGCTCTTGCTGTGCTTGGCTGGTAACTACTTCGAACTGCATGGCGGTGCTGGTAGCGGTAGCGTCAGCACTGCGAGTGTCCTTTACAACCGATATATCGGACACGTGCCTATACCCTACTGCTGCTCCGACCCCTACCAGAATGATCACCCCGAGAAGAAGCAGTACACGGTGCGTACGAAAGAAGGTCATGTCCGTATGATAGCAAACCCCCACGCCTTGGCGTGGGGGTTTGCTCAGTTGCCGAGCGGTTCGAGGAGCTCCCGTCTAGGGAAGGACCGGGTCCGCGAACGTCATGCTGGGGCAAGCGATCCGGTTGATCTTGGTGCTGGTCGTCTTATAGACGTAGCCGGTCGGAGTGTGGTCGGTCGGAAGGCCGAATGCGACCCAGGGAGCGAGCACGTCCTGCCAGTACTTCACTTGGAAGGAATTCACCGAAGTCGTCGTAAGCGGGTCGAAGGTGCCGGAGACCGTGAGGCCTGAACTCATTTCGCCGTTGAGGAAGTTCTGGAGCACGTTGACCTGGTTCGGGTCATTGTACTGACCTTCCCGCATCCAGCTGGTGATGAGGGGGCAGGATGCGCCGAGGACTGCGCCTCCGCCACCCACGCCGCCGATGAATCCGCCTCCTCCACTGGAAGAGGATGAGCCACCTCCGCCTCCACCTCCGCCCCCGCCGGAACTGGCGGTCGCTCCCGTACCCGGTTCGAAGTCGAACGTGGTCGAGGTAGCGTTCTGAAGCGTGGTCGAGGCGCTCACCGTCGTGCTTCCTATGGTGAGAGACACGTTATCGAGGAATGCCGTCGGAATCGTCGAGGTTGCGGTCGTCGTGGCATTCGGGTTCTGAAGCCCGATACCGAACATCGAGGAGAGGACCGCGTGCGGGAATGCCGTCACGATCTGCTGCCACGTACGGTACTGGGCACCGCTTGTGTCCGGCCACATATTGAACGTGGTCGTGCTTCCCATCGTGGAGGTCGCGAAGCCGCTCCAGGTCCACAGACCCGAGCCGCCCGTGTTCCACGTCTGCCAGGTGCCCGAAGCGACGGTGCCATTATGGCCCGGCTGGTACACGAGCTGGCCCGTGCCGGTTCCTGTCCCGCCGAGGTCCACATTGAAGGCGAGGAACGGTGCGATGAGCGACGCGCTCGTCGTCGTAGCCATGGTCGTGGTCGTCCCTACCGGAAAGGTGGTCGAGGCGAGGCCGGTCAGATAGGTGGAGAACGAGAGCGCGCTGATATCGCTTAGATGCGTACCCGCGAACTGGTTCGTCGCCATGCTATGGCTCGCGGCATCGCTCGCCGAAAGCATCACGCTGCCGGTGCCGAGCGGTGGCGTGCCTGGGCCCGTTACGAACGAGTCGGCGGTCGCGTTGGTGTCGAGCGCACCCGTGCCGCCATTCCAGAAGAACCATTTGCCCGCGGAGTTCGTCGTGGTCTGGGCGAGATCGCTGTAGTGAACGACGACCGTGCTTGAAGCCATGGTCGAGGTTGCGGTTCCGCCCGTGCCTCCTGTTCCGCCGCCGCTTCCTCCGGTCGTCGGAGGCATGTTATCGGTGGTGCAGAATTCATTCACGACCAGGAGGTACTTGTCGGTCGTGAGATTCGTGAACGCAGGCGCCGTGGTGGAGAGCGTCGCGGTCTGGGCCCCCGCGAGCGTGTCGCCCGCGCGGTAGCCTACCGTGCGGTAATCGCCACGGACGCACGCGCCTCCTGGAGCGATGACGCTACTGGAGGAAGCCATCGTCGAATTCGTCTCCTGCGCGCTGTAGGACGCACCGTTCGCGAGCAGAACGGTATTCACCTGTGCGCTGCCGAGCGTGAAGGGACTCGTCCCGCTTCCGAGATTCGCATCGGTCCAGGTGGCCTGCATCGGGAAGACCGTGGTGGTCGTAGCGGACAGGGAGATAGGTGCGGTCGTGGATGCATCCTGGAGATATTTCAGGATATGCACCTGGACGAAGCCGGGAAAGGTCGTGGTGCCGGTACCGCCTGTCCCCCCGGTTCCTCCGGTACCACCAGTTCCTCCTGTACCGCCCGTGCCTCCCGTCGTGGTAAGGCAGTTGGTGGTAGAAGCGGTGGTTCCGGTCACTCCGGTCGTCGAGCCCACTCCTGCCGGAAGAGTCGGTAGGGTCGGGCAGGTAGGAACGGTGGGCGTAGCCGGAGTAGCGACGCCCGCGGACGTTGCCGCAGTCGCACTCGTTGCTCCCGTCGCCCCTGTAGCTGCCGTTGCTGCGGTAGCGGGCGTTGCGGCAGCGGCAAGATTCGGCATCCCGCCTGCGATGAGCGCGATGGCCAGAAGTGCGGCCGAGCCGGCACCAGCCAGTGCGACGCGACGCCGCTGCGTTTTCATAAAGGTAGTCATAGGTATGGGTAAGATTAATTGCTGGTAATGGTGTGCTTCGCCTCGTGGTACAGAGAACACTACGGGGAAAGACAACTTACCTATGCCCTTGAATACCACCCGCGCAGTGAGAAAAAGATGAAGGCTTCATGCGTACACCGCGTCGCTTGGTTACGGGCCCATCCCGCGGTACGGTGAGCGTATGCATTCCTTCGTCGCGCTCCTCATCGGACTTACCGCTTCCCTCACGGGTGCGGTGCATATGTTCCTTCCCAGCCACGCAACGACCACGCCCGCACTTCCGAGCGACACGAGCGGCGTCCCGCTGCGGATACCGATATTCATCTACCACACCATCGCGACCGGTACCCCGACCGAGACGAAATCGCAGGAGGTCTTCAGCACGGAGCCCGTACTGCTCGATCAGCAACTCACGTATCTCGATACCCATGGGTACACGACCATCACGATGAAGGAAGCAGCGGATATGCTCCGTCGCGGCACGACGTCACCCGTGACGAAGCCCGTCGTGCTCACGTTCGACGACGGATGGGTGACCCAGTATAAAAACGCGCTTCCCTTGCTCGAAGCGCATCATGCAAAGGCGGTGTTCTATATCTTTCCGAATCCCATCGGCAAGGATGCGCGCTTCATGACGTGGGAGCAGCTCGCCACGCTCCGCGATAGCGGCATGGAAATAGCCGACCACACGCTCACCCATCCGCTTCTCTCGAAGCAGACGCCCCCGATGCTGCATCACGAGATGTACGACAGCAAAACGATGCTCGAGAGCAAGCTCGGCATCAGCGTCACGGACTTCGCTTCCCCGTTCGGCTATACGAGCGACGCGGTGGTCGCAGAATTGAAAGCGGATGGCTACGAGACGGGACGCACCACCGATCGCGGCATGGTGCACGCCGCCACGAGCACGTATGCGCTTTCCGGCTACATCGTGCACAAAGGCATGAAGGATTTCGAGTGGGCGCTCGAATACGCTAAATAAGAAAGGTAGTTTCAAACGACTGACGCAGGCTCGGCAGGAAAGTACCCCACGAGTTCTTCTTCGATGTGGTAGTGGTGCAGCTGTTTCTGGAATCTATTCTCTATCGGGATATCGTAGGGGTGAAAGCCAGGTTTGAAATACCGGAGCCAATCCGTAAGGAAGAGATGGTATACGCCACGCGGACCGAAGACATACGGAAGGCCATACCTCCAGGTATTCCACTTCCAGAGCGCCTTCTTGGAAGCGAGAAAAGCGAATAGGCATCGCGTATGCATGTAGGCGAAGAGCACGCTCGTGAGCCATGCGGCACCGATGCGGGTGAAATAGCCTCCGCCAAGCTCGAGGTAGAGGTCGAATGCGGTCGACCGGTGCTCCACTTCTTCCAGGCAATGCCACGACCATATGCGATCCATGCGTTCATCTACATCCTCGCCTTCCAAGATGCCCGTATCGAGCACCTGCTTGGAGAAGACTGCAGTGAAATGCTCGATCATCGCGCATACTGCCAGGCGCCCCATGAGCGAAAAACGTTTTTCCAAGAAGCCAATGAGGCGTTTCGTATCCTTGTAGTACTTCTCCGTCGGAAGTCCGAGTGAATCGAGATACCGGTTATAGGCATCATGCATACGCGCATGCGCTGCCTCCTCGTGCATGAGGGTATCCGCACGCTTCTTGAGTCCTTCGTCATCGGTAAAATCCTGCGCGTCACGGGCGGCGCGGATGATGAACCGTTCGCCTTCCGGAACGGTCGTGGAGCTTGCATTGAAAAGGAACGTAAGCATGGCGCTCCTTCTGAACCACCACTGCGGAATGGGAGTACCCGAAGCGACTAGCTGCGCAGCATGCAGTCGTTCCCGTTCGTTTATGACCGGCTCTTCGTTCATGATTTGAGTATAACCGTAGTGCGGAGGCGGAGAGATTCGAACTCTCGATACCTTGCGGTATGCCGCCTTTCCAAGGCGGTGCACTAGACCACTATGCGACGCCTCCAGTCAGTGTTTTATAGCACGAAGTCGATTTATTTACCGTCTGGGGAGAGGAGCTGCTTGATGCGGTCCGCAATGGGCGGATGCGTCGAGAACAGCCGGTCGATCCAATCGGTCTTGCCGGGACCGAACGGATCGCTGATGAAAAGGTGCGCGGTGGCATGCGAAACGCGTTGCATAGGAGCGTCGTAGCTTCCGAGCTTCGCGAGTGCGGACGCGAGACCCTCCGGGTAGCGGGTAAGGAGGGCTCCCGAAGCGTCCGCGAGATATTCGCGGCGGCGGGATATGGCAAGCTCGATGAGCGTGGCTGCAAAAGGCGCAAGCACGATGCCTACGATGGCGATGATCATGAATAGCCCGGACCCTTTACTGTCGCGGTCTCCTCCGCCCCACAGCGACATGCGCAGGAAAATGTCCGCGATGATGGCCACGAACCCAGCAAGCACGACCGCCATGGTCATCAGCAGGATGTCGCGGTTCTTCACATGCGACATCTCGTGCGCGATCACGCCTTCGAGCTCCTGACGCGTCATCATGGCGAGCAGGCCGGTGGTCGCGCACACGACCGCGTGCTTCTCATCGCGTCCTGTCGCGAACGCATTCGGAGCCGGGTCCTCTATCACGTAGAGCTTCGGCATCGGGATGCCGGCGGTGATGGCCATGTTCTGCGCGACCGTGTAGAAATCGAAGAATTCCTCGCGGAGCGCAGGTCGCGCGTTGGTCATGGAGAGCACCTGCTTATCGGAGAACCAGTAGCTATAGAAGTTCATCCCGACCGCGAAAACGATAGCGACGTACAGGATGGCCTGCGAGTGGTAATACCACGCGACGGCATATCCCACGGCGAGTACGACCGCAATGAAGCCCGCCATGAGAAAGGCGGTCTTCCATATATTCGCGCTGCGTTCTTGATAGAGGGTCATAGGCACGCAGTATAGCAAAGTGCCGCTAGGAAGCGCCGCCACCGCCCCCTCCTCCCCCGCCGCCTGCACCGCCTCCGCCTCCAGAAGCGCCTGATGCTCCCGAAGAGGCGAACGAGGATGCGAAACTCGCGCTGAAGGAGGAGGCGAACGAGGACGGCGAGAACGAGACTGGTCCTGAAGAACCGCTTGCAGCATATGCGCCCACGTACCAATTCGGCGGCGCAAGATCGAACGATTCGAAAGCATGCGCCCAACTCTTCTCGACACCGAAGATGATGGCGTACGGCAGGTATTTCTCGAATGCCTCCGGAGTGAGATTTTGCAGACGATAGCGTTCAGCGGTATGGAGGTACAGCTTGAAGCCAAGGCATTGCTCCTTGAGCAGCTGCCCTTCCGGCGAGAGTCGCGCTTCGAATCTCACGAAATACACGATGAGGGTCACGCAAAGCACGCAGGACGCTAGCAGCGCTGCATAGCCCGCTCCGGCAGTGAGGCTTCCCGGCAGGATGAAAAATACGACCATGAGCGCGAATATCGCGACCGCGAAGATGCCTTTGCCGAAGCGTTCATGGGCAAGCGTGCGCGCATAGGCTCCCGTATCCGTATCGGTCTCCTCTAATACCGATTTCTCGAGCGCTTTCATACCGGCATACATCACGCGCTGACGCGAAGTGCTCTTCTTCAGCTCTCTCGTCGAGAATTCCGTACCCCCATGGAAAAGCTGGTCCATGAAGCCCTGTTCGTACGGTTTGAGCCCTTCGTCTTTCTGAAGATTCCGTACGACATAATCCCTCGCAATGAGCGAAGCTTTGAACGTCGTGCGCACGATAATGGCAAAAGCGGCGAAATCAAATGCAAGGAATAGGAAAATAGGCACCGTGATCGCGACGCCGCTGTTACCGAAGCCAAGACCGAGGATCAGGAGAATGAGCGCTCCTATGACCACGATAGGCAGGACACCGAGTACTTGTAAAAGTCCCTTATATTTCTGGGGTTGTTCCTCGATGCGTACGTAGCCGCGCACGGCCAGGTCCACCACCGTGGCGGCCCAGCTTTTGCTTGATATACGCTCTTTGACTATGAGCTCCATCTCGAGCGGCGGCAGTCCGCGGGGCGGCTCGTACTGCGCAACGATAATGCCGGTTCCCTGTTTGTAACGCTCCGTAAAGAACCACCAGAGACCGCAGAAGAGCGCCGTGACCAAGAGCAGGATACCGGAAACGACATACGGCCACTGCGAAATGAACCAGTCGCGCCAATAGGCGCGCTGGTCCACGAGTCCTTTCTGCCAGCCTGCGGCGATAGTTACCGGCTCCTGCGCCGCGAAATTGAGCGCAAGGAAATGGAAGGTGCGCGCGTCAGGCCTATCAAGGACCATCCCATGATTTCCGTTCACGTATCCGCTCCAAAGCGGCGTGGACACCTCTCCCGGAAGCACCACGAACGCTTCCGCCTTCTCGACCGGCGCGCTCAGGCCCGTGAAGAGATTCCAGTAGAGTTCGTCGTGATCCTGGTAGAACGCAAGAGCGCCGTGCAGTCGATACGTCACGATCCAGGTGTGCTGCGTGTCCGTAAGCGCGTAATGCCACGCGACATTCTCCGCATCGCCTGTAGAGGTGACCGAATACGTGCCCCAACTCGCGGAGTCCGTACCATCCGCTTCGCCGGTGAGCCGTAACGGATGATCCAGATCGGTGTCATACACCCGTATGTCGGTAATGGCATCGCTTCCCTTCTTCGCGATGCTTCGCGAACCATTATGATAGGTGCCCGTGAACCGATACGTCAGCGCTTCCGCCACGTCCACCGTAGTGTCCTTCCGGACGCTATACGTAGCGACGAATGATGCGTAGTCATAGTGCCGGTCCGCTTGCGCGAACGCAAAGGATACGGGGAGCGCGAGAAGCGCCAGGAGTGCTGCCCCGCTACAGGCGCGAGCGAGCATGGGATTAGAACGAGACCTTCACTGGCTCGCGAGCCGCTTCCTCGCCCGCCCCCAGCTGGAAGAGTTCCATCGGCTTGAAATTGAACATGCCGGCGACGAGGTTGCCGGGGAAGGATTGCACGCTGGTGTTGAGGTCCTGGACGTTCCCGTTGTAGAAGCGGCGAGCGGCCTGGATCTTGTCTTCGGTATCCCCGAGCTCCTTCTGGAGCTGGAGGAAGTTCTGGTTAGCCTTCAGGTCCGGGTAGGCTTCCGAAACCGCGAAGAGGGATTTGAGCGCGCCCGAAAGCATATTCTCCGCCGCAGCCTTGCCTGCGGTGTCGGTAGCCTGCACGCCCATGGCGGCCGCACGGGCCTTCGTGACGTTCTCGAATGCGCTCGATTCGTGCGCAGCGTATCCCTTCACGGTCTCGACGAGATTCGGGATAAGATCGTAGCGGCGCTTGAGCTGCACGTCGATGTCGGCCCATGCCTCCTTCGTGCGGTTGGTCTTCGAAATGAATCCGTTGAACGAGGCGATGGCCCAGACGATGAGCACCGCGATGACTGCAAAGATGATGTACAGAATGGTCATGGTAGATATGTTACTCCTTCAGTATAGCCGGTTGCCAAAGGTGCACAAGCGTTGCGGAACAATTATATAAAGGAATCCCGCGCATTCTTCCCGAAGGAAGAAGAGGCGCGGGATTGAGGGGTCTTTGTAGTAGCTGAGCCGTAGACGGATTTAGCGCTGGCGGCTCAAGCGAGGGTGGGAGAGGAGCTCGTTCCAGATGATATTCTCGAGCTCCCGTGCGGTAAGGCGCGACTCCTGGCCCGGAAGGACTGGAGCAGCGCGCGTACCGAGCCCGATTAGGTGCCTGCTGTCATGCAGGTACCATCCGGGCATCTTCGGCGACTGGCCGAGCGTTTCGGCTTCTTCCTGCGAGAG
>JAQBRL010000009.1 GCA_028286525.1 Parcubacteria group bacterium | reverse complement strand
GATTAGTTATTCATTAAGTTTTTTATCCCTATGCGTATCCTCATCGTAGAAGACGAAACCAAGCTCGCCGAGGCCCTCAAACGCGGGCTCGAGCTCAAGGGCTTTGCCGTCGATTGGCTCGCAGATTCCGAGAAAGCGCGCACCCGCATCCTGCTGTATCGGAACGAATACGACCTCATCCTGCTCGACCTTATGCTGCCCGGCATCGATGGCGCGACCATCTGCAGGGACGCGCGCGCCGAGGGAGTCACGACTCCCATCATCATACTCACGGCACGTGACGAGACCGAGAACAAGGTGGAGCTCCTGAACCTGGGCGCCGACGATTACATCGCCAAGCCTTTTTCCTTCGAGGAACTCGTCGCGCGCATAACCGCCGTCCTGCGCAGGCCGGCGGAGACGCTACCGACCACGCTCATCGTGCGCGATATCGTGCTTGACCCGGGCCGCCGCGTCGTTGAGAAGAGCGAAGTTGCCGTCCCCCTGACCCTCAAGGAATACTCGCTGCTGGAGTTCTTCATGCGCCATCCGGACGAGGCGCTCTCCCGCGAGACTATAATGGATCATGTATGGAGCTTCGACTTCCCTGGTTTTTCCAACGTTCTCGATGTACACATGAAGAACCTGCGTAAGAAGCTGGATACCTATGAAACTACCGATCCCCTCTTTGAAACCGTCCGCGGCGTGGGTTACCGACTTAACGGATAAATACCGCTTCAATCCGGGCGTTCAGACCACGGTTCAGATCATCTTCCTGCAAGTGGGACTGACCCTGCTCTCGGTCCTCGTGTTCGGCTGGGCTATAAAATACGCGCAGGAGGACACGATCGGGTATATCACCCAGCATGTCCAAGACCTCGTGAATGGTACGGCCACGACTTCGGGCACCCTTCCCCAGAGCATCGCTGCCGTGCGTAATCGCACGTATACGTATGTGTTCGCGGGCATGGTCGCGCTCAATATCCTCTTCGGATATCTCATCGCGCGCTTCGCGCTGCGACCCGGTCGCCAGACCATACGCTTCCAGAAGCGATTCATCGGGAACGTCGCCCACGAGATACGCACGCCGCTCGCCATCATCAAAACCTCGACCGAAGTCGCGCTCTTCGACCCGCACCTATCGAAAGAGATACGCGATACGATGGAGGGCACCATCGTGGAGCTCGACCGCATCTCGGAAACGATCAATAACCTCCTCTCGTTCGATTCCTTGCTCCGGCCCAAGACCATGGCCTTCGAGCCGGTGGACCTCGCGCATATCGCGCAGACCGTCTGCGATCGCCATCAGGAATTCGCCGCCTCCCGCGGCATCAAGCTCGCGTGCGAACTTACGGAAGGGTCGTTCGTGCTCGGGAATGCGACCGCGCTCGACCAGGTCATCACGAACCTGACGAAGAACGCCATCAATTACACGCCGAGCAATAAGAACGGCCAGGCGACGGTCACGGTCGGACGCGCCCAAGACGGCCGCGTGGCGCTTTCGGTCATCGATACCGGCATCGGCATCGAGCAAAAGGACCTGTACCACATCTTCGAGCCGTTCTACCGCGCGGACACGTCGCGCGCACGCGGCATCGGGACCGGTTCCTCCGGTCTCGGCCTCGCTATCGTGAACGAGATCATCCGTCTGCATCACGGAACCATTACGCTGCGCAGCGCCGTCGGGCACGGTACGACCATCAAGGTCTCGTTCCCTCCGGCAAAGGATAGTCCGCAGCTGCCGCTGCTCGCCCCTTCCGGAAGCCCGCTTGAAGCGACCCTGGATTTCTCCGCCTAGGTACGCAAAGCGGCCAGCCCCAGACTAGTTCTATAGTCTGGGGCTGGCCAACTAAGCCTTCTTTTTCTTAATCATACGCGTTGATTATCAACGAGCGCTGAATAATAGCGTGAATGAAGCTATCGCTTCGAGTTTCCCGTTTTGCATACGGAAAACCAGTGGTATGCACCCCGCAAGGCCCTAAGCTCCGGAGCGAGATGCTAAGTAAAGTGAAAGAACACGAGGTGAGACGAGTGTCTCTCGAACCTCATGCGCGCATCTTAACGGAACTATAATGAAGCGAAGATGAATGTCGCTCGCAGGTGGGGAGAAAATTAGTGCAGGACGACGAGTGCGATCGCGCCGGCGATCATGCAGTAGTACGCGAACGGCTTCAGGGTGTTCGTCTTGAAATAGCTCGTGAGGTAACGGATAGCGATGTATGCACAGGCGGCGGAAACGAGCGCTCCTGCCAGTATCTCTCCGACTGGGAAACCATTGCCATGAAAAAGCTGCGGAAGCTTCAGTGCAGCTGCCGCAAAAATAAGCGGAGTCGCAAGGAGGAAAGAGAAGCGCGCAGCGCTCTCGTGACTCAACCGGAAGATGAGACCACCCGCAAGGGCCGCGCCCGTGCGCGAGAAGCCAGGCAGGAGCGCGAGCGCCTGCATGCTGCCGATGCCGAGCGCTTGCTTGAAAGAAAGCTGGACGATTGCTTCATCAGCGGTGGTTTCAGCCGGGAGATCGCGGCCGCGTCGCAATAATTCCGCGCCGTACAGCAGGAAGCCGTTGCCGATAAGGAAAAGAGCCACGACGACCGGAGCGGCGAAGAGCTGCTCGAATTCCTTATCGAGCAGAAGGCCGAGCAGCCCTGCCGGAATGGTCGCGGCGATTATCAGCCAGGAAAGGCGGGCATAGGTGTCCCCTGCCGGTATGCGCCGTGCGCGAAGCGTACGGAAGAATCCGAAGATGATCTTCCACCAATCGTTCCAGAAGAACGCGAGCAGCACGAGCGCAGTCGCGAAATGGGTGGCGACCAGGAAGACGACGAAGAATTCGGCTCCCTGGTCGATGTTCCAGGACAAGAGCTGCGGAAGAAGTACGGTGTGCCCGAGGCTCGAGATGGGAAACAGCTCGGTGATGCCCTGCAGGGCGCCGATGAGTATTGCTTGTATGTACGTCAACATGGAAGAATTTCTATTTCTTCAGACCGGCACCGCGAATGAACAGGAAGAGGGTGAGCAAGAAGAACAGCACGGTAAGCCCGCCCATGACCGCGAAGCAGACCGCGACCGATACGTCCGTCACGCCGAGGAAGCCGTACCGGAAGGCGTTCACCATGTAGAGGATGGGATTCGCGAGCGAGAGCGTGCGGAAGAATGGCGGCAGCTGATTGACCGAGTAGAACACGCCGCCCAGGTACGTAAGAGGCGTCAGCACGAAGGTCGGCACGATGGATATCGCGTCGAACGACTTCGCGAAGATGCCATTCACGAGCCCGGCGAACGAGAACAGGAGCGTGGTCAGAACGGCAGCAGAGATGACCACCGCGATATTGAAAAGCACGAGATGCGTGAAGAAGAGCGACGTGATGACCACGAGAACGCCGACCAGTAAGCCCCGCATCACGCCACCGGTCACGAAGCCCGCGATGATGGTCCACATCGGCATGGGGGAAACCAGCTGCTCGTCGATAGTGCGCTGCCATTTGGCGAAATAGAAGGTCGAGACCGTATTCATATAGGCGCTCGTGATGACCGACATCATGACGATGCCCGGCACGATGAAGGAAATGTACGAAAGGCCATTCACGGCGCGCACCTGGCTGCCGATGAAGGTACCGAAGATGGCGAAGTAGAGGGCGGTGGTAACGATAGGCGGCAGCAGGGTCTGGCTCCAGATGCGCATGATCCGGATGAAGTCCTTGCGGACCATCGTGTAGTAGCCGATGAAAATGGGAGAGCGGGTCATGAGTCTTTTTTTATGAGATTGACGAACACCTCTTCAAGGCGGCTTCCGGAATTGCGGATGTTCGCTATCTGTATGCCAGTGCCCGATATCGTGCGTAACGCATCGTTCACGGTCTCGCCCGGCTTCAGGGTGAGCTCAAGCGTCGTGTCGTCTATCTTCTTTATGTTGAGACCGCGCAGGAGCACTATTTTCGCCTGGATAAGCGGCTCGGTGGTATCCAGCAGCAGGGTCACGTAGTTCAGTTTGGAAATGAGCTCTTTGACGCCGCCCTCGGCGATTATCTCTCCCTTATTCATGATGGCGACCGTCCGGCAGAGTATCTCCACCTCCTCCAGGTAGTGCGTCGTGAGGACGATGGTGGTGCCTGCCGCGTTTATCTCGCGCAGGAAGTCCCACATTCCGCGCCGCAACTCCACATCCACGCCCGCGGTGGGCTCATCCAGCAGCAGTATCTTCGGCTCATGCACGAGCGCGCGAGCGATGAGGAGGCGCCGTTTCATCCCGCCGGAAAGGTCCATGGCTTTATCCGCACGCTTCTCCCACAAACCGAGCTGGACGAGCACCTTCTCCGCACGCTTCCTCGCTTCCTCTCGAGGAATGCCATAGTAGCCGGCCTGATCGACGACGATGTCCTCCACTTTCTCGAAGATATTGAAATTGAACTCCTGCGGCACCAGTCCGATGAAGGACTTCACCTTGTCCGGATAGCTATCCATCGAGAGGCCGTTTATCTCGACGGTGCCCGCGGTCTTGGTAGCAAGTCCGGAGACGATGGAGATAAGCGAGGTCTTGCCTGCCCCGTTGGGCCCGAGAAAACCGAAGAATTCGCCTTGCGGTATGGTGAGCGAGACCCCCTTCAGGGCCTCGGTGCCGGTGTCGTACACCTTCTTGAGGCCTTCTATTTTGAGCGCGAGAGGAGCGGAAGCCATACGTTAGGGACAGTATAGCATTTCGTGTTTTTTCGCTGAAACGGGGACAACGTACCGCCGGGACAGATGTCCCGGCGGGCGATTTCAGTGCCGAGGCAGGAAACATCCGAGGCTCTTCGCGATACCTAACAGATGCTGCGAGACGCCTTTGATCCCTTCATTGTAGTCAGCGAAGAACTGCTTCGCTGCATGCGGGTCCCCTGCTTTTATCATATCGATAAGGACGTATGGACAGAGAATGCGCGCGCATTCGTAGGCGACCGTGAGCAGCGTATCGTCCTGCGAGAGAATCGAGAACCGAATCTGTTCGTACAGGACGAAGCGTTCTGCCATTACTGCTCGGTCGGTCGGAGCGACCACAAGCCGCAGAACGGTGTCGAATGCCAGCAGAGCATATCCGGGTTGGTCCGTCTCCTTCCACCTTATGCGGCAGAACGGTTCAGGCTCACCGCGCGGACTCAGTAGCGACAGCATCCACACGTCTTCGGCGGTCTTCTCGATCTTCGCATGGGTCATGTCCGCTTGCTCGTACAGGAACGCTTCAAGGTCCAAGACAGGCATAGAGTCCTCCGGGTTGGGGAGAGGCTGGAGTGCCTTCCACCCCCTATAACCGCCTCGCTACGGCCTGGGTTGCGATTTATTGACAAAAGCCTTAATAAGGTGTATTATATTAAATGAATGTTCGGGTCCTTTAGGACCCTTTGGAATCAATCGGAACGGAGATACCTTCGATGAAAATCTTCCTCTTCGCCGCCTGCGCCCTGTCGCTTTCGGTCGCCTCCCCCGCCTTCGCCCAGGTGCTGCCGCCTTGCTGCGCTCCGCGTCCGAAACAGGTGGCGGATCTCTGCGGTACGGCCGCCGCTCGCGTCCCCTCGCCGGCCGCTGTGCGCAAAGCACAGTGGTCGCTGGGGTGGCATCGTCTCACCCGTAACACATCGGCCGCGATCAATGACGAGCATCAGCTGTTGGAGATGCGGACTGCGGACCTGATCGAGAAATTCTGCGAAGTCGAGGAAGCGTACGCCCGCTATCCCTATCCGCCGCCGCACAAGTGACGGCACGCCGCCGTTCGGACCTTTCGCTCATAGCGATTGGTTCGGACGGCGGTTTCCATTTAGCTTATAAAAACTGGTGATATCCCCCGCATATATAAGGTGCGACGCGGTATTCTAGTAAGAAGATGAGTTTTTCCCTCTTCGGTCTTTTCGTTGTAGTAGCAGTCTTTATTGTTGCGGCATTCGCCTCCTTTGGCCGCTCTCGTACCTGGACATCTACTGATAGTCATACGCGCGTCCGCATGCCCCGCGAGCATGAAGAAGATGCGCTCGATCTGCGCGACGCCCACCGCGCGAATCCTTTGAAGATACTCATGTTCGGCTGGGAATTCCCGCCGTTCAACAGCGGTGGCCTCGGCGTGGCCTGCCAAGGCATCACTGGCGCGCTCGCGCGCGGAGGTGCTGAAGTCACCTTCGTAGTGCCTAAGCGCCTCCCCGTTTCCCTTTCGTACGCACGCCTCATCACGACGGACCTCGAGAACGTCGAGGTGCACGCGGTCGATTCAGGCATTCATCCCTATGCGGCGAGCGGCTCCTACGCCAAGCATGAGGACGGCACGCCGGTATACGGTGATGGTCTCGTGGGCGAAGTGGCGCGCTACGCGCGCGCTGCCGGACGCATCGCCTCCATCTCCTCGCCCGACGTCATCTACGCGCATGACTGGCTCTCCTTCGGTGCCGGCATGCACGCGAAGCGCCTCACCGGCAAGCCGCTCATCGCGCATGTGCACGCGACCGAATTCGAGCGCAGCGGCGGGCATTCCCTGAACCAGCACATTTTCGAACTCGAGAAGGAAGGTTTGCATTTCGCCGACCGTGTCATCGCCGTGTCCGAGCGCACGAAGCAGATCATCATGCGCCACTATGGCGTCCCTGCGGAAAAGATAGCGGTCGTGCATAACGGCATCGACATCCACACCGCACTCACGCCGAGCACCGCGCCGTCGCGCCTCACGAAACTCAAAGAGAACGGAACGAAGATCGTGCTTTTCATGGGACGCATCACGCTCCAGAAAGGACCGGACTATTTCGTCCGCGCTGCTAAGCGCGTGCTCGAGCATGATCCGAAGGTGCTCTTCGTGGTCGCCGGTTCGGGCGATATGGAGCGCTCCACCATGGAACTCGCCGCTTCCTTGGGCATCGGCGAGCATGTCCTGTTCACCGGGTTCCTGCGGGGGCAGGAGCAATACGAAACCTGCGCCCTCGCCGACCTCTTCGTGATGCCGTCGGTCGCGGAGCCCTTCGGTCTCGCCGCGCTCGAAGCGATGCGCATCGGCACGCCGGTGCTGGTATCGAAACAGTCAGGCATCGCGGAAGCAGCGCGCCATCTGCTTACGGCGGACTTCTGGGACACCGAGGAAATGGCGAACAAGATGCTCTTCCTGCTCGATTCGCCCGAGCTCGCCCAGACCCTCTCGCGCAAAGCCAAGCGCGAGAGCTCGTTGCTCACCTGGACGCGAGCGGGCGAGAAGATACGGGATCTCATCGATGAGCTCGCGCCGCCGAGCTATTCCTACGCATAACTATGGCTTCCGTCTGCTTCTATTTCCAGATACACCAGCCCTATCGCGTGAAGCGGTATCGCGTCTTCGACATCGGCAATGATGAGGAGTATTTCAATGACGAAGGCGAGCATGACCTCAACAATACGCGCGTCTTGCGCAAGGTCGCGGAGAAATCCTACCTCCCCACCACCGAACTCCTCTTGCGCCTCATGGAGCGTCACCCGGAATTCCGCGTGAGCTTTTCCATCTCGGGCGTCGCGCTCGAGCAGCTCGTGCACGAGGCGCCCGAAGTAGTCGCTCGGCTGCAGATGCTTGCCGCCACCGGGCGCGCGGAGTTCCTTTCGGAAACCTATTATCATTCGCTCGCCTTCTTCCGTTCGCGTACCGAATTCGAGCGGCAGGTCGCCAAGCACGCGAGCGTCATGAAGCACATCCTGGGCGTCGTGCCCCGCGTCTTCCGCAATACGGAACTCTCTTACTCCAACGACGTCGCGGCGTGGGCCGAGGGCGCGGGCTATGACGGCATCGTCGCCGAAGGCTGGGACCCGATACTCGGCTGGCGCAGCCCCAACTTCCTGTACCGCCCGAAAGGGACCGAGCGCATCAAGCTCCTGCTGAAGAACTACAAACTCTCGGACGACATTGCCTTCCGTTTCTCTTCGCAGGAGTGGTCCGAGTGGCCGCTCACGGCGGAAAAGTTCGCGGCGTGGGCCGCAGCGCTGCGCGGGAATGCGGAAACCGTGAATCTGTTCATGGACTTCGAGACCTTCGGCGAGCACCAGTGGGAGTCCACCGGCATATTCCATTTCCTCGAGAAGCTTCCGGAAGCGCTGCTCGCCTACCCCGACCTCGATTTCAAGACGCCCTCGGAAGTCATCGCCCGCTATGGCGTGCATGACGAGGTCGATATGCCCGAAGTGGTCACGTGGGCCGACACCGACCGCGACCTTACCGCATGGCTCGGCAACGACTTGCAGCGCACGGCATTCGACGCCGTGTACGCGCTCGAGCATGCGGTCATCGGCTCTGGTAATAGGAAGCTGCTCGAGCAGTGGCGGCGCCTGCAGACCTCGGATCATTTCTATTACATGTGCACGAAGTGGTCGAACGACGGAGACGTGCACGCGTACTTCTCGCCGTACGAGTCGCCCTACGACGCGTACATTTCGTACATGAATGCGCTTAAGGACCTGACGCTGCGCACGCGAGGCCACACGCCCGCGCTCGCTCCATAATCATGCGCTCTATTATCCTTGCGAATGGTTCTCTTTTGGTTGCGCTCGATGGCGCGGGCCAGGTGCGCGATATCTATTTCCCGCATGTCGGACTCGAAGACCATGTCGGAGCGGGCATGCGCCACCGCATCGGCGTATTCGTCGATGGCTCTTTGTCCTGGATAACGGATGCGGGGTGGCGGGTAGAGGTCGCCTGCGAAGAAGAGTCGCTACGCAGTGCGATAACCGCACGGAACGATGCCATGGGTATCGAGCTTTCCTTCACCGATATCGTCTATAACGAAAGCCCCATATTCCTACGGCGCATCGAAGCGCATAATCTCACTGATCGCTTCCGCGAAGTGAAGCTGTATCTGGGGGCCGAGTTCTCTATGTATCGCTCGCAGGGCGGCGATACGGGCTACTATGATCCGGAACTTCCCGCCATCATCCATTACAAGGGTGAGCGCGTCTTTCTCATCAGCGCCGAGGTCGGTGGCGCTCATTTCACTGATTACGCAGTCGGGCTCTCGGGCATAGATGGCAAGGAAGGCACTTTCCGCGACGCAGAAGACGGTCACTTATCGAAAAATCCTGTCGAGCACGGCACGGTAGATTCCATGCTCTCGCTTACGCTCGAGCTGAACGCAGGCGAAACGAAAACCGCGCACTACTGGCTCACGGCCGGCCGCTCGGTGAAGGAAGCGAAAGAGCTCCACGCCTATCTTCTCCATAAGACCCCCGAGCATCTCCTGGCGACCACCGGAAATTATTGGAAGGCATGGGTAACAAAATACGACTGGAGCTTTCACGGCCTCTCTGAAAAACACATTGCGCTCTTTAAGAAGTCGCTCATGCTCGTGCGCGCCCATATGGACAACGATGGTGGCATCATCGCCTCGGCCGATTCCGACATGCTCGAGTATGGTAAGGACACCTATGCCTACATCTGGCCACGCGACGCCGCGTACAGCGCACTCACGCTCGATCGCGCGGGCGATCCCAACATCGCCGAGCGATTCTTCTCCTTCTGCAATCGCGTTATCGATGAGAAAGGATATTTCATGCACAAATACTTGCCGGACGGTGCGCTCGGGAGTTCTTGGCATCCCTGGATCAAGGATGGCAAGCCGCAACTTCCTATCCAGGAGGACGAGACGGCACTCGTGGTCTACGCGCTCGCCGAGCACTATCGCCACAGCCGTGACCTCGAATTCATCGAAAGCCTTGACAACCCGCTCCTTGAGAAGGCCGCTATCTTTATGCTGGAGTACCGTGACCCCGACACGAAGCTTCCCCTTCCCTCCTACGACCTCTGGGAAGAAAAGCGTGGAGTTTCCACCTACACCGCGGCATCCGTGTTCGGGGCGCTGAATGCCGCTGCCGATATCGCGAGCGTGCTCGGAAAAACCGAACGCGCCGAAGCCTATCGCACCGCGGCAACCGAAGTGCAGGAAGCTATCATGACGCATCTGTACGATGCAGAGTCGGGACTCTTTCTAAAAATGAAGACCTCTCACGGGGAAGATCGTACGATTGATATTTCAAGCGTGTACGGCGTCTTCGCGTTCGGGGTGCTACCAGTGGACGATCCGCGTCTCGTAGCCGCGTTCGAGAAGACTGCCGATCGTTTAAGCGCGAGCTCGCCTCATACCGGTATCGCCCGCTATGAGCACGACCAGTACTACGCAGTCGGCGACCGCCCGAACCCGTGGTTCATCACGACCCTGTGGTATGCGGAATACCTCATTGCACGAGCGAAGACGGTGGATGACCTGCAGCCGGTCATTGAGATATTCGACTGGGTGGCGTCCCACGCGCTTCCTTCCGGCATGCTCTCCGAACAGCTGGACGCCACCTCCTGCGAGCAGGTCTCGGTTTCCCCGCTTACGTGGAGCCATAGCGGGTACGCCTCCGCCGTCATCAGCTATCTCGAGAAATTAGAGAAGCTGGGCGTGTGCGTTGCCTGTAATCCCGTTCCGTAGCGCGCTACACTCATACATATGGAAGATCTTAAGGAGCGCATTGCGAGCACGGTGAAAGGCGACGTGATGAACGATACCGACACCCTCACGAAAATGTCGCGCGATACGAGCGTGTTCACGCTCATGCCTAAGGTGGTGGTGTACCCCAAAGATGCGGCGGATGTGTCCGCGCTCGTGAAGTTCGTCGCCGATGCGAAAGGCGCAGGCGAGGATATTTCCGTGACGGCGCGCTCTGCTGGAACCGACATGTCGGGCGGCCCGCTCACGAAGTCCGTGCTCGCCGTGTTCACCAAGTACATGAATCATATCGTCGAGGTGGGCGATGGCTATGCCGTCACCGAGCCCGGCGTCTTCTATCGCGACTTCGAGAAAGCGACGCTCGCCAAAGGCGATCAGATACTTCCCTCCTACCCGGCATCCCGCGAGCTCGCGGCGATGGGCGGCCTTTTGAATAACAACTCGGGCGGTGAGCGCACCCTCGAATACGGAAAGACGGAACGCTATGTGGAAGAAGTGGACGTGGTGCTTGCCGATGGCACCATGACCACCTTCAAGGAGCTGGGGCCGAGCGAGCTCGAGGAGAAGAAGAAGCTCAATACGCTCGAAGGTGACATCTACCGCAAGATGAGCACGCTTATCATCGATAATCGCGAAACGATAGAAGCAGCCAAGCCGAAAGTCTCGAAGAATTCCGCGGGCTACGCGCTCTGGAACGTGTTCGACGTCGAGCGCGGTACCTTCAATCTCGCGAAGCTCATCTGCGGCGCCCAGGGCACGCTCGCACTCACCACGAAGATGAAGCTCAAGCTCGTGAAGAATCAACCACACCGTTCCATGTTGGTTATTTTCCTCAAAGATCTCTCGGTACTTCCGGAAATAGTGAAGCGTGTCCTTCCGTTCAATCCTGAAAGCTTCGAGAGCTATGACGACCAGACCTTCAAGCTCGCGGTGAAGTTCATGCCGCAGATGCTCTCGCAGATGGGATTTGGTCGCGCGGCACGCCTCGGCCTTTCCTTCATCCCGGAAATGTTCATGGTTGCGCAGGGTGGCGTACCGAATCTCGTGCTTATGGCCGAGTTCTCCGAGGACACGCACGCCGAAGCGCTCGCGATGGCACACAAAGCGCAGGATGCGCTCAAGGATATGAAGCTGCAGACCTCTATTAAAAAGGACGAGCGGAGCGCCGAGAAGTACTGGGTCGTACGGCGCGAGAGTTTCGCGCTTCTACGCAAGAACGTGCATGGGCTCTACGCCGCTCCGTTCATCGATGACTTCGTCGTGCCGCCTTCGACCTATCCGCAATTCCTTCCGGAATTGAATGCGCTCCTGGACCTATATAAGGACAAGTTCATATATACGATCGCGGGCCACATCGGCAACGGCAATTTCCATATCATCCCGCTCATGGACCTGACCAAGCCCGACGTGCGGCAGATCATCCTCGACCTTGCCCCCCAGGTCTACGAGCTCGTCATCAAATACGGAGGATCTACCACCGGCGAGCACAACGACGGCATCATCCGCACGCCGTATCTCCCGCTTATGTTCGGTACCCGCATGGTGGAACTCTTCCGGGAAACGAAGAAGGTGTTCGATCCGAACGGCATCTTCAATCCAGGCAAGAAAGTCGGCGGCACGTTCGAGGCCATTAAGGCCGACATGATCACGCATATATAAAGAAAGGGCCGGACATGTTCCCGAAGGAACAGAGGTCCGGCCCGAAGCCTTGCCGCAGCCGGCAGCACTAGCTGGTGTGCGGCACCGCGAAGCTCTCACCCTTCTGCTTCCGCTGGTCGCTGAGCTGGCTGGTCAGACGCTCCATGCCGGTCTGACAGACCGAGCTGATGCAGTAGCCGGTGATGGGCGTCTCCACCGCGGCGCCCGCGACATCGTTCTCGGTCATTCGCGCGTTGGTCACGAGGATGACGCGCTTGATCGTCTGGGCGTCGAGCATCCGGATCGCGTTCTGGAACGGCGTGTGCTTGTCGCCGAAGACCCAGAGACTGGAGTCGTTGCGGTATTGCACCAGGCCGCGCTTGCTGAAGATCCAGATGGTGGCGAGCGGTTTGCCCTGGTTGGAGAGGGCGAGATTCCACTGGACGGCGGCGTCGAGGCCGCGCTGCTTCTGGTAGGGATCGGTGGCGTCCACCAGGATGGCTACGTTTTCGTTCGTTCCCATCTTGGCGACGGCGCGCACGATGTCACCCGGAAGCGCCGTGGAGTCCG